>SCSL01000062.1 GCA_004298405.1 Patescibacteria group bacterium | reverse complement strand
ATGACGTTCCACGATGCGGCCTGACCGTTGCCACCCTTAACGGGCGAGGCGATCACGGATAGGGGTTTCGCGGAATTCAAGACGGGTAACCATCGGGAGAAGATTCTCACGCACCATCGCTCCGCCGGTGGCGTAGACTGGGGTGGAAAACGTCTTCTCAACGTCGTTGAGTGTCTTTTCAATAGATTCCATACTTTGAGTAAAATCAGCTTTATGGAGGTTCTGTGGATAGCAATTTCGCTGTCTCTATATCGTCTGGCGAATCGCCTTTAAGTAAAGCCCGTCCAAAATCTGGATACTCTCTCCAAATTTCAACAAAAAATCGCGCGAGGGTCGTTGCGCCTGCCTCGCTGATTTGTTGCTTGTTTGCTTTGGGTTTTCGAGCCACACAAAAAGGCCTTGGCAGAACGCCTTGGCCTTTTTGATATTAACGACGTCCCACACCACAGACTTTGCCGTGGATTTGGGAGCGTCGTTTCTATCGATCGCTGTTACCTTTCTCTCGCAAACTTACAATTTGCGAGGAGTGGTCATCTGAAGTTGTTATCTACATGATAACGGATATTAGATTTCGTAGTCAACATAGTTTTGTGACGGATCGTCTGTAGCTCTAATGGTTGGTTTACCATCCGAAAAATCTGTCCATTCAGCAGCACGTTGATATTTATTTCCAAGCGTTCTACCAGTTTTGAAAAAATCAGCCATAAACATCTCCTCGGCACATTTAGGATTTATGCAGGTCATTCGTGCATCCGAACATCGGAGACTCCTCATTGTTTTGGTTAAATCAAGTTTGACCCATTCCCCTTGTCGTCGTCGGGCGCTGTAAGGAACCACGATTGCTTGCTGCTTTTCTCCTGCGCATGTACATGTGTACCAGTCGGAAACGCTATTGATTGTATGAACGATTTGACGATTCGCGCAGGTGAATGTAACAGGCAAGCGGCAATATAGAGCCCCCAGCATCTTTTTGGTGATTGTAATTGTTCGCTTCTCGCCTTTTGTCGCCGAAAATAATCTAAACGCATCCTCCGTTTCCAGATGTGTGCCAAGACAAATATTGCATTTTGGACAGCTCAAGTTCACAAGTTGGTGACTTATAATACGTTATAACTATGGCGATGAAGCAATTAAAATTGTAGCCACTGGTAGACGAAGTATAGAAATCAAACATGTTTTTGAAAAGAAGAAGCCCCGGTCCACGCTGTGCGAGCGTTGGAACCGGGGCGACGTCAGGGTGAGAGTGCCTCTCGTACCGCGAACCCTGTCATCGCGGGGAGGGTGTGAGCTCGGGCCCGTCTAGGATGGCCCGGCTCGGGAAAGAACGATGTGGCGGAGGCCTAGAACCTCCGGGCGGCTACCAGCGCTGGTCGCGGAGCTTGGCGAACGGGCTGTCGAACCCGCCACCCGCGTCGGCGTTTCCGCCGGTCTTCGTGGCCCCGTTGCCGAGGTTGAAGACGCGGCGGAACTCCGCCTCTGCCGGGGTGACAGCCGCGACGCCCGCCCACGCCTGCGTCCGGATCGGGTCGCCCCATTCCGGGTTCGGCGTGAACGAGTGGATCCCGCCCGCGTTCGCGATCACGTACGCGGTGGGCTCCCCGTCCTTGTAGTCGATCCACGCGGAGTGCCAGTTGGCATCCTCCACGATGGCGAGGACCGACTCCCGGTTGTACGGCCGCTCGCAGGACTCCTTGACGCGGGCGAGCCCGGTCTCGGAGATCTTCTCGAACCGGTACCGCTTGCCACCGCTGGGGCCGATCTCCAGGGCCACGAGCGCCTTGGAGCCGGGCAGGAGCGTGCCCGACTGCACGCTGGAGACACCCTTGACCTTGTCGCCCATCGCGGCGGGGATCGCGAGGCCGAAGCCCTTGACCACCTCCTCGATGCTCCGGTACTCGCCGGAGAAGTGCGTGACTTCGGCCTGCGGGGTCTCCATCTGCTCCTCGAGCTCCTCCGCGAGGCGCAGCGCCTGCTGCACGTCCTCGTGGAGTTCGCTCGCGAACATCTTGGCGACCTCCGTGACTTCCGGGTTCTCGTCCGTGGCGATGAGCTGGCACAGCTCCGCCCGCTTGATCATCACGGTCCCGAGGGACCTGGTGACGATCAGGTAGCGGTGGCCCATGCCCTTGTACTCGCCGCCCTGGAGGACGACGGAGAACAGGCAGGGACCCTCGACGTGCCAGAGCTGGTCGGGGCCGTCCGCCACGCGACCGGCGTCACCTTCGGCCCAGCTCCCCTCGGTGAGGAGCGTGGCCTTCCCGCCCTTGAGGGCGACCGAGCCGCAGCTTCCCTTCGTGTACACTCCGGAGGTGTTGACGCGGAGGAGGATGCCCCGCTTCTCGTCGCGGTTCGTCAGGATCACGTGCTTGCGATCCTGGCCGAAGACGAAGAAGCTGACGTCGTCCGGGCCGGTCGGCGCCTGTCCGGGCCGGTTGCTGACCTTGACCTCCTCGAGCCAGCGCCCGCGCCCCTTCTCGCCGAGGGCGAAGGGGATTTCCTGGAGATTGCCGGTCCGCGCGTTGATGATCTTCATGGTTGGCTCCGTGCTCTGGTTCCCTCGGAATGGCCTCCTGGCCTTCGGACGCAAGCGGGGTTGATAGCCCGCCGTTGTCCTATCCGCTGAACGTGAGCTCTGTCCTTGCTGGACAGCGTCCGAGGCGCATAGATATGTGCCGCAGACGCTATTCAGCAGATTTCATCTTGACGATTTAGTATAGCAGAAAAATGGGGTTTTGTCAATAGAAATACGTCGTAATTTGGCCAGTCCTAGCCAAAAAAAGAACCTCCCGTTTTAATGGGAGATTCTCTTCTGGGGTGCCATACCAGAATTGAACTGGTGTAGCCGGGACCACAACCCGGTGCACTAACCACTGTGCTAATGGCACCATGTATTTGGTGATGTCACTCTACTAACTGAAGGAACTGCTGGCAACCGAGCAATCGAATCCCTAGGAAAGCTTTCGCGTGTGGAAAGTCTTTAGTTAGGGAGAATCGGACCCTCGTAGCCGGGACCACAACCCGGTGCACTAACCACTGTGCTATAGGCACCATGTTTTACATGGCAAGGTTACTCTACTAACTGAAGGAACTGCTGGCAACCGAGAAGTCGAATCCTCAGGAAGGCTTTCGCACTTGGAAAGTCTTTGGTGAAGGGGAATCGAACCCGTAATAGAGGTACCACAAACCCCTGTGATAACCGTTTCACCACGGGCACCATAAGTCAAAACATTTTGAACGTTTTGAAAATCAGAATGAACGAATCTTAACGAAGCCGAGTGTAGCTTGCTCGAGATGTTTTTGCAAGAGTCGGGGAAAAAGAAAACCCGCTCTTGTGAGCAGGTTGTGAGACGTTCACGTGCGATTGATCGCAAGGATGTCGAACCAGGGAACCAGCTCGCGATCAGTGAGATGGTAAGGTCCTTGGCCGTGAGCCGGGAGCACGAGTGAAGCGTCCTCGTTCATCCGTTGATAGACGAGCGGATCGACCCGCACGGCGCGGTCACCACCGAGATATTCGCGATAGCGCACGGTCGGCCAGGAAGCCTCACGCAGAAACAGCACGGGAAGTTGCCACACCTGAGAATGCGACCGCGTCGCGGGAAGAATTTCCGTTGCGAGCACGCGATGAGACGCAGGATCAACGATAAGCTCCGCGAGAATGCGTAGTACTTCTCGCGCCGTCACCGGTCCCATGAGGTCGACGTGACGAGCAAGGAAGCTTGCGACGTGTGTATAGAATTGATCCGAGCTGAGATCGAGTGCGGTCACAGATAAACCATGAAGCAGATTCCACAGCCAGGAAGCCGTCTGCCGATGCGTCCCGTCGACATTGGCGTTGTACTCGTTCACGACGATGGGCGCAAAGCCGCGCGTGATGAGCGACCTGAGCTCCTGGAGCACCCGAGCCGTTTGGGCAAGTTCCGTGTTGCGGATCGCCGTGAGGTGCATGAGCGACACCTCAAGCCAGCAACCGCGGTAGAAGCCACGACCCACACTCGAGTGGTTCTGCATCCAGGTCGCACACGCAAGCGCGTCCTCGAGCTCGAACAGGAAGGGGGGATTCGGATCGCGCCGTCCAAGAATTTCCTTTGCAACCTCTTGAGTCGTCTTCCCATGCTTAGAGCCCGTGCGCGGACTCCAGGCCGACTCGATGAGGCGCAGTGGATCCTGATCCAGTAAGAGCTGATCAAGAAATAGCTTGAGCCGCAGATCACTCACCACCGATCGCGTGGGAGCAGGAATGATCGTCATGAGTTCAGGCTCCGGGAACGCCCATGGCCAGACCCCTGCCCGAGGCGTTGATCCGGTCGTGAAGACAGGCTCAGTGCTCTCATCGAGCACACCGCCTTGCCAGCGGGCGAGGCGCAGAAACCGATCGTAGGCGAGTGAACCCACCGAACGTACCTGACCGGCATTCCCCAGATCCGGCACATGCGTGCCAGGGAAACGAGAGATGAAGTCGTGGCCGAGTATTCCGCGTTGGGCAAGTTCCAGACGTGGTCCGTAGAACGCGTCACGACTTTCCGCACTCACGAACCTGTCCAGCGCGATGAATGGCTCAGCATCTTCTCCGCCTTCGAACGCCTCACTCGGCTGGTGGTCGAGCACCGTGATGTGCTTGAGGTCGGCGTAAAATGCCGCGTCAGGCTCGCGATAGGGGAGAACCGTCCGGAAGTTCATCTTTGCTCCTCGTGGATGTATGCCATCCCGTTGGAACATGAGCTGGGCTCGCATTCACTCGGGAGGGCACACATGTGAGAAGCTGTTGAAGTTCCTCGTTTGTCAGCAAATGTGCCAGCAAGGCACGGGCATCAGCCTCTTCTACGAACACGTCCGCTTTTGCCCGCACAGCGTCGCGTGCAATCACTCCTCCAAATCCGATAAATCGATCAACCGATGGTTGACACGCCAAATCCGTCACCGAATCTCCGATCATGACGGCCTCCTGTTTATTGCGGATGAACCGATCGATCATGATTCGTTTGCCTCCTGTATGAGCCAGGGCGCTGGTTCCATCCATGCCAATGTAATTTCCTTGGTCATCATGAAACAACTCGTTGGCAATAACCCGTTCTGGATGGATTCCAAGTTTGGTCGCATAGGGAGCCACGATCAACGAAAAATTTGATGTGAGAATAAACACGTCTTTCTTGAGTTTATGGAGCGTTTCCACAAGCTCAACCATGCCATTGACTAAAAGGGGACGGGCATGAAGAGTTTGGATCATTTCAAGGCTTGGCGAGATCATGTCCAACTTTTTTTCAAACACCTCCTCAATGGATAGTTCTCCATTCATTGAGGCCTCGGTGAGTCGACGAACGTGTAAGCCAACGCCTGCCAGATCAGCCAAAAGATCCAGCGTCTCTGCGGCAACAACCGTGCTATCAAAGTCAAAGAAAATTTGTTTATACATAGGTTCAAAATAAAATGACGCCATGTTCAGGCGTCTTCTTCTTTCCAACTCAAGAAAAAGACACCGCCTATGGCGTCGTCGTCATTTGAGAGTTAAAGATTTGCATCGACATATCTAAATGACAAGGTAAAGACATTCTGTTGGCTTGGCAAGAGAACCTGTGGATGAACTTTTGTGTAAGACGCCAACCACGTCTTTTCATTAAGCTACACGGTCACCACGGAACGAATGCCACATGGCACTCCCTGCTCATCGTCGAATCCAAACAAGCTCAAATTGGCTCGCCAATCATTACTGTCCCAATACATACCTGGCATGCCACCGGAAAAGGAATAGGAAGCGCCGGTCAAAATAGCAATGGAATCCGTGCTATTACGAAAATTGTCCATCAACCCACCCGTTTCCTCATGATGCGTCATAAACGCAACAATCCAATCCTCAGGCAACATGCCTGATTCACTATAGTAGGGCGAATGAACATCACTTGATAGTTTAACCTGCTCCTTCGCATACTCATGTGCTGTCTTTCCTGCTTCAACATCTGGTCGTGGTATTTTGATTCCTTCTGTTTTGCCATCTCCATTTCTTGAAATACCCCTGATTCCTTTGCCATTCTCACCACTTTGTAGGAGCACGACATGCCAGCCTGTAGTTGGATTCTCATCACGAACCTTATCTGCAAGAATTTGTGTCTTTCTAGCCCAAAACCAGGTGTCAGATGCATTAAATGTGTTTAAGTTATAACTCAGATTACCATTCACATCCGCACCAGCGTATCCACCTTTTTTTGTATTCCATCCCCAAAATGGATCCCATCTTTCATCGTCCCATAGATAGGTAGAGATGGGACTCAATCCCACTCCAAACTTGTGATGTTTCTTAATGTAATGCCTTAATTTATCAATCAGCGCATCCAGGCTCATCCCAAACGGGACAAGAAGGAGCTTGGTAAATCCTTGATCAGCCTTCGTTTCAAGTTGCTCATAGCGTCGAGCAAAGCGTGCAAGAAGCGTCTTATAGCTGTGAATTACGAAATTCCATCTAGTCCAAAAATGTCTTCTACGATAAACAACCCATCATCGTGGGTGTGGAGCGTAATACACATCGGTCACACAGTTGAAACACGGATCACACGGAATATTTTCTACGCAACGACGAACGAGAGCAGAGCATGGAGATAGTTGGCGAGGTAACCAGAAACGGATCGTGGCATACTGGTCACAAGACCATGGAAGAGTTTGAGGTCACGGAAGTCGAACTCAATTTTGAATCTACCTCTGTACAACTGTTCCTGCCATTTGGTCATGAGTTTTTTCATCGACTTGTACGGGCGAATGAGAAGCCAACGTTTGTGCTCGATGTACATGTCCTGTTCAAGTTGCTCTGAAACGTAGCCAGCGTCAGCGACGATGATGCCATAGATGTTCTGGTTGATGGAGCGAAAGATATCACGGTCGTTCTCTCCAGGTTTGGTGAACCTAAGAGCCAACATCTTGCCATCGTCGTCACGAGTGAGTGTCATTTTTAAGCCGTAAAACCAACCTTTTGTACTTCTTCCCAGTCCAGCAAGATCTTTCATGGTTTTATGCTCATCCATGTTCTTCTTGAGACACACAGGGATGTCCGTCGAGTCCGTGTACTTCACGAGATGACCGTGTTGTTTGTTCCACTGCATGATGAGAGACAGCAGACGCAAGGTGAGGACAGCTACACGATTCACTGAGACGACGAACGTTTTGTAGGAGCAATCAAGAACCGTTTTGAAATCTTCGAAGACGGACTTCTTCGTTGCTCTGGTGCTGGCGTGTTGGTAGAGAGCGAAGGCCAGAGCATCAGGATCTGAGATCTTCTTGGGTCGACCAATCGCGGGTGTTTCCAGTACCGCGACCTTGAAGATGGAGAGAAGTTGTGTGATGATGTGTTGTAGATTTTCGAAAATCTTCGGAACCATATAACAAGCGGCACTCCTTAACGGGTGCCGCTTGTATTGTATCTGATTTTGCTTCAAAAAGGAGTTTCGTAATTCACAGCT
>SCSL01000061.1 GCA_004298405.1 Patescibacteria group bacterium | reverse complement strand
TTCTCCAACTCCTTTATTTGTTTTTGTTTGAGTTTTTGTTTCACAACATGGCTATTTTACCATGTTTTAGTGTTTCCCGAGTCCTATTTCACGGTGTGATGTCTATAGTCGATGACCTCGTACGAAACAAGGGGGTGATGTACGGCGGAACAAGCGCCGGGTCGATCATAGCATCGCCGACCATCGAGGCCGCAGGTTGGGGAGGGGAGGGAGCGGACAGAAATACTGTTGGGCTCAGTGATCTCACTTCCTTTGGGTTTGTTCCGTTTGTCACACATGTGCATTACGATCCCTTAACGGAGAAACAGAATTTACTCGCGCATAAAAAAGACACGGCCATCTATGCCATCCCTGATGGCGCGGCTGTTGAGGTGAACGAGAATGGAATCCTCACCCACGGCAAAATTGAAATTTTGTAACACGTGATATGAATCGACTAATGGCAACTCTCTTCATACTCATGTCGACCAAAGAACCTAAGAGATCTTAAAAAATTGGTGAATTAAGATCATTCTGTATCAGTATTCACCATTTATTGACCTTTTTCAGTGAATAGCTTATACTGTATACGAATCCAAAATATGGCTATTAACAATCCAACAAAAAAATACATCCAAACACTTAAGGCACAGTATGATTCTCTTCGCAAAGGAAAAGAGTCGCTTTTGATGATGGTGGATGATGCGGAGATTCCAGAGGCGGTTTATAACTCAAATGCGATTGAAAATTCTACACTGACTCTCAAAGAAACCATGAAAATATTGCTTGACATGGAAGTTTCGCGTGATGTGAGTGTACGAGAAGTGTTTGAAGCGAAAAATCTTGCACGCGTAGTCGGGTACGTTCGTGAGAAGTCACAAGAAAAAGAACTCGACAAGGAATTGATACTATTGTTGCATCAAATGTTAATTGGTGCGATCAACGATAAAATCGCTGGGCGATTTCGTGCTATCGGAGAATATGTGCGAGTTGGGACACACATCGCTCCGCCGCCAGAACAAGTTGATCGTTTGATGGAAGAGACATTGCTCGGATACACAAGTAACCACGGTGCGTATTTTTTAGACAAGATCGCTCAGTTTCACTTAGAGTTCGAAACGATCCATCCATTCAATGATGGCAATGGGCGTATCGGACGTGTCATCATAAATTATCAACTTCAACGAATCGGTTTTCCTGGATTGATTATCCGAGATCGTGAGAAGAAAGATTACTATCAAGCATTTGGCGATTATCGTGATTCAAAAAAAACAAAAGCGATGGAAAAGGTGCTGGTGCTTGGCTTGATGGAATCGTTGCACAAACGAATCGCCTATCTCAAAGGAGAAACCATTCTAACGCTTGCGGATTATACAAAACAACACAATCTTTCTGGATCCGCACTCTCCAACGCTGCTCGTCGTCAGAAGATTCCCGCTTTTCGAGAAAAAGGCGTGTGGAAGATTCCCGAAAGTTTTATCTATTAGTCGTGATCCATCTTGATGTGATGAAAAAAGAAACACAGAGCATTCCATCCGAGCTAGGCGAGATGGAATTGATTGTCCAAAATGTTGTCGAACAGCATCTTGGTAAGGTTGAATCAATCGAACGGTTACGAACTGGTATTTGTAATGAAGTATTCGCTATTGAGCATAACGGCGTTGGCTATATTGTACGGATGAATAAGAATGTTGCTGAGATGCGTGGCAGTTCCTTGTTTATTCCAAAACTCGATGCCCTCGGCATCCGTGTTCCAAAGATTGTCGCGGAAGAATACAACACCTCTCACGTAGGCTTTGGATATCAGATCCTGGAACGATTGCCTGGAACTGATCTTGGAAATGTCATCGAAAGTCTTTCAATTGAGCAATTGAAATCTGTGGCTGTGGATGTGGCTGAGATTTTTTGTAAACTTCGTACAGTACCAACCGATGGCACCTACGGCCTTGTCATGGACGAACATGGTGGCAAGTTTTCGAACTGGCTGGACTGGATGAAAGATGATCTGAAAATCTCCGAGCAACGGGCAAGAAAAACAGGCTTCATACAGCAGATCGTGCATCTCGTTAAGCCAGTTCACAGGACCCTTGATAGATATGAGTTCTATTTTGTACAAGTTCCGTCAACCACCTATTATGGCGATATCGCTGGGAAAAACGTCCTTGTGGATAATGGGAAGTTCAGTGGTCTCGTCGATCTTGATGCCTTAGCCTACGGTGATTGGCTTGAGGCTATAGGACGCATCCGGGCGAGTTGGTATGGATCTGATTACGGCGAAACATATACGAGAGCCGTTATGGATGCGTTGGAACTTAATGACGAACAACGAAGCATGGTCTGCGTGTACTCGTTGCATCATCGCTTTGCATGGATGTGCGAAAACGGCGTGGCATTCAACGCCAATACGACTGGTACAATCGATCAAGAGAAAGCCATGAGGGACATAGATATTGTAAGTCGTTTACTACAGGAATGTGCCTAGCGTCATCTCTCCTTGCATCTATGACCAAAAAACAACTTGCTGACGGCGTGGTGCATCAATTACCAGCGGACTTTCGAAAGGTTCTTCTTTCTGTTCCAAAGGCACAATCAGTCTGGGAGGATATTACGCCACCTGCTCTCAGCAGGGGGCCACGGGCTCTGCCCGTGGGTGAATGCCCATGCGCGGAGGTATAGCCTTCTCAAAACAAAACTTCCGATTTCTGTTACACTGATTCCATGGTTCGAGTCGAGATCACAGAGGAAGAGAAAGATCTTTTAAGGGGGCATAACAGACGGTCGCCTCTTGTGC
>SCSL01000003.1 GCA_004298405.1 Patescibacteria group bacterium | reverse complement strand
TCTTAGGGACTTTAGTCCCGTGATGGAGCTCGCGAACAACGTAACCGATCCGGAACGCCGCTAAAGCGGCTGAGAAAAGAAGGGAAGTACGCTTAGGGTCAGGTACTACAGGGAAAAAATTTATTGGCCCGGCTTTGCCAGCAAGAAATTTTTTCCCTGTCGTACTTGACCCTGTTCTTATAGTTCGGTCTCGGTGTTATTTGGCAGTTCGTAATCGGTCACTCCTGCAGGGACGGGGAAGATCTCAATGGATTCTTGCTCCTCGGTCTGACATGCATTCGCCGAAGCAATCCCATTGCAACAATACGGATAACCCGCAACACGTCCTTCCTCACAATTGGCTCCAGGACCGATGGCTGGATACATACAAATCTGATACGCGCTCTTAATCTCATTGTTCAACACAGGCCAATAGTCCCATCCTCCTACGTCTGTGCTCACAAGCGTTGGATGTTCGATCAGAACCTTTGTGCGCTTATTGGTATCATCATTTTCTTTGCGAATCGCAAACCAGAATTCGTAGTACGGGTCTGGCCAGAGCGATACCGCATGTGTATCAACCGTCGACGACTTCAGATAGGTGTTAAACGTCACTTCCACGTTCGCGCTCGTGCTGATCTCCCCCTCCCTGATCCCAGGTTCCAATCCATCTGTGATGATCTGCGGAACCGTGTCCTCAATTTCATCATTGGTGGTAAAGCTCCATTCGTAATTGTCGTTCTCGTCTCCATCAATACACTCGATCGTGTCGGACGCAGATCCACACGCGTTCTCGTCATGATCTCCATCAAGCGAATTTGCCGCGGCATCCACAACCCCATCAAACGTCACACCAGTTGGTTCTGCTTGCGGAATTTCGTCTTCCTTCAATGTGGCTGCTTTAGCAACCGTAGAAATCAACTGGTTGGTAGGTAGGCAATAAATCGTGTCTCCACACGGATCCTCCCCGCACGCGTCGATGGTCGTGAAACTGATCGTGCGATACGCATTGCTGATTTCAAATGTCCCCTCCACGTTCGCCATGGCGGCATCTTGGACTTCAATATTCGTGAAAAAAGAATCTTCTAAAATAAGATAAGACCCTGTTGACGCCACTGGATCCATGGCCTCACTAAAATTGATCTCGATGGTGACATTGCGTGGCTCATCCGCGTTTGCCGCAGGAACAACGCTTGTTACGTAGGGGGGCGTGAGGTCAATCTCCGTGGACACTTCAAACGTCCAGGCATACCCGCTGGCATACGCGCCTGTGAATGCCGCCGATCCTGAGGCGCGTTGAATTTTGTTTGTGAGGAAAACGGTATAATTTGTATCTTCCTGCGAAGAGCCAAGATACTCCACCGGATCAAAGACGAATGTTTCAAATTCCTCGTCGTAGGTAACGACAACTTCGTCTGGCGCAAGGGCAGAATTCTCCCCCTCGTCAGTAGGATAGATAAGAACCGACTCGATATTCAGGTTCCTTGAATCTGGATTGGTCTCATACCCTTCCACGATGGAGGAAGGATTGATCGCTTCTTTGAAGCTCACAAAAATCCGCGTGTTGCGAGGAATATCAACGGCGTCACGTTCAGGATAGTGGTCATCAAGGATCCCACCCCCCAGCGACCCAGAAAGCGGCTCCGCATACGCGTCCGCGATGGCCTCCGATGTCCCCGTGTAGGCCGCATCGAGCAATCGGTTCAAAATGAATGTAGTGATTGCGTAGGCGGAAAAAATGATAAGGAGCCCAATGATGGATTGCTGAAAAATTTTCTTCGCCTTCTTGATGGGCTCTGGCTCCCCACGTGCCAGAAGAAAAAGAAAACCTGCATAGATAATCAGGGAGGTAAAGATGATACCGACCAAGGTCAAAGCAACGCGAATCACTCGAGCGATAATGATCGCGATCGAATCTTGAGGAAGCGTCGACGCATCGGCGAACTGCTGAAAGGCCGTCTCCTGCGCCAACGTCGGCGCGGCAGTCATGAGCAAACCAAAAACACAAAGCACGCCGATCACAAGAATGATCGCGCGCAAAGCATGTTGGAATGAATGATCGTGAGGTCGATGCATGTGGGTCCGCCTCAGCGTGCTTCTATTGTAGCGCATTTGCGCACAACGGTCGTCGAAAAGATGTGGACAAAACAAAAGAACGGTCACAGGTGAACCGTTCTTTACTTTTCCGCTAGACGATCTTCTGTAACGCAATGGTACAAAATGCGAATAGCGCAGCAATGATCAACGTGGCAAAGATACCATGGGTCATTTTCCCTATAGCCTCCTCATGTTCTTTGTCTCGATACGAAGCAATCATGTACTGAAACCCACCGTTGAGAATCAGCGTGACGGCGATAATACCCAGCCACAGCACAAGCACGCGAACAATACGCAAGAGGAACTCGAAATAGGATGTTCCCGTGGCGAAATTCTCAATGTAAGAAGTAGCCGCATGAGCATCTGCGGTGAGCAATCCAAGACCGACAACTACGGGAAGGAACGCGGACAAGAGCGTCCCGACAATCTCTTTGACTCGTGAGCCATCCGCGCGTCCTGCAACCGCCGCCATCGCCGCTCCCATGACTTTACCCATATCTGCCTTGCTCGTGGCTCCACTCTTCTCCACCACCTCTTTCACGATTTGTGTTAACTCCTCATCTCCCATCTGGGACGGAAGGTACTGCTCAAGCACGAGTACCTCCGCGTGCGTACTCGTGGCAAGATCCTCGCGTCCACCGGCCTTAAATGACTCGATGGAATCTTTCAGTTGCTTCACTTGCGACTTCACCACGTCCATCACTTCGACGTCAGAAAGTTCATGCTGGACGTCAATCTTTTTATTTTTCAGAGCGGAAATCAACAAACGCAACGTGGAAAGCGTTGCGCTGTCTTTGGCTTTCATGGCAGCCTTCATGTCTTCGGTAATCTTCAGAGCCAGGGACATAGCGTGCATTTAACGACGTGGACCGTTCTGGGTACGGGCCGTCTCGTCTAATTGTCCAATACGAATGAGGTATTCTCGTCGGGCGCGGGACACAAGGCGTCGAAGAGCGCTCTTCTTCACCTTCGTCTTGTTTGGTTCGTCCTGATGGAAACGCGTCTTCCTTGCTTGAAGCATGCTTCCACTTTGCTGAACACGTCTTGAAAAACGTCGATAGAGACTCTCAAAACTCTCACCTTTTTTGCGTTTTACGTTAACCACAGGAAAATTGGAATTTAGGGAATTTGGAATTAGGAATATGCGGAGAGATTGTGCGAAAAATAGGCCTTTCTGTCAAGCTCCTTCTCAGAGACCTGTTGAAAACTCGATGAGATTTGCTTGAACGGGCTGGCGGTCGCTGAAAACGTACTACAACGTACGTTGAAGCGACGCCTGGGTGCCCGTGAAAGCAAAGATCGCGAGTTTTCAACGGTCTCCTTAAGAATCCACAACTGGTGATTGGGAAACTGGCTCCACTCCTTCCTCTTGGTGCAGCTTCTTTTTAACCAGACCGACGACCTTCTTCACATCGACAATTTCTTGGGCCCCTGACTCCATATCACGAATGATAATGGTGCCATCGAGCACTTCTTTCTGTCCCAAGATGAGCGTGAGCTCCACACCAAGCTTGTTGGCGGCCTCTAATTGTCCTTTGAGCGCGTTTTTTCCAAACGCCTCGGCAACGGGAATCCCGGCTTGTCGAAACTCTTCAAACAGTTTCAATCCCACACGGCGGGATGCGTCTCCCAACTGTGCAAAGAACACGCGAGCCGGTGGTCGCTCGGGAGGATTCACTCCCTTCATCTCAAGAGCTCGCACGATGCGCTCAATGCCTAATGCAAATCCGCACGCAGGCGTTGGTCGACCCCCAAGGATCTCCACAAGCCCATCGTACCGGCCTCCCCCACCCAAGGCACTCTGAGAACCATCCCCACTGTCATCCGCCTGAACAAACTCAAACACTGTATGAGAATAATAATCGAGTCCTCGAACAAGATAGGAATTCAGCACATACGGCACTTCGATCTCTTCAAGGAACTCCAACACCTTCATGAAGTGCTCCTTGCTTTTCTCGTCGAGCCAATCAAGAATCTGGGGCGCGCCTTGGAGAAACTCGCGCGTGACTTCTTCCTTGCTGTCCAAAATGCGCAGAGGATTTTTCTGCAAGCGCCGTTTGTCATCTTCGGAAAGTTTGTTTCGATGTTGTCGAAAATACGCGACCAGTTCCGTCAGATACGCGGCACGACATTCCGGTGTTCCAATTGAATTGATCTCCACTTTCACGTCCAATCCAAGTTGCTTGAAAATTTCGTGTCCAATCACGATAAGCTGGGCATCAACGATCGGCTCGTCCACGCCAAAACTCTCAAACCCTGCCTGATAAAACTGACGATAGCGTCCAGCCTGCGGACGATCATGTCGAAACATGGGTCCCAGGTACCACAGCTTGACCGGTTGTGGACGGTCGAGCATCCCGTGGCTGATATAGGCTCGAGCCGCACTGGCTGTTGCTTCCGGACGCAAGGCGACAGAACGATTGGAAGGATCCGTAAAGACGTACATCTCTTTTTCGACGATATCGGTTCCCTTCCCGATGGTTCGTTGAAACAAATCTGAACGCTCCAAAATAGGCAGATCGATGCGATCGAAGCTGTACGATTCAGCGATGGAACGAATGGTATCTCGCACTAAATTCCATCTCCCTTGATCTTCCGGCAAGATATCTCGAAATCCACGGAGAAGCTCAAACGTCTTTCCGGACTTCCCCTCGCCCTCCTCATCAAGGTCTTTTTTAGGCTCCTCCTTTGGTACTTTTTTTGGAGCCGGCTCCTTCGTTGAAGTCTTCCCGGCGAAGCCGGGTCCGGCCTTCAGGCCGGATCTCTTGAATGGCATAGGGATCATTTAGAGGTTGTAAACAGGGAGATCGAATGTTCCAATGCGCGAAATGGGGAGACCACGCACCCACACGCGCCCGATCACATCATCGCGCGTGATGGGACCGAAACTCCGTGAGTCCAGAGATGAATCACGGTTGTCACCCAAAACATAGTATTCATCCTCTCCGAGGGTCACGCGCACTTTGCCTGTTGTGGATTCTGCTAAGTAGGTTTCTTCAACCACGATGCCATTTGGATGTTGCGTGTTATAGATGATGACGTTGCCTCCGGTTACCTCGACCGTCTCACCCGGAAGTCCAACCACACGCTTAATAAAATACTGACTTGGATCGCGCGGATAACGAAAGACAACGATCTCCCCGCGGTAGGGATCTCGAAACCGATAGGTCAGCTCATCAATAATAAGGTACTCGTGGTCATAAAAGTTGGGTTCCATGCTTGCCCCTTTCACATAAAAAGGCTGGATCAGAAAGTAACGAATCGGGATGATGATAGCGCTTGAGATGATGACGATTTGGATCACTTCGAATAAAAAGCACGCAATCGCGCCACCCACGGGCCCAAACCGATCATAGATCCTGTCCTCAAGTTTCGAAAAATGCGATGACATAAAGATGGTTCTAGCGTATCAAGAAAACGAACCAGAAGCAAGCCTCCCAGAGCAAAGAAAAAAGTCGCCTCGTAAGACGACACTGCGTTCATGGATTTCAGGTCTTCCGAGTGCGGGCGAGGAACTCGCGTCCCTTGCCGACACTCGTGTTGATGGGAACGTTTCGCGCGCACAGCGGACAGGGTTCGATCTCCGTGGCAGCCCATGAGTCGAGCCTGATGTTCAGGAGCGCTTGAAGACGCGGGACATCACCAATGTCCACGGGCGTCACACTACCCCGATTGCACAGCGCGGCCACGCCCGTGACGTTCCCGCCATGGCGACGAACCACATCGACAACCTTGAGGACGGTTCCGCCCGTGGTGAGCACGTCCTCGACGACCAGGACATTCTTGCGAGACCGTTAACTTTTGGGAGCCTAATAGATGTGTTTCTGTGCTAGACTAGGCAGTCTTTTTTAGTTTTAACCGGTTAGTTTCTCGTATGATGGTCAAAAAAACAGGACA
>SCSL01000060.1 GCA_004298405.1 Patescibacteria group bacterium | reverse complement strand
TTCGCGGTCGGGGTCCCGACCTCCGACCCCGGCAGAGCCGGGGTCGGAGCGTCGGGATTGGTTAGAGCGTCACATTGACATTGTGAAGGTCAGAGGTTCGAATCCTCTGCCGCCCACCAATAATCCCCCAATCACTCGGAGGATTTTTGATTGAGTTCACGCTCGAGCCACGCAAGAGCGTCTTCACGACACATTAGACTTCCATCTAGTTGCAAGTCCCGGACGCGATCGAGCCAGTGGCGAATCTCGGGACCAGCGGGCACGCCTTTGGCAAGGATATCTTGACCAGACAAGAGGGGAGCGATCGTTTCATCGTGATCTACCAGCCAGCGGGTTTCGATATTCGCACGCCGTTTTTGTATCGCATCGGAGAGGTCTTTTTTTTCCAGAAGCTCAAGACAGCGTATGAAGAGTTTTCCTTTGCCATTGAAAAATTTTTTCTCGAATTCACTCGCCCGCATGGACGCGATTTGCTGAGGCGTAAATTCCTCCTGGAGGAGTTGGATACTTGCCGTGATGAGTTGTGCCTCTGTGCGCTGTGAGGATCCGCGCGGTAGACGGTCTAGTCCGGTTTGGGAGAGAGTTTCGTGGATTTCTTCCTGTGAGAGTGTGCGCAACAGCAGGATGACAACAATGGGGAGTTCTCCGGGAAGAGTCCCTTCGATTGGACTCAAGAAGGTCTGGTCGACATCATATATTGCCTGGACACTCGGAAAAAGTTCTTGAATAACTCCTTGGGAGATGAGTTCGCGAATCGCTCGCGTGGGATTGCGCGAAAACGCTTTGGCCAGTTCCATGCCAATGGTCTCACGAGGGACAACATATTCGCGACCCCCATCAACATTTTTTTGAAGATTCAATTTTGGAACAAGCGTTTTGATGGCCTGCCGTGTTTGCGGTTCAACAACAAAATTGAGCTCCGAGGCAAATCGGATTCCTCGCAGGATACGCGAGAGGTCTTCGGTGAATCGTTGCGTAGGGTTTCCTACGGCGCGAATGGTTTTTTGGGCGAGATCCTCCTGACCGTGAAAAGGATCGATCAGTTTTTTTTCTCGGACATCAAACGCCATCGCGTTGATCGTAAAATCCCTGCGCGAGAGATCTGTTTCAATCGGAAGATGTGGATCGGACTGGACGTCAAAATCTTTATATTCGCCCAGGCTCCCCTGAGAAACAGTCTCGGTTCGAGGAAGAGCGATGTCAATGAACGAAGTTTGCTGAGGAGAAAATCCTGTGGGAATGAATTTGTAGACACCAAAATGTTGGCCGACAAGGCTGAGTTTTCCGCGCGTTCGGAACCACGCATCCACGTCTTCAGCGGCAAGTCCTGTTACAACGAAATCGAAATCGATCTCTCGTGGGTGTCGACCAAGCAAAGCATCGCGTATCGCTCCGCCAACAAGATACAATCCGGCTGTTGGGTGTTCGAACAAGAAGTCGTCGACAAATGAAAGCTCACGATGAGACGAGAGTGTTGAAATGAGAAGATCCTCCTTGCGCATATTGAATATTGTAGCAGAAATGAAACTTATTCTCAGGGGCTTTAGCCCCGTTCGTGACGCCGCTAAAGCGGCTGGGAAGGGAAAAGTAGATACAGAGCAAAGGTGCGTTCACACATACGCTCAACGGAAAATTGTTGTTCGGCGATGAGACGTGCTTGTGATGCGAGAAAGACGCGGTAAGTCTCGTCTTGAATGAGCAGGGTAAGGGCTCGTGCGAGCGTTTCTGCGTCTTCATGCTTGAGCAGGATGCCGCCGCCGTGTTCCAGCATCTCGGGGATGCCACCGACGCGCGAAGCAATCACAGGGACGCCTGCGGCCATAGCCTCCAAGATGGAGTAGGGAAATCCTTCCCAGCGGGAGAGCAGAACAAAAAGATCGGCCTCTTCGCGCAGGCGTGCGAGCACGTGTTCGCGGGGGAGGGATCCGGCGAGTTCGATGTGTGTTTGGAGTTTGAGCGTTTGGATGAGTTCCTCGAGCTTCCCGCGGTCAGGCCCGTCGCCGATGATGGTGATGCGCGTCTGTTCCTGGAGAGCGCGGTCAAGACGTGCAAACGCTTCCATGAGCAAGAACGGATTTTTCGGCGGAGCTAGGCGTCCGATGAAGAAGACGTGGAGAGAAGGTGGCGGAGGTGGAAAGGTGGCGGAGGTGGAAAGGTGGAAAGGTGGCGGCGGAAGAGGGAGGTCAATCCCATTATATATCTGAACGAGATTTTCATCTGGGGCGATGTGATGACGGTGCGCCAGTTCGAAGTCATTACGAGAGACGCAGATGATTTTTGATGAGAAGTGTCCGGCCATTCGCTCAAGGAAGGGAAGCAGGAGTCGTCGCATTGCAGGCGCTCCTTGGGTGAACCCCCAACCGTGCGCGGTGAAGATTGTCGGGATGCGCGAACGCAGACTCAACCGACCGACCAGACCCGCCATGGTCGAATGACAGGCAACGACATCCGGTTTGAATGACTCGACGGCACGCAGAAATGTTCGAATGCTTTTCCAGAGACGGAGTGGACTCGCTGTATTGTCCAGGTGTGCATTGGAAATAAATCGTGCACCAAGTCGTTCAACCTCCAGCGCGAGCCATCCGCCTGGAGCGCTCATCACGACGATCTCGTGCCCACGCCCAACCAACCATTGTGTGAGTTGCGCGACATGCGTTTGGGCTCCCCCTTGTTCAGATTTTGTGATGAAAAAAAAGATGCGCATATATTATAAGTTCTCCAAGAATGCCTCCACGGCCGGCGCACTCGCTGGATCGCGTTCCTTCAGTAGGTTTGCGGTTTCAATCGCCTTTTCTCTTTGACCTGCCTTTGCATATGCCGCCGCGAGGTTGGCTAAGAGAGGAAGTTCATTTGGATTATTCGCTACAAGCAATTCGTACACAGCGACGAGCTCACTATACTGTTCGTGCGCAACATAGATGGCAATGTTGTGAGCGTAGATTTGGCTCAATGTTTGCTGTGGAAGGGGGTTGAAAGGTGCAAGCTCAATCGCGCGTTCAACCGCCTGTACGCCCTGGATTGAGACAGCACTGTCTTCCCAAATCGCTTGCTGTAATGAGATGTTTGCAAGACCATTCCAATCCTGCGCTTGTAGAGGGTGTCGCACAAGCGTCACGTCAAAGGCGACTTGTGTTTTTCTAAACAAAGAATCAACGATCTCTTTCTGAGGCACGGGTGTTTGGAGTTGTTGCATGAACGCATCGGCATACGTCCTTGCGACCAGACGCGTATCCCAAATAAAAGGAAGAGATTCCGTTGATTGATAGTAGGTTATGGCCACGCGTGCGTCTTCTTGAAGGATGCGATTTCCTTTTCCGATGTTCAAGATTAGTTGATGCATCGGATAGGTAAACCCCAGTACGAGGACAAGGGTGGTCAGTGCTCCCATTCCCGTGACGAGTATCCTGTGCAATTTATTTTTTGATGGGCGTAATGGCTGGCTCGTTGAGATTCCCTCGTTGGCACACAAGGCAAGCAGAAAGAAAAAGATAATGAGTCCACTCACCGTTTCAAATAGGAAGAACCCATGGACAAGATAGGCAATCAATCCTGCAAGCCAAAGGGTATGAGCTGGTTGTTTGGAAGTAAAGAGTTTACGAGCGACAAAAAACAGAAGACATAGATAGACAACAATACCTACGAGCCCTGTTGCCAAGAGGCGTCCAATGAACGCGCTATGCGATTTGTCTGGCCAAACAGATGTGAATATCGTGGCACTAGGATCTCCATATTGATCCGCGATGGTATAGAAATTTTCACTCCCTACGCCCAGAAATGGATGATCGAGCCATCCCATCAACGCAAGTTTCCAGTAGGTGAAACGTGCTTGGGTGTTGGTATCCGAAAAGTCCGTGAGGCGATAGAGGGCATGGTCTGTTGGCACCATCGTTCGGACGGCAAAGAACATTCCTGCAAAAAGGACGACAAAGGTGATGAACCATAAGGCGAGGGATTTGCGTGGAAGATGTGCAT
Source organism: Patescibacteria group bacterium (assembly GCA_004298405.1). Lineage (GTDB taxonomy): Bacteria > Patescibacteriota > Patescibacteriia > UBA9934 > GWF2-40-263 > UBA12478. The sequence goes on along the minus strand of SCSL01000060.1, from coordinate 17,473 downwards.
GATGAGCACGTAAGGATATCCAGAACAGGGCTCCCGCGAGAAGTCCCACCAGTGCACTGCGTGTTCCCGTGAGAAAGATTGCCGAGACGATGATTAAGGAGGAGGCAAGAAAGAGAAAAATTTTTGGACGCCTCGATTCCTGAAAACAGCCAAGCGAAAAAAAGAGCGGCAGAAGAAGGAAGCTGGCGAATACCGATGGATTGCCAAAAATACTTCCTACGCGGCCGTCGATTTTGACAAATGCCGGAAGCAACCAGGACTCGAGCAGACCATAGAGAGCGGCTACCCCTGCGAAGGCAGTGACAAGATGGATGAGACGGGATTTCCATTTTTGGTCGAGAGAAAGAATTTCAATAAGATAGAAAAAAAAGACGGACAGGTGGAGGTAGAAAAAGACTCCTGTTGGTCGGGACGCATTGCCAAAGAAGCTATTAAATGGATCTGCGCCAAAGAGGGCGCTGATACTCATGGCGAGCATCAGGATCAGGAGCAAGATGATGATCGGGTTGCGGTGCAGAACAGGTCGGTTGGATCTGGAGAAACGGACAAAGAGATAGACAGGAAACGTTATTTCCACGAGCAGAAGAAATCCCATGAGCTTCGCGTTCGTGAATGGACTAAAATAGTCGGGAAAGAATAACAGCGGGGTAAGGAGGATGGCACAGGTAAGCACGCAGAGGATCCATTCTGCGAACGTCTGGGGACTGCCAAGGAGGGTGTATTTTTTCATGTAGGGTTTCGATACATGTCCTGCTGGTAGATATAGATGCGGACGAAACGAACAAAACTACTCGGAAGAATGGTGGCGAGGAATGGTTTGATCAGGAAGACCGTCGTCCACCAAGGGAACTGACGGCGACGCAGGGCATTCCACCGGACACGAAGCGCAAAGCGAATTTGCTCGCGTTCTTTCCTAAATGAGATCATCCCTGTGGTGAATCGTTTTTGCATGAGGATGTCAGGGAGATTCGCGAGTTTGGTTAGCAGGGACAGCCGCATCCAGAGGTCGTAATCTTGGGCTCGACGAAACGTCTCATTGTATCCCTGTACGCGATCAAGGACGGTCTTGCGTATTATCACCGAGCTATGGAGGAATGGATTTGCGCGGATGAGAACGCGGCGAAGGTCTTGGTCGGCGATGGGTGGAGAAGTCTCACCGATGACGTTCCCTGCGTTGTCAATAAATTGGTAGGCGGTTCCCACGATTCCGACTTCTTGATGTGTATCCAGAAACAGCACTTGTTTTTCAAGCCGTTGGGGTAGGGCAACATCATCTGTGTCCATGCGGGCAACGTAGTCACCCTGAGCCTGTCGAAGGGCGATGTTGAGCGATTTCGTGAGCCCAATGTTTGTGGGGTTGGTGATGACGCGACAGCGAGTATCTTGCGCCGTGAGTTCCTCGAGAATCTGAGGCGTCGCATCACTCGAACCATCGTCGACGATCAAGAGCTCGAAATCACGAAACGTCTGGCCAAGCAAACTTACCACGGCCTCACGGATAAACCGTTCACCATTATATACAGACATGAGAACACTCACTTTCATACGTTCAGTGGGTGTTTCCAATGTGAACAGATGACCAATGCCCAGAAGCTTGGATCAATGAGAGCTGTCTGATTTTTTTGGTCCTCGAGAATCGCATTGTTGACCGCGCGACGATATGCATCTGGTTTTGTTTTTCGCTCATCAACCCCTGAGCGCGCAAGCGGTTGGGTGATGTACGTATTATGGACTTGATTACACGCTGGTCCGCCAAGCGCAAAGAGAAGACATTGTGAGTCTGGAAACAAGCGCGTGATTTTGGAGACTGTTCGGGGTGTGTACTGCCTGTAACCATGTCGGTCATAGAGATGTAAACAAGCGACGGAAGGAAAGAGGTGTACTTGGATCATCGGTTGCCGATGCGTTTCGATGAAGGTTTTAATTTCGGAGAAATAGCGCTGATCGTTTCGAAAATGTTCAATGGCTGATTGGCTCATGAAAAAATTTGTTTCCTGCGGAATATAAGGTGCGATGGATCTGCCATCGAAAAGGTGGAATCGTTTCGAGAGCGAGGCGGGAAGACTCCACGAAGGATGCTCATACACATCAAGACCGACATACTGTTTGATCTTGCCACCTGAGCACCTATTGAGATAGTCGCTATAGGATCCGGAGCCACAGCCTGTATCCAGTACGTACAGCTCTCCCAGTTCCTCTTTGATACGGTTCCAAGAGAGATCATGCCAGAACGCGTTTGAAAGTATTCGGCTCGGAGAACCGAGATCATCCTGATCAAAAATCAATGGGTGTGTGGGAGTACATGGACGAATGGAAAGTCGCGGATCGATGTCTTCGTGGGGTTTGCGATTCTTGAATGAGCAATACAAAGAAAAAAATCGATTGATCATCTGTTGTTGCATGAGGGGCTTCATACGTTTTAGTAGACATGCATAATAGCACGCATAATTCTGCTCTGTTCAAGAAACTTTTTGAATGACTCACGATGAACGGTTGCGAGGTAGAAAAAGGCGAAGCTGGTATAACCGAATAGGGCAATCGCGACCGTCATTCCCAATATGCCCCAGAGCCATCCAAGGAAGATGACAAGAACAATTTTGATTACACTTGGAACTATGGTTGCAAGCGCGATCGCGCGGTAACGTAAATGTGATTCCAGTACGGTGTTGTAGATGATGGTTGGAATAACGATAGGAAAAGCGAGTCCGAGGATCAACAGAAAGGGGATTGCGGCACGAAATGCATCCGGCAAGAAGAAGAGAATGTACGCGATGCTCAAGAGGATGCCTATGATTCCAAGACCTGTACTGGTAGCGATCATGGGCATGAGTTTTTGGGTGAGCCGCCGTGCGAGTGCATCGATTGGTTGTTTTACAAAATCTGCATACAAGAGAGGTAGAGCCATTTTCAACATGTTCGCGACCTGATTGCGGAGATCGCGCGCGACCGAGAAATAGGCAAGGCTTGTGATCCCGAAGAAGATTCCGATGAGAACCTCAACGAGCCGGTTCGAGATGGCACCCAGGATGTCCGTCGGGAGTGAACGTATGCCGAATTTGATGCAAGAAGCATCGTAGTTGCCTTGGATGTACTGCATCCACAGCGTTCGTCTTTTTATGAGAGTCGTCATGGTAAAAATGGAGATGAGCGTGGCGAAGACGATTTGAAACAGGACGAATAAGACGATGCTCTGCGTATAGAGTGCAACGACGCTTGACCCAATTCGGGCGACGGGGCTTGAAATGGTTGTCCAAATACCGTATTGGACGAACTCCTTTTTAGAGATGAAAAATTCACCAATGCTTGTTTGGACAAGAATGTTAGAAAAAAGATAGAACGCACTGAGTCCCGCGAGGAGGGCGAATGTTCCCCGATCCGTTAGCTGGAAGTAGACCCCCAATAAGAGAAAAAGTCCCGAGGAAACAAGAAGCCATTTTGCCCGTGCGAACAAGGCGAAGAAAAATGTTCCCTCTTGTCCCAGAGCGATGCCACGTTTTGAACCGTCCGTGATTTGCGGAGCGGAAATCACAAGACCCCAGGCTTGGAGAGCGAGCATGAATTGCCACTTTCCGTAGTCGTCGATGGGGAGACTTGTGAGAATAATCGGCAACGTCAAGACGGCTACCAGGATGTTGATGGCGTGCGTGCTAGAGAGGGGAAGGATTCCATTGCGTTTTTTTGTGAGCCAACTTAGTTGTGTCATGTCAGCTTTTTATCTCATGAAGAAAATCAAGTTCTGGAAGAGGAAAGATTTGGTTCATCATACTCAACCCCCAGACAAACAGAACAGTACCATGGATATCAGGTTCGTTCAGACCTTGACTGACCTTTGCGCCATAATATCGGCGACTCGCGTGTCCTTTGTGAAATGAGAAACCTCCCAGGAGAGGATGGTAGTAGGAACTCCACTGCCCTAAGGTGTTTCGACAGAATGTCTGGATGTCCTCTTGTCGATACTGGTGTTGAAGTAAACGATCGCTGTAGCGTAGGACGAGAATTTGATTGATTTGGTCGCACGCATCATCCGTCTGGCGTGTTTCCTGTGCCAAGCATAAATCAATCAACTTGTCCGGGCGGTCAAATGGAAGGTCATCGACAATCAAACCGGAAATGACCTTCATCGCTCCGTTGATTTTTTGTCTTTGTGATGGATTGCCTGTGTACCATGCGCCATCTTCCTGTTGAAGGGAGGCGATGAACCTGCGGACCGTGTCTTGGGCCTGTTGATAGGTTGTTTCGTTGATCCGGTTCGCTTTTCTCAACAGGGAGAGAAAAAACAGTAAGTGGCTGAAATGGCTTCCCGCGCCCCACGGATGGGACCAGTCGAGTCGGGAGAGAAAATAACGGATGTCATCTTGATTGGTTGGGATATTGTCAGGGATATGTTCCGGGAGGACGCCGTACAAGAGCAAGGCGGAAAACGCCTGCCTCGATTCCGCACGGATATATCCTTGATTGTGGAGATCATGAAAATCTCCTCGCCTCAGATTTGACAGAACATGGCGCAGGAGTCGCTTTCGCGCAATGAATGGATCACAAAACATTCCGTTTGTTTGTTGAAAGGATACAATCCGATCAACGATTGGTTGTATTTTCGTCGCATCATCCTCTCCGAGCATGGCGTAGAGCTTGAGCGCAAAGACACTCCCGGCGAGGTTCGTTTTTTCTTTTGAGCGGAATGAATCGCCAGAATAAGAATAGGCAAAATAGCCGGGCATATGAGGATCCCGACCGTGGTCCAAAAATGTCTTTAACGAGAGTTGGATTTTATCTAACCATGGCGTTTTTCTCACACACAAACAGATAGTGGTAAGGGTTTTCGAAGATAGGATACTGTTTTTTGATCGACCAACCAGCCGTTTTAAAGCATTTACGTATCCTCTTTAAAGGGTAACCCTTTTTTCCTATTTCCCATTGGTGTCCAAGAGGGTGAGTAGGTATGTGAGCGCGTGTACATATGGGGAAGATATGTAGCCATGAGATTGGTTTCATGAATGGAAGAAATTTGAATACGATGTAAGGCGTGAAGGTTCCTCTTGTGGAATACGGGAGCGTGACGATGAGGTGTTCGCGGCTTACTTTCCTGAGGTCGAGAAGGACCATCTCGAAGTCTTTAAAAGGGAGGTGTTCAAGAATTTCGCAACAAAGCACTGTGTCAAATTGTTCTTGTACGGTGTCAGAGAGTTGGCGGACATCCGTGAGGTAGTCCGGTTTCGTTTTCCAATCTCTGTCGACGGTTTTGACCTGATGGCCCATTCCTCTTAATACGCCTGTGACGAGGTTGTTTCCTGGACCTATCTCAAGGACAGAGGCATTGGCGGTTGTTTGATGGACCTCATTGATCTGGTACCAGTAGGAGATCCAACGCGATTTTGAAAGATAGCTGGATGACTGGTAGTCAACGTTCTCATGTTGGAAGGACTCAGGTTTCATAAGACGGAATTTTTCTTGCTAGGATAAAGTACCCTCCATGGTAATTTTTGAGTCTGGGGCGGTGAGCGACGAAGGAAGAGTAATCCAGCCAAACCAGGAGGGAGAAGCAGGGAATGAGCGGGGCAAGGATCCAACGAATCGGTTTAGAAAATGACCGTATGAGCATCTTCAATTCATCGGCGACGACGGTAAAGAATCTCCCCATGACGATACAGGTTTCTATAGAAAATCCTATCTCTTCAAGTGTCTCTCTCCACTTGTCTTCTGTCCACCGCTGGTAATCATAGGGGTCTGCGTGGATAGGATAGAGAAACGGGACCGTGATAATCAGAAGCCCAGAGGGCTTCAAGACGCGATGGCATTCTCGCAGACCAGCATCGACGCGTTTTACATGTTCAAAGAGTTCGCATGCGCTGATCACGTCGATGCTTTTTGTTTGGACAGCATGCATGTTTGCTACGTCCAGTAGCAGGTCTGGATGGTGGGTCGGATTGATGTCGGCAAATATCCAGCGCTCGACCTGGTTTTTGGGTTTTTGGAAACGACCACGATCTCTGCCACCGATATCGAGGACAATGCCATGGAACAAGGCGAGGTTTTTCCTTAAGAGAGCATCGATCATTTTTCGACGATAGCTTGTCCAAAAAATGTAATCAGTTCTTTCTTTGAACATAGATCATCAAATTTATTTCATCATCGACATAAGCCGGTACACATTTTGCCAGCCACGGATCATGAACGTATGCAAGAGAGAGAAGTTTTTTTTTCGCCTGTGTAAAAGGATGTCGTCTCGATGACGCACCATTCGTTCGAATAGGTCAAGGTATTCTTGGCACATACGCTCGCTTATATGGTTGTAACGAGACATCTGTTGGGCAAAGATATCGTACTGCTTTACGAGCGTCTCTAGAGATTCTTGGAAATCTTGCACTCCGTCGAAACGGATTCCATAGCCCTCGCAATACTCAGGGAGGGCGCCACTATTGCGATAGAGGAGCGGAAGGCCGCACAATGCGCCCTCGATGTGGTGCATCCCTGCAGGTTCGTTGACGGAGGCGGTGAGATAGATATCTCCGCTTTGGAGAAGCGAAGCAAGTTCTTTGCCACCACATGGACGGTGTATCTGTATCTGGTCGGTCGACTCCTTTTTGGGAACGTTTCCAATGTAGTGAAATTCGAATTTGGATCCAAACTCGTCTTGCCTCAGGAGACGATTGAGGTGGGAATAGACGTCCCAGCCTTTTTGTCGGTTTGCGCTCCAGTGATGCGTGACAAGACGGATTTTTCTGTTTGTAGGAAGTTGTTTCTGTTGATATGTAAAGACCGAACGGTCAGCTCCGTTTTTGATGATAGAGCTGTTTTGTGTAAAACGATTTTGCGCCCTATGGAGTTGTTCAAGCCAAGAAGAAATAAAGATCGTATGATCCATGATTGCGTTGGCAACAGACAGGAGTTGATTGAGACCATGAGTCCCCTTACGTTCATCACATTCGTTTATTCGTTGGACGAGTAAAACGGAGGGGTTGATGGTATGAACGTAGCGCATGATCTGGAGTGGGTCGAAGGCGACAGACTGTATGGATGACCGTGGGTCGGTAAGCAGGATAATATCAAGATTGTCGTCGTTAAGATCAAAAAAAATCTGGTGTCCATGGTTTTGCAAAAATTCGGAGAGATATTTTCCAAATTGATTTCCCCCACCGAACGGACCTTGAGTTATTTTCATTCCAATGGCGATGTTCACACAAGTGTTTATAGTCGCTTCATCTCAGCTTCCACCATGCGTTTGACCAGTTCGGGGAAGGGAACCGATGGCTTCCATCCAAGGAGTGTTTTGGCTTTGGTGTAATTTCCTAAAATAGCATCTACTTCGGCCGGTCGGAAATAGTGTGGGTCGATCGCTACAAGCGTTCTTCCTGTTTGGGGATTCACCGCGGTCTCCTGGATTCCTTCTCCTTGCCAGACGATTTCCATTTGGGCGACCTTGAACGCCTCCGTGACAAATTCACGAACACGGTGGTTTTCTCCGGTCGCGAGGACGAAATCGTCCGCAAAGCCATGTTGAAGGATCATCCACATGCCTTTTGCATAATCTCCTGCAAATCCCCAATCACGTTTGGCCTCGAGGTTCCCGATCAAGAGCGGCTCTGTTCCTCCTTTTGCGATTCGGGCAACCGCTTGGGCGATTTTTCGAGTCACGAATTCTTTCCCACGGTGTTCGGATTCATGATTGAACAAGATGCCATTACTCATGAAGAGTTGGTAGGACTCCCGGTAGTTTTTGACGGTCCAAAATCCCGCCAGCTTTGACACGCCATAGGGACTGCGGGGATAGAAGGGAGTGCATTCATCCTGCGGCGTCTGTTGAGCTTTTCCGTAAAGCTCGGACGTGGCGGCAAAGTAGAAGCGCGTGTGCTTGGAGTATTCTTTGATCGCGTTCACCATGTTGAGAGTCCCTTCGATGTTCGTTTTGTATGTGAGACTGGGGTTGGTGAAACTCGCACTGACGAAACTTTGCGCGGCCAGGTGGTACACCTCATCAAATTGTCCTTCGCGAACCACCGTGTCAACGATGGTGTGGTCGGTGACGTCGCCCCAGTGGATCGTGATTCGGTCAGATTCTTCCTTATTGAGTGCGTGCAAATTTCCCAGCGAGGCGGCGCTGTTGCGACGGACGAATCCATGGACATCGTAGCCAATGCCGAGTAACCATCGAGAAAGAAAAAATCCATCTTGACCCGTGATTCCTGTAATAAGAGCTTTTTTCATAAAAGAGGTTTGTACAATTCCTTCCAGTATCGATTGATCAGCGTCTCCCAACGATGATTCTGTGCCTGCACGATTCCTTGTGAAATTAATCGCGAACGGAGGATGGAATCGTTGTATAAACGCAGGAGATGTGCTGTCAGCTTATCACGATCTTCCACATCGGCAAGAAGAGCCGTTTGACCGTCAACTGCAACGTCCAGGACCATGCCCACACGTGTACTGACCAGGGGGATTCCGGTTGCCCAGGCTTCTAAAAGCGCCATTGGGACTCCTTCGGTTCTTGAGGCGATGAGGTAGACATCAAGCGCTTGGTAGAGCGTGTTTACATCCGCAGAGTCGTTGAGGAATCGATGGGTAAATGGAACATGGGCGCGTGTAAGGCGGTCTTTCACATATCCCCGAGAGGGACCACTCAAGAGCACATGGATCGGCAGTTCTTTTGCCACACGTTCGACCACATCACAGAACACATCCGGCCCCTTAATCCACTTAGGGTTCATGCCCGCTCCCCAACCATCTCCATCTTTTTGGAACGAGCCGATCACGAACGCACCCTCTGAGATCCCAAGTCCAGCACGGATCCGTTTTCGCTCCGGCGCTGGGGCAGAGGTAAACATCTTCAGGTCAATACCCATGGGGATTACTCGGATTTTTTCTTCGAGGAATCCATGTTGAGTCAAAATTGTTTTGGTTGTTTGGGCGGTCGTATGGAGAAGATCGATGCGTGAGGCAACTTGATCCATCTGTTTGAGACGCGGATCGTCTTTGTTTATGTGATACCACGTCTGAATCACCTTGTTACGGAACCGTTTGGGAACCGGAATAGAATTGAAATGGAGGATTTTGCCGGAGAAAAAATGAAAAAACGGGCTCACATGGGCTCGCGCCAAATTTTTTGCGGACAACGACTTGGCAAGAGATGTGGCAACTTCCGTGACGACCCAATCATGACCGTCCGTGACGATCTGAATTTTTTCCGATCGGAAGAGGTTGGGAAGACTCCTTACCCAACTCGCATTCACACGAACCAGTTTACGGACAACAGCGCTCATAGAGAAGAAGGATGGGAGTAGACAACCGCCCAAATTTCACCAAACTGAATCGAGGAAGACTTCATGGTGAATCCCGCTTCCTGAATTTCGTCAGTGAAACTTTGGAGGGTGTACTCGGTGAAGTGGGTCATGTCGAGTCGATACTCAATGCCAATTTCTTTTTTGTAGAGTGTGATCCAGTCGCGGTCGATCATCGGCACACGGATCAAGAAGAGGGGAGCGAGGTGCTTGATCCGTTGGAGAAACTCAACACGGCGCTCGATGTGCTCCAGGACGTTTGAGAGCACAACCACATCAAAATGTTCCTCTGGCGAGAATATCGTCGCGTCGGCAATGTGGTACTCGAGGTTCTTGCGAGCAAAGCGATTCTCCCAAGCGTGTCGGTTCTTTTCGTTTAGATCGATCCCCATGACATAAGCCGCCACATCGGCAAGATCATAGGCGAGCACGCCGTTGCCGCAGCCGATATCGAGCACGCGGTCGCTCTGGGTAATGTGGTCAAGAAAAAATTGATGATAGTTCATCAGTCGATGTTTGGGATGGATTCCACCTTCAGCCTTGATGGCAAGTGTGCTTGAAAGTTTGTAACTCAGATTGTGCCATCGAAGAGCCATCCGTACGAGGAACGTAAACATACATCAGCTATTTTTCCTAAAAACAAGAAGTGCCATATGCCCCGTCCATCGACCTACAAGGAAGGTGAGGGAGAAGCGGAGACCACGGGTGACGAAGAGCTTACTTTTGTAGAGTTTTTGCAGTGGAATGTGCAGGAGCGGGAGTTCATCTTTGAGTCCCTTCAACGCATCGTACAAGTAGGTTTCGACAAGCGCAAAACCTTGTTCGGCAAGCTGCTGTGTGACAAGCTTTTGGTCGAGCATGAACTCGTAAAAAGTTTCCCGCGAGGCTGAAGCCTGCATCGGTTGGTACAGACCAAGCCTGGCTTTGAGTTTTCGCAAGGGCGACATCACGGGAAATGAGAGGAATAAAATTCCTCCAGGCTTGAGGACACGGTGTGCTTCTTGGGTGATCTCATCAAATCCCTCCCAAAAGTGTTCAATGACTCCCAATGACCAGTAGGCATCGAAGAAGTTGTTTGGAAAGGTTGTCTGTCGAACGTCCTGAACAGAAAGTTGAAGATCAGGGAGAATATCGGTCACCGCTTGGAGCGTTTTGTCCGCATAGTCGATCCCGTAGGAGTCATATCCCCATTGGTTTAAGCACCAGACGACTTGACCGCTCCCACAACCGCCCTCAAGGATTTTTCCTCCTGTTGAGACGTATCGCTTTGTGAAGCGTTTAATGAAGTGGTGTGTTTTTCCGGATGCGACCAGTGTATGAATGTTTTCCTTCTGCCATTGTTCATCCCAAAAATCAGGCGTTGCCTCCCGTTGGAATAGAGCAAGTCGTTTGTTGGGAGGATCGTAGGCAATCATAGGGGATAGAGAAGAACTTCTGTTTGCACGACTCGCTTGAGCGAGGCACTGCCAAGAATAGAATCACGCGCGGCAAGACTAAGTTGCGCTCGACGCGCGGGATTAGCCAGGAGGTCGATGATCGCCTGGCGAATTGATTCTGGGTTTGTCCCACACAGGATCCCCGTTTTCCCGTCTTGAATCACCGAGGCAATTCCCTGGACATTTGTGCCAATCACAGGAAGACCACACGCCATCGCCTCAAGCAATGCTTTCGGATTCCCTTCGTACAACGACGGAAGGAGGAAGAGTTCGCAGGCGTTGAGCGCGCGCGGGAGATCTTCGTTTGCGATCCGTCCCTGGAAGTCTACATTCACCTGGAGATCGCGAGCCTGTTGCGCGAGTTTTTTTTGCGCAGAACCATCTCCGTACACAACAAGTCGCGCATTGGTCCCCCTCATCGCTTCCACGAGGGCAGGAAGATTTTTTTGTGCTTCGAGTCTGCCAACAAAACAGATTGTGCGAGGCTGTTTTTCGACGTCCATCGGTTTGAAGAGATCTGTGTTGACCCAATTTGGCACAACATGAAGGTTTTTTGTGTCGATGTGGTAGCGCTTTTGGACAAGCGCCGCATCTTCTTGTGTCGTGTGGAGGATCGCGTGCGCGGATCGATACGCGAGGCGTTCAATCAAAGAAATCATCGCGAGCTTGAGTGTTGAAGCTCCTTGTCGCTGAGCAAAGGAGTACCACTGAAACCCGGCACGGACGATGAGAGGTTTTTGTTGAAGCGTGTGTGTGAGAAGCGCGGGAATCGCTCCGGCAACTTGATGGATGCGGATAGAGGTGGCTTTTGAGAGGACTCGCCAAAACACAAAGGGAAGAAAGAAGCCATACAGAATATTTGGAAGGCGAAAACGTTTCGGAAAGAGTTTGATATTCCCATGGAGGCGATCTGCATATCGACCATCCTCACGACCATAGGTAAAAAACCATACCTCTCCCAGCTCACGCGAGAGCTCTTCATAAAACTGAACTTCCCGTGAGAACATCCCTCGCTTCTCCCAAAGCTCAAGGGAGACTCCATGCGTGAAAAAGACGGCGACGCGTGTAGTTTTTTTAGACTCCTCCATATCCTTTGTACCACGAAACGAATTTTTTGATCCCTTCTTCAAGATTCACCCGTGGCTCCCACCCAAGCTGTGCTCGCGCCTGAGAAATGTCCGCCCAAGTTTGTTGCACATCGCCGGGTTGCATCTCGACAAATTTTTTCTCGAGCGTTTTACCGATAGTCTGTTCGATGGATTCAATCATCGACATGAGCGGTTCAGCTTTCCCTCGTCCAAGATTGAGAATCGCCCATGGGAGATTCACTTCAAGCGCGCGAACGATTCCATTGACGATATCATCGATGTAGGTAAAGTCGCGCGCCATCTGTCCATGTCCATAGACAGCGATCGGCTTTCCTTCAAGTGCCGCTTTTGTAAATGTAAAAAGTGCCATGTCAGGACGACCCCAGGGACCATAGACCGTAAAGTAGCGCAGACAGGTGATGGGCAAGTTGTAGAGATGGTGATAGGAATAGGCCAACAATTCCGTGGCACGTTTGGTGGCGGCGTACAACGAGATCGGTTGGTCAGCAACATCCGTTTCTTTGACGGGATACTGCTTTGCATCGCCATACACCGAGGAGCTCGATGCCATGACAATGCCTTTCACCTGAAATAGGCGAGCGAGTTCAAGAATAGTGAGTGTCCCCATGAGGTTGCTGTGCCCGTACACAAACGGGGCTTGCTGGGCGTAACGCACGCCCGCTTGCGCGGCTTGGTGGCAGATTTGGTCGATGGCGTGTGTCTCAAAGATTTTTTGCATTGCGGGTTCGTCCGCAATGTCGACGTGATAGAAGGTATGAGGTGTATTGGCGAGCAGTGTCTGTAATCGCGCTTTTTTCAGCGATGGATCGTAGTAGTCATTAAGATTGTCGACCAGGATAAGCGTATGGCCTTGTTCTCCCAAACAGCGCGCCACATGCGAACCAATGAATCCAGCCCCGCCAGTCACGAGAATTGTTCGAGGTTTTTCCATACTCGCGAAAGTTTACATCTTTCGTAAAAAAAGAGAAAATAGAGCCATTCTATGTCTACGAAAGATCCGCTTCTTGCTCCTCAGGGTGTTTCCTTCATTCGCGGGATCCTCTGTGCCTTGATGTTCACGCCCTTGGTTTTTTGGCCGAGTTTTTACTATTTTCTTGTTAGCTCAAAGTTATTTTTTGTTCTCGCCCTGTCACAAGTCTTGCTTGTGGCCCTCGCTTGGCTCTGGTTCACGCATAAAGGATGGAGACCGAAGCGTTCGTGGGTGTTGATGTCGGTGCTTGCCTATGTGTCGCTCGTCACACTGGCTTCCATCTTCGGGGTCAATCCACTCCTGAGTTTTTGGGGAAGCCCGGAGAGAGACGTGAATACAATCGTCTTTTTACATTTGGCAGTTGTGTTTCTGGCCATGGTGTCCGTGTTGCGTACAAAACAAGATTGGCATCGAGTATTTTTTGTTTCTGTCATGGTCGCCGTTGCCGTGACGGTTATTTTTTTCTACACCGATCTGGTGCGTGAGAGTGTTTCTTGGTACGCGATGACACATGGGGGGGCAACCATAGGGAACTCGTCATTTTATGGAACCTACCTCATCTTTCATATTTTTCTTTCGGCGATGCTTGCCTTACAGACAAAGACCCAACAAAGGCGATATTGGATGTACGCTGTTGTCGGGTTTTTGACGTTGGCTCTCATGAGATCAGAGGCTCAGGCCGCGGTGTTGGCGTTTGCGGGCGGGGTGGTTCTTTTTTTTGCGCTTGTGCTCATGGGACGCATTCGCTCACGGGTCCAGAAAGCCACAGGAATCTGTCTTCTCGCAGGGCTTGTGGTGCTTGTCGTGTACATTGGTGCCTCCTTATTTTTTCCGCATAGTCCTGTGCGTCAGTTCGTGATTGATCGGTCAGCCGATACGAGATTTGTTCTTTGGGACATCGCTTGGAAGGGATTTCAGGATCGACCATTGCTTGGATGGGGACCGGAGAATTTTCCGAGCATATTTCAAACGTATTACCAACCAGAGCTGGGTTCACAAGCAAGTGGCGGGGAAATCTGGTTTGATCGGGCGCATAATAAGTTCTTTGATGTGCTTGTCGAGACAGGGTTCCTTGGACTTTTGGCGTATCTATCGATTTTTCTTTCTGCTGTGTGGGGTATTCGTCGAGCGCTTCATGCAAAACATCTCTCCATCCCTGAGGCCAGCCTGCTCGTCGCCCTGCTCGTCGCCTATCTTGTCCAGGGATTGATGGTTTTTGATACGCTCACGAGTTACCTGAGTTGGCTTGTTGTTCTGGGGTACATCCACACTCTTTCGAAAGACCAAAATGAACAATCCACGTCAATGTCAGCGTCCCGTCCTCCACGCAGTGTCCTGTTTCTTTTTTGGATACTTGCCGCCTCCACGGTCGTCTTGTTTTATTTCGTGACCGCTCTACCGGCTCAAAGCAGTCTGGCAACAAAGGCGGTGTTTGATGCAAAGACCCTACGCGAGCATCTTGCGCCTTATGAAACAGCCGTTACGCGCTCGCGGTATGGGATCGATCTTCGCCGTTCAGCGCTCGCGGCACAAACAGCCACGCTTATTTTGGATTTGCCTTCGCAACACCGAGAACAATTTTCGTCGATCCTCTTTCAAGAACTTACGCTAGCCGAACAAGGACTCCTTGATTCCATTAACCACTCACCGCAATTTTTGCGAGGGTACTTGGATCTGGTTTTCCTCTATCACGTGTGGGGGAGAACATTGGACACCTCAAAGTTTTTGGACGCTCATGAGATCGCACAGATTGCCATTGAGCGATTTCCTAACAACCCACTTCCATATTGGTCGCGTGTTTCTCTTTATCTAGACGAGGGGAACCTTGAACAAGCAACATACGTCGCTGACAAGGCAATCGCGGTCGGGCCTTCTATTTGGGGTTCGCTCCTGCGTGCGCTCATCACGGTGAAGTTTTTGAATGACCCTGTGAAAGAACAAGAAGTGGCACAGCACATTCTCGAGCTGGCGCCGAGCCTACAACCTCTGGTTGATGCGTATCTTGCCATTGATGTTGAAACGCATAAGATAGATCTGTTGTTCCGGTTTTATTACGATGCTTCCTTCTAAACATTTTTGGATTATGGATCTCGGTTTTCGAAAGATGACGCTGTTTCTGAGTGATCTTCTTGCGTTGTATGTGAGCCTTGGAGTTACGATTTTTATTGGATATTTTGGGGAGTTCGATGTTGACCTCTATGTTTCCCACGCGATCCCTTTCTCGTTTCTTTACCTCATTTGGTTGACGATTCTTTACGTTTTTGACCTCTACGATCTCTCCGTTCCCATGACATCCGCTCCGT
This sequence comes from Patescibacteria group bacterium, assembly GCA_004298405.1. Lineage (GTDB taxonomy): Bacteria > Patescibacteriota > Patescibacteriia > UBA9934 > GWF2-40-263 > UBA12478. Next base: position 2,383 of record SCSL01000060.1, on the reverse strand, counting down.
TTTTACGGCGATGGGTTGGCGCGCTTGCTTTGCTTTTGGGAACAGGAATTACGTTTTTTTACGCGTTTCCGTTCCTCGGGATCAGTCCAAAAACGAATCTCGCCATCCATGTTGCGGTTTTTGGTCTGCTTGCCTACCTCGCGCGCCGGTCGTTTCTTAAGCACGCAAGCGTTTGGAGCATTGGCCTGCTTGATCTTTCGCCGGAAGAGAGTCGCGAGATGGAGCGGATCATTCATGCGTACAGGCACCAGGGGTACACGTGTGCTTCACTTGGGGAAGAGGGGAGTGACCTCCCCACCATGATCCAACAGCATCGAGTCCATGTGGTGATCTTGCCTAGATCGATGTTTTCAAACAAAGACCGTGTGGCACAGATGTATCAGTCCTTGGGAACAGGTGTGGTGTTTCTGGATCTTCCTGCCGCTTACGAAATGTTTGCCCGGAGGATTCCCGTTGATTCCATTGACGAGCGTTGGTTTTTACAATATCTCCAGCTTCCATCACAAAGATCATTTGTAGCGCTCAAGCGGTTTATGGATATCTGCGGCGCGTTCGTCCTGCTTGTTTTCACTTCGCCATTTTGGTTCATCATCGCCGTGCTCATAAAGGTAACCGATAGTGGACCGGTTTTTTATCGTCAACAACGCATTGGTCAGCACCGCGAACGTTTTTCGATTATCAAGTTTCGAACCATGCGAATGGACGCGGAGGCGCAGGGAGTCCAGTGGGCCTCAAAACAAGACACTCGCGTGACGCGCGTTGGAGCTTTTCTGCGTCGCACACATTTGGACGAGCTTCCACAAATGTTGAACGTCTTAAAAGGGGAGTTGAGTTTGGTTGGTCCACGTCCTGAGCGACCAGAGTTCGTGAATCAACTCGAAGTTGAGATCCCGCACTATCGCGCTCGACACTTCATCAAACCTGGATTTACAGGTTGGGCACAGATTAAATTTCGCTATGCGCGTTCTGTTGAGGATTCTAAAACAAAATTTGAGTACGACCTTTATTACATTAAAAATCGCTCCGCGATCATGGATGTCTTGATTCTTTTGAAAACCATTCAGCTGTTTTTTCGACATGCATAATGGGTGTGAATAACTCTTTTTGTCTACCCCGCCATGGACAAAAAAGAATGTCGCGCAAGGAAGGTCGATATTTTTTTATGAGAGCAAGAGATCGATACACAAGCCGTTTGTCGAGTCAGCGCATTTTTTTTGAGTCAATAAAGCGCATTTATACACAGGGACTTCTTTGTTGTGATGGTGTCTGAATGTTATAATTTTATCGAACTTTTTTGACGCATCCTTTTTTACATTTAACCGCCTCTATTTTTCTTATGAAGAAGATCGCCATCTCCTTCCTCGCTCTTGCGATGTCCATCGTAAGTGTGGGTCCATCCGTGGCGCTCGCAGCCGGTTCGGCTGAATTAACTCTGTCTCCCACCAACACGTCTGTTGCAACGGGAGACACATTTAGTTTGAGCGTGCTCGTGGATCCAAACGGGGAGTCTCTCGACACAGCGCGTGTCGAGCTTGATTGGGATGCAAGCAAACTTGAGGTTCTCTCTTTTGACCTCGGGAGCCTGTTTCCATATCTTTCGCCATCTAATGAGATCGACAACACCAATGGAGATCTTAGTTACGGCGCCTATAAATTTGGAACACCCGTGACGAGTTCCGGAACATTTGCAACCGTGACATTCCATGCGCTTGCCTCAGGATCCACCACCATTTCCGTTTTGAGTTCTTCCAAGCTCATTGCCGATGGGGAGGAGATGATTAACACGAGTTCGCTTGGATCATCTTCAATTACAATTAGTGGGGAAGCGGTTGAATCTGAAGCTCCTGAAGAAACAACAGAGACAGAGCAAGAGGCGGAGTCAACTTCTTCAGGGACTGGGACAAGCGATGGAACAGAGGCGGATGCCCTTGCCTATTTTGGAGCGCTTTTTGGACGCCTCCCTTCTACGGATGATGAATGGGAGACTCTTCATTGTATTGCCTATAACGATTGCTACGATGAAGCCAACCGAAATTTGACGTACGAAGTCGCCGCCTTGGCACATTTCAATAGCAAGTACGGAGCAAACCCATCAACAGGAATGGATTGGAACGCCGTCCACGCGCTTGCTTATACAGACGCCGGGTTAGCCTTGTTGGGTATTTCTGTTCAAGAGGAAGCGGGTGAAGAGGAGGCAGTCGAAGAAGAAGCTGTAGAAGTGGTGGAAGAGGTGTCAGAGCTCAGTTTGGAAGAACAGGCCCTTGTCTACTTCGGTGCCTTCTATGGACGTATGCCTTCCAGTGGTGACGATTGGTCAGCCTTGCACTGTATTGCCTACGGCGGATGCCAGGGTGATCCACGTGATCTCGCCGCCGAGCAAGAA
>SCSL01000059.1 GCA_004298405.1 Patescibacteria group bacterium | reverse complement strand
GTCCACGATGATCTTCTCCAACTCCTTTATTTGTTTTTGTTTGAGTTTTTGTTTCACAACATGGCTATTTTACCATGTTTTAGTGTTTCCCGAGTCCTATTTCACGGTGTGATGTCTATACCGTGTCCTGCCGGGGTGGAAGAGCGGTTCTCTTTCCGGCGCAAAAACCTCTCAGGACTTCCCTTCCGAATTCCGAGAGTTCCTCAACATGATCTCTTCCGCGTTCGAACCGTTTCCTGTCCCGATCACGATGATCGGAACCGGTCCAGAACGCGACAGTATCGTCATCGTCTGACAAAAAGCCCCCCTCGCTCACGAAAACGATGGGGGGTATTTCTTTTTCGCTTGCACCTTTCTCCACTGTGCGATTTTTTTGTGATCCCCTGAGAGGAGGATGTCTGGGACTTTCCAGCCCTTGTAGTCTTCCGGTTTGGTATATTGCGGGTATTCAAGAAAGCCTTCTTGCGTGTGCGATTCACTCGCAAGCGATTCTGCTTCAATCACGCCTGGCACCATGCGCGCAATCGCGTCAATCATCACCATGGCCGGAAGCTCACCGCCTGTGAGTACATAGTCTCCAATCGACAGCGCCTCGTCAGCAAGATGTTCGGTGACGCGGTGGTCGATTCCTTCATAACGACCACACAAAAAAATAAGGTGATCGTATTGAACTAGTCGTCTAGCGTCCTGCTGTGTGAACGTCTTTCCAGAAGCGGCCGTGACAATCACCCGCGTCTTCTTTTTCTTCAAAACGTTTACGACCCTTCCGCCCTTTATGGTCTGTACGGCTTTCTCAAACGGTTCCACTTTCATTACCATCCCCGCACCGCCCCCATAAGGAGTATCGTCGACCGTCTTATGTTTGTCTGTCGTCCAGTCGCGGAGGTTATGGGCTTTCACCACAATAAGTTTCGCTTTCTGTGCGCGACCTAAAATCGACGCACCCACATAGGGCTCGACGATCTCTGGAAAGAGAGTAACGACGTCAAATTGTTTCTTCTTTTTACGCATACAAAAATCGACTACCTCTAGGATAGTCGATTTTTTGATTTCACTCTAGGTTAGATCCCGAGATCATCTACAGACGTGTCGTCATCAGATCCGCGGAATTCCTCACGTGGAGCCTCATCGCGGTCTTCGCGACGTGGGCGGCGTGATCCTTCTGGCTCATAGATCTTGAGGTTGACGCGGGCATTTTCCTTTGCGCCAACGATCTTGAGCAATGTGCGGACCGCACGAGCCGTCTGACCCTGTCGACCGATCACATACCCCATATCTTCTGGGTTGATGTGGAGCGTGATAAGTACCCCGCGCTCGTCAACGATGCGTTCGGTTCGAACGTCATCTGGATGATTGACGATACCGCGGATGATGTACTCAACGAACTCTTGGTCGTGGAATTTGTCAGCCATAGCTGTTTCAGCAATGCTATCAATTTCGAAGTGTCATCCCTCGTCTTGTCTCTCGACCGGGGCAGCACGGGTAGCCGCCTGAAGACACGAGGAAACGAACTCTCAAAGAATACTCACAAATAGCCAAAACGTCAACGAAAAAGACTGTCCCCAACCTCTCCCCAACCCCCTCACACGCTCTATTGACACTATTTCCGGCCTTTTATACAATGCCCGCGCTCATTACAACTAAATCTTCTCCATCCAGCTAGTAGTCGAAGACATTTGTCTTGATTAAGAAGGAAAAGCCGTTAGGCACCTACAGCTTCGATCAATAGTCAACCAACAAATGTGGTGGACTACTAGCTGGATCCAAATCATACAGATGGCTTGCAAGTAGCCATCAAGACAACTTGTCTTTTGTATGATTGCAACGTTTATTCCGACACAGTAATTGTGTCACAAATAGCAGAGTCTGACCTTCGGGTCGGACATTTATTGAGAGTTTGATCCTGGCTCAGGATGAACGCTGGCGGCATGTCTAAGGCATGCAAGTCGAACGGTCCATATGCGATTACATCAAGAATGGATAGTGGCAAACGGGAGCGGAACACATTGGTAACCTACCTCGAGCTCGTGAACAACCATTGGAAACGATGGCTAATACACGATATGGATGGGGGGACTTCGGTCATTCCCATTGAAAGCTTCGGCGGCACGAGAGGGGCCTATGTCCTATCAGCTTGTTGGTGAGGTAATGGCTCACCAAGGCTACGACGGGTACCGGGCGTGAGAGCGTGGCCCGGCTCACTGGGACTGAGACACTGCCCAGACACCTACGGGTGGCTGCAGTCAAGAATCTTCCGCAATGCACGAAAGTGTGACGGAGCAATGCCGCGTGATTGATGAAGGCCTTCGGGTCGTAAAGATCTTTTATCAGGGACGAACAAATGACGGTACCTGATGAATAAGAGGTTGCTAACTCTGTGCCAGCAGCAGCGGTAATACAGAGACCTCGAGCGTTATCCGGATTTATTGGGCGTAAAGGGTCCGTAGGTGGCTTTTTAAGTCATTCGTTAAATCTTCAGGCTCAACCTGAAGGCCGCGGGTGATACTGGAAGGCTAGAGGGTGGGAGAGGCAGATGGAATTGCTGGTGTAGCGGTAAAATGCGTTAATATCAGCAAGAACACCAAAGGCGAAAGCAATCTGCTAGAACACATCTGACACTGAGGGACGAAAGCGTGGGTAGCGAATCGGATTAGATACCCGAGTAGTCCACGCCGTAAACGATGAGTGCTAGATTTTGGGAGTATCGACCCTCCCAGAGTCGACGAACCTAGTTAACACATTAAGCACTCCGCCTGGGTAGTACGAGCGCAAGCTTAAAACCTAAAGGAATAGACGGGGACCCGCACAAGCGGTGGAGCGTGCGGTTTAATTCGATGGTAAGCGAGGAACCTTACCTGGGCTTGAAAAACAGCTGCAAGCCACCCGAAAGGGAGGCCTCTTTCGAAGGTGCTGTTTAGGTGCTGCATGGTTGTCGTCAGCTCGTGGTGTGAACTGTTCCCTTAAGTGGGGTAACGAGCGCAACCCTCGTCCTGTGTTACAAGTGTCGCAGGATACTGCCCGGGCAACCGGGAGGAAGGTGAGGATGACGTCAAATCAGCATGGCCCTTACGTCCAGGGCGACACGCGCGCTACAATGGTAGGTACAATGGGCAGCCAAAGAGCAATCTGGAGCGAATCCCATAAAACCTATCTCAGTTCGGATTGAAGTCTGCAACTCGACTTCATGAAGTTGGAATCGCTAGTAACGGCCAATCAGCCACGTGGCCGTGAATACGTTCTCGGGTCTTGTACTCACCGCCCGTCAAGTCAAGGGAGTTGGTAATACCCGAACGTCGCCGTAGGGCGGCGGAAGGTAGGACTAATAACAGGGACTAAGTCGTAACAAGGCACCCGTAGCGGAAGCTGTGGGTGGATCACCTCCTTTTTAAGGACTTTTTCTTCAGCACAGCTGAAGAACATTGATTCTAGGTCGAGATCAATCTCTGACCTGCCTAACGGCAGGCACGTTGATCAATCGCTCTAAAGAGCACCTTGGATAAACATTGCAATCATATAGAAGAGAAGGGTGAGAAAATTTAGTCGAGCAAAAACACCTACGTTGAACAGCGTAGGTGTTTTAGTTATCTGATTCTTTTCTTAGCCGCTTTAGCGGCGTTCCGAACGTGACGGGGCTAAAGCCCCTAAGAAACAGAAATTTATACACATCTCTCCGTTGACGAATTGGAAATTTCATGTTGTAGTAAAATTAACCTCTCACTGATTCCTTCGAGTGTGTCTCGAAAGAAAGGAACGTTCGATGAAACGCCTCGCTCTTTCTCTGATCTGGGTCATCTTCATCCTCACATCAGTCTCTTCCCTGGCTCAAACTTCCTGGCAGGACGACGGGATGTTTTGGATTGCCTTGACGCTCATCGATCAAGACGCGCCTGGCGTTCCCCTGCCGATCCATGATCACTTCGTGCAACTATGCACCCAAACCAGTCCACACACGCTCGATGAGTGGATGCCGGACGGCTTTCAGCAACGTGATGCGGATCAGCCACGCGTCCTTCATCAGGATGTGTGTGAACAAATCGTCCCCCTGAAACTGACAGGAGCCACGGGCTGGCTACCGACTCAGTTCGTTATTCCATGGCAACCGGGTCAGGACGCTCGCCGACACATCGGCGTCCCGCGCGAAACAGTCGGTCGAGTGAGCATTCAGTTCCCAGAAGTCCTACGGATTGGCGATCACGCCTACCAAATTCCAGATCCTGTGATCGTCACGATGTCGCGTCATCAACAATCTGCGTCAGTGCTCGTTCCACTTCGACGGCTTGCGCGCGTGCTCGTGAACGGTTCGGATAGCCAAGCCGTGATCCCAGACAAACGCGCTGTCATCTCGGATGGAAAAAATTACTTCCTGTTACCAGGTGAACAGCGCCTCACGGTCTCCAAGGGATATCGTCTTCATGTTGTTGTGGTTGACCCTCATGGTCAACGACAAAATGTAACAGACCCACGGTATCCAAAACGCCTGGTTGAACTCTTGGTCTATTACGGACTGATCTACGAAGTTCGTGTGGTTCCACAACAACAGGCACGTCCTACATGGCTCACCAAGCTCCGCACTCCATGAGCTGACGCAAGCGGCATTTTATGCCGCTTTTTCTATCTCGAATTTACTCTGCATTATCTTGCTCATTTTTAAGCCTTTTGTTATAGTGACGCCGTCATTTTGATAAGAATTTAGAGATTGTTTCAAAACTTGATGAGATTCCAACGCACGGGGTGCCAGCGAGAGAGCTGTACTGAAACGTACAGCGACGATCTGGCGGGGCCCCGTAAGTTGGAAGATCGCAAGTTTTGAAACAATCTCATTCGGGTGTGTAGCTCAGGTGGTTAGAGCGTTACACTGATAATGTAAAGGTCGGAGGTTCGAGTCCTCCCACACCCACCATTCGACTACCGGTGTATTGTCTATGACGGTAGTCGAATGTCCTGAGCGACCCCGAGCCTGTGAGGGGGAGTCGAAGGACAGATATCAACCGATCGTTCATGGTCGTTGGCCATTCAAACAATCAATTGCCGAGGTAGCTCAGTGGTAGAGCAGAGGACTGAAAATCCTTGTGTCGCCAGTTCAATCCTGGCCCTCGGCACCACAAAAACTGGCTTGATACCCAGTTTTTTCATTCCATACACATAAGACCTTTTAAAAATAAGATGAGATTGGCTTGAACGGGCTGGCAATCGCTGAAAACCTACTGAAACGTAGGTTGAAGCGATACCTGGGTGCCCTGAAAGCCAAAATCGCTTATTTTGGAAAAGGTCTATAAGTTACTGCTCAATCAAAGAGGTAAGTTGTACCCCATTCACGCTCATTTCAACATGAAGAGATCGTGTAATATCCCCCTCTGTCAAGGAGATATCCCCTGAGCGGTCATCTCCTCCTTCCTGTACCAAAGATACGGCACACGTTGCATCTAACGTTTCAATGGATGTTGGATTCAAATCTGGATCACCATTGATTTCTATAAGCAATTCATTCAAACAACCGAAAAGTTTAGCTCGCACCGTCATTGAGGTAACTTGTTGCTCGGAATCGGCAAAGCTGTTTAATCCTGCGGTTGCAATAACAGACATTAGGGCGACTGACGCAAGGCCAATAATGAGCACGGTAAAAAGAAGAACTGCCCCTTGTTGGGAGGTGACCTGTTTCATAATACCATCCCCAATTAACCTATACACATTGTTCAACAATCCATTGGTAGCCAACGAGCCTCTGTAATGCGTCAGAATCGTTGATGAGCTCTTGGATGGTACGTTCTATCACCTCGTT
>SCSL01000058.1 GCA_004298405.1 Patescibacteria group bacterium | reverse complement strand
CCGGAGGAATCGTACTTATGAAGAGCGATCTTCAGGATGTAGTCTCCGCGATCCAGCTCAGCCGCGAGACGCTTGGGAAGATTAAGCAGAATCTTTTCTTCTCGCTCTTCTACAACGTCATCGGTATCCCGATTGCCGCCCGCGTGTTCATCGGGCTTGGCATCGTGCTCCGACCGGAACTCGCCGGACTCGCGATGGCGCTCAGTTCCGTCTCGGTCGTTTCGAACTCGCTTCTTCTGCGCCGGTTCCGCCCGAACCATCGCAACTGGATCTCGACGTTCGCACCAGTTGTAATGACGACGGTCTTCACGGTCGCGTTCGTCTTGCTTGCCCGCGTCAGCGTGATGGCGGCAGGCTAACATTCGTTCGTTTTCACAGACAGAAAAGCAGCCTTCGCGGCTGCTTTTCTGTATTGATGACTATTTTGATGCTCTTACTCTTCGGAGACTAAGAATCGCGTATCCCACCATGAATCCAAACGGGACCAGTGAAATAATTAGGGCGAGTTGATCGGTGGACCTGTTGATAGTGAGACTGGGAACGAGATGCGGTAGCGAATGGAAGAGGATAAAATACATTCCCAGCGTGAATGCTCTCGCCTGAAGCCAGCGGTCTTTGTTCCGGAAAACGACGAGGAACGCGGCTCCGAGCACCGCGATGTGCATTGCCGAGCTTTGAAATCCGAAGTTCAGGTAAACGAACACCCAGTTCCATAGCGTATACCCAACAATCCACGGCAACGTCATACCGCTCCAGAGCAAGTCCCTGTGACTTTCTTTTTTGTCGATGTGAACGGTACGGAGTTTTTCCAGTGTCACGATGAGTAAAAAGCCCGCCACCGCGTTGAGATAATTGGCCATGTTGCCAACCACCGCGTCCCGGACAGTCGCCTCAAGGATGTTGACCGTGAGGAACGCGTACGTCGTCCACGCCACGAGTTTCGCGTTACTTCCAAGCTTCGTTGTCCGCAGTAACGAGAGGACGATGATCCCGCTTGCGATGGAGAATACCTTCGCCCAAGGGAACCAGTCTGCGGCTCCTACGAGCAATATCCAGCAAGAGAACAATACGACCGAGGCAATGGAAAAGAATGCCAACGAAAATCTCGGGTAACGATGAAAAATCTCCTCCGTTATGACGAGACCAACGAATAACAACAGGGTGTAGAAGATTAAAGCGACCGTCATGTTTCTGGTGTTAAATCAACTTTCCCTTTTTCTCAAGCATCATGTGATGGATGGTCGCGATCTGAACCCAGATAGCCATGAGGATAAGGATGGCGGCACATGCGAGCGCGTCTGCCTTCGTAATCCCAAATACGAGATTGTCAACACCACCAAGTATTGCGCCGGCAAAAACGACGACTCCGACAAGACCGACGATAACGCTTGTGACATGCATGAATTTTGATAGCACCATATTTTCAATTATTTCTTAGCTTGACAACACGCGCCGTGGAACGAGTGAAAGACAAGCGACCCAACGAAACCATATACGAAGCTCAGCACGCCGCCCCAAATGATGCTTCCGATCCCGTATCCTTGAAAGCCCGGGAACAGCAATTTTAATGAAAGCAAGTGGTGTGCAAGCACATCGGCTCCGTATGGATAGATGAGCGGCCAAACGAGACAGAGGACATAGAGCAGAACAAAAAAGCCGCCGACCCGTAGCGCGTGGGACGTTGATGGTGTCGTCATACGAATGAGTTATGGCCCGTAAGCTGGGCGATTGGCTAAATTATAGCACCAAATGACATGATACGTAGACTCAGAGACGATCGGCCCTCTGCAAGTCTTTAGTATTAGGTTCATTCTTGCTATAGTTCCTTCATTCATATGAACTATAAAGACGTTCTAGCCATCGCGCGCGAAAAGATTCTAGACATGGACGGGAAGCCGCTCGATGTCATTGATATCAAGAAACCGACAGACATCGATTACGCGAAGCATCTTGCCAAGGTAGTTTCGAAACTCTCGCCGTTACTGGGCAACATGATTGAGTTTGAGGTCGTTAATGAGCTGAATACGGTAGATTGGGATAGAAAAGGTATTTGGGTGAGGCAGGATCCGGGCTTCCCGGACGCTTTTTTCGTGGGAGAAATCACACCTGCGCCTGGCATTGAAATCAAAACTTGGTTTCCGCTTGCGACAGAAATAACGGCTCGTTTCAAAGAAAGCATAGACCACTTTAGCGAAGACCAGACGGATATAGCTATCATCGCCTGGGTTCCGGAATACATCATTTATGGGAAACCAAAGGTGATCGGCTGTTGGATGGATAGCGCAAAAAGTTTCGCATTAGCGCGGGATAAGCACTATCACAATCCGCCGGATTATTTGGTCTTTGAACCGGAGGATACATCAACGAGAACAAGCAACCTCCAACAACGGAATACGAACGGTTACAAATTTCAAGGCACTCCGCTACAGATGGAGGCCGCCAAAAAGTTTATTAAGAAGTGGGGTAAGGACGGAGGAACCTATCACTCCACCAAGGAGTACCAGGAATTATTGAAGACGCTACTGGCAAAGTTCCCCTATCGTCTTGATACAAATTTCGCAAAGATCGATAGAATTCAGCACGCAGGACTTGAAGAGTTCAAGTCCCACGTTCTTGGTTTGAAGATTTTAAACCACACCGTCGCCGAGTGGTCACAACTCATTCGTGAGGACGAGGATAAAGTGCGCTACCTTATTGAAGATTTAATTTAGGCGTTCGCGTGATCATCTCGATGCGGGCAACTGCCTGCTGAAATACTTCGTGAGTGATTTCTGCCGCGTCACATTTTCGGTCGAGCTCTAACGCAGCAACTGCCGCAGTGCAAAGCCCACCGAATGGTTCCCAAACCACATCGCCCTTATCGCTTGTGGTTTCAATGATTAGTCTGGTCAGCTTCAACGGTTTTTGATTTAGATGCATGGCCTTCTGACCATTTTTCATTCGTTCGTCACCATTTACGGGCGGATGATTCCAAACATTGGTCACACCGAACGGGCAATAAAATTTTGCACGCATTCTTGTCCATTCTTCTCCGGTCATGGCTCGTTTACCATCTAACGAAAAATAGGGGGCTCCCTTGCGTTGACCTTTTGTATTGGCATAGTTAACCAATTTTTCAAAAGCATCAGCAGGTGGAAAGTACCATAAATCAGACTGGGTAAAATATTTGCGTGTGGCCGCGTCTTTTACACCGCACGCTTCGTTTGTAAGTGTAAGAGGTAGGCCGGATCGTTGCCACTCGTAACGCAACCACTCTTTCATCGAGGCATTTCTTCCGTCGATGCTAAAAATTGGGTCTTTAACATATTGAACACAGACCTCTGTGACAACTGGAAGTTTGCGTAGGCTTTTTGTATTCGCGTTCCCAGCCACATGTCCAATACCCTTATCCCAAATGTGGCATGTACGATATCGCCAGCCGTACTTTTCCAAAATAGGATGCACTTTTGCCCAACCTATCTCGGTATTCCAAAACCACAGGGTGGTCTGCGGTGTAGAGAGACGTGCCCAAGCTGCTATGTGCGGTTCATACCACTTATCGAGAGAATCCGGTGTAGAAGGATCACCAGGGAAACCCTTCACCCCGTATGGACCGTCCGCAACAATAACCGTAGGAGTACGCCAGGAGGAGTAAAAATTCAAAGCATCGCCATGACAAATGGCGATCTGATTTTTAAGCTTAAATTCAGTTTGATTTTGTAGGCTCACAGTGGGTTCATTTTCCCTTATTTCACGAATATAATCAACTTGTGTTTTTGAGAAAATTAAGGGCTTTCCGACATAAAGTTACCAACAGCTAGGCGGACTGGACGCCCCACGGGGGTTGCGGCATTGATGTGTTGTATGAAAAACACACAAGGAGACGTGGCGACCCAGACAGGGCTTACACGCACAAAACACGAACAGGACAGATCGGCGGTTCCGGAGGCTGTTAAGTACTGCCTTTACGCACGTAAGAGCTCGGAGTCGGCGGAACGGCAGGTGCTCTCCATCGACTCGCAGACCAAGGAGATGTTGCAGATCGCAGAGCGTGATGGGCTAAACGTGGTGGAGATCAAGCGGGAAAGCCACTCGGCCAAGGCTACCGGAGAACGTCCGGTCTTCAACGAACTCTTGAAGGATGTCCGTGAAGGAAAATTCAACGGAATTCTTACGTGGGCACCAGATCGTCTAAGCCGCAACGCTGGTGACCTTGGGGCGGTGGTCGACCTCATCGACCAAGGGCTACTCGTAGAGATCCGAACGCACGGTCAGTCGTTCAGCAACAATCCGAACGAGAAGTACCTGCTCATGATCCTTGGCTCGACTGCCAAGCTTGAGAACGACCACCGAGGAGAGAACGTAAAACGTGGATTGCGGACAAGAGTTGAGATGGGATTCTGGCCGGGGATGGCACCGATTGGTTACTCAGATCAGAACTTGATGGACAAAAAGGGTCAGAAACTCCTCGATCCGGTGCGAGCCCCGATTGTGAAACAAATGTTTGAAAAGGTTGCCTACGAAAAGTGGAGCGGACGCAAGCTCTACAACTGGCTAAAACACGACATGAACTTTAAGACGCGCGGCAACAAGACGCTGACACTTAGCGGCATCTACCGCATTTTCGAGAACCCCTTCTACCACGGGCGGTTCGAGTTCCCACGCAACAGCGGCAACTGGTACGAAGGAAAACACAAACCGATTATCACGAAGGAGCTATTCGACCAAGCCCACATCCAGCTCAAACGCGACCAGATCGTGCGGGAGAACAAGGAGTTCGCCTTCACCAAACTGTTCACGTGTGGACAATGCGGGTCAGGTGTATCGGCAGAAGAAAAATACAAACAAAGAAAAGACGGCGGTCATACGCGGTACGTCTACTATGGATGCACCCGGTCGCGCGACCGCAACTGCACAAATCCGTACATCCGCGAAGAAGAGCTGATCACGGAGCTACTTAAAATTATCGATCAGATCGACATCAACGAGCTTGGATTGAAAGTAAAGCTTGAGGAGGAGATCAAACGCTTCAGTAGATTTGAACGGATGTTCCGTGGGGGAACTTCGGTACCGGAAGGAACGACCGAGGAGATGGATGTTCGTGCCTACATGAAGTATCTCTTGCGCGAAGGAAGCATGTCGGAGAAACGAGATTTGCTAGGTAACTTACGAAGCAGATTAATTTATAGCAACAAGACAATCTGTCTGTCGAATGGTGACGATAGTTCAAGACTTTCGCCATGAGATATGTAGCATCGGTTCAAATCCTGCATCATGTACTTCGCGCTTCCAATCGACTAACTTCATGTGCAAGATAAGCGAATTCAGCTCCGAAAGCCTTTCGATACGCTTCGCCCGATCGTCTAGTACGAACCAGAGGCATATCTTCTTAACCTTCTGATCTGATCCAGCAATTTTTAACTTCTTCTTGTGCTGTTTAAGAATTCGCATAGCGGCCACGGATTGATCGACAACGTAATTCATTTTCCGTGGATCTCCGAACTTAACAAAGAACAGCGTTTCGTCTTTCAATAAGTCAGCCGCTTCGATTCTATACTTTTTATCAAGTACTGTAAGGTCGCGGTCGCAATTCACATAACCCTCAGTCGACATGGCTACATTGAACGTAGGTTCGTCTCCGGTTACGTCACTCTGAAAGACAGGCGCGATTTCATCCACCTTCTCTTGCAAGTAATCAAGATACGACTGGTTGAATTCATGCCATTTCCCATCGATAAGACAACGTTTGCTCTCTGGCGCGATGAAGTCGAGGACATCCTTGAGCCCAACGCTCCAAGGTTTTCTGTAATCACCCTTTACCTCTATGCGAAGATCCTCAAGAGACGTTCGAAGATCAATTCCATTGCCGCTCAAGAAAGAGCGGAGTCTGTCCAAAGAAAGCTCGTGGCTGCTAGAAGAATCCCTAGCACCTTTCTTCATATAAAACGTGTACTCGAACTGTTCGGAAAAAATAAACTCAACACCCGAAAGTGACACGTCGTTCTCTGTAAGATCCGCATCCTCAGCTGGTTTTAGAATGGCATCGATAAGCTTTTTATCCAAGTCTTTTTGGGTGGCCTCGTCCCTAATACGCATTACCTTTGGTAACCGGAGAACAGGTTCTTTGAGGAGAGTTTCCTCTATTCGCTCAACAAGCTCAGGCAGGTCATCTGGTTCAATTTCTAAATTTAGGAGTACGGAATGTCCGAAGCTGGCAACCTTTCCCCATGCATCAGCATCTATGGTTTTGGCTCTGAGAAAATGCATCGACTCACCGCTACCGTAGTCAATGGCAGCACCTTTCTGATACGTGGTGATAACCTTGTTTTTCTTACCTCCAAACATTTTTGAGTGTTTTGTCTTCAAGTTTCCTTGGTCAACGATTCTCTCCGCGAGTTGAAGTCCGAAATCCGTATCGCAGTACGGCCTCAAGTAGAAGTGCGTCTTTCCAAGGCTGACAGCATAACAAACGGATTCGTTAAATATTAAGAATGTACCAAAGTGAATCAGGTTTTCGGGAGCAGGTGCTACGTCACCCAAATGTTTTATGAAGATATCCACCCACCCGATTTTTGTCCCTTTGGGTTTTCGTGAAAGAAAAAAATCCAGGTTCCATGCCCCGTCAGTGATGGAGCTCACCTTCTCCATATCGGCGGCGAGTAGTTTATCGACCAAGCCATCCTTGTTCTCAAGGGGGACTCGGTAGAGATTGTATTTTGGCATAGGAACCGAAGATTCTTTAGCTGACCTACGATTGGGAAGTACCCGTTGTCCCGAGTCGTGTCTTAATCCCATCAAGGTCATTTTGAGCTTTGTTCAACATTTCAGCGTAACAAATTTTGCAGTAATTCTTCTTTCCGCCCATATCATCAATCGTGACGAGACAGGTTTCGCCAGCGATAACAGAATGGGTCTTACGATTGCGGTGACAAATCCGTTTTTTCGCAGCGGTTTCGACCTCAAGTCGTATGAGGAGTGATTTTATAACAGCCATACTTAGTCTTTAATAGGAATTTGGGAACGAATTTTATCGCGAAGCTCATCACCAATGGCGTCGAGACATTCCATCGCCTTACGGAGTTCAGGCTCTGACCAGTCTGGACGTGTAGCTGTGTCTTTACCGACACAGGCATTCGCTTCCTCGTTCAGCAACTTTGCGATCGCTTTCACATTCTCCATCCGTGGGTTCTTGAGAACGTGACGGCCAATCTCGCGCCCCTTGCGTCCGAGGTTGAGGTCGGAGAGTACGCGGATTCCAACTGCGTTCAAGCGCTCTGACAGGCGTGTTCGTGCTGCTTGTCGACCTCGTTGAGGCGTGACCGCCAAAGACGGTGTAGGAGCCTCCGAACCCTGTTCGCTGTGGTACTTCTTGCGAAGAATTTCTCGAAGAGCTTCAAGAGTGATGCCAAGATCCTGTATTGTCAGGCCTGTACCAGGAATTTCTGTAGCAAGAAGTCGGGCGACGACGCGGTCGTCTTCCGGGTCAAGGAAGGACTCACGCATAAAGTGGCTAATAACCTCGTTAGCCCCCTGCATACCGCCATCAAATCTGCGTGGTCGTCCCGTACCAGAGGATTCTGACTCACCATCTGTCGCGTTGTCTCCATCGGCATGAATCCATTTAAGAATCGTGGCCTGATCATCAAGATCGAACTCCTTAAAGTCGTTCCAGTGCTGTTCGTTGTTTAATCCAACATGTGAAATGACATATCCGTGATTGTCTGGATTCTCTGGTTGTCCTTCCGCCACGACGCGCATGATTCGACCGATGAACTGGATGTATGGCGAAAGACTAAGGTAGGGTCGAAAAACTGCCGCTATACTGAGGCTTGGATGATCGAATCCTTCTCCGAGCATTTGGACTTGCACTATGCAATCAAGAGTCCCTTGTCGTAAGAGTGCAATGACTTGGTCTTTCTCTTCAGGATTCATTTCACTGTAAATCTCTCGAGCTTTAAGACCCCGTTCTTCGTAAAGACTTCGCACTTGCTTGGCATGATCGACAGAACACGCTACAGCAATAATCTGATGATTGTGTCCTGTTTGAGTTCGCATCTCGGAGAGTTTCTGGATGCTCTTTTCGACAATTGCTCGGTTACATTCCGGGGATAAAGCGACACCCTTCCGGAACCACTGCTCCTCACGAAGGGCAAGCACCTCCTCAAGAGTATGCGCGTGCATTTCTCCGCGGTAGGTGAATGTCAGTTCGGACGGTGCGGCATTGAGAGCCGTGATCGTCTTGATGTACCCCTTTAACATTGCCTTCGTAAATGGGTACTGGTAAACAATTGACCCGTTGAGTGGTTGTCCGTCCCCACGAAATGGTGTCGCGGTAAGACTCACAACTTTTGCTTGTGGGAAGCGATCAAAAATCTTGCGCCAGCTTGGGGCTACATTATGATGACCCTCATCAATGAGAATCATGTCGAAGAAATTTGGCGGAAACTTCGGGAGCCAACGATCGGCGGAGCTAGCAAGCTGTTGAATGTTTGTAATAACGAAGTGGCTTGCGACGCAGTCGTGAACGTTCGCATCTTTTCCATCTAGGATGGCTGCAAACGGCAGCTTAGATGGATCAGAGATGACATCAGTTTTCCTCAGAAAGTTTTTTACGCTGCTCGTGTCTAGGGCGTCAAAAATACCGTTACGAATAGTGACGTTCGGGGCAATCACCAAAATGCGACCTCGAGCGATTCCATATGGAAGACTCGCTATTACACCAGTCTTTCCGCATCCGACGGGAATCTGCAAAATCGCCGGTGTAGATGTGTTTTCAAAATGTTCCCGGACGTGGTGGTGGGCTTCTCGTTGAGGCTCACGGAGCTTGTTGTTCGCTTCAATACTCGCTGGCGTTGTGATGAAATAGTTAGTGATAACTTCGTCGGTCGTCTCGGCAATTCGATAACTCACCTTGTAAGGTTCAAGGTCTGATCGTCGGTACATTCTGTAGTCGTTGGCAGGATTACGCACTGGCTTAAGCTTGCCACTCTCATCCCAACGGCGGAGGGTGTTAACTGAAACGCCAAGATATTCGGCTGCTTCACGGATGGAAAGGAACTCTTTTTCTTCTTCATTCATAAAAAGTATAATCAACTATGCTCAAGATTACCAAAGTATGTTTTCGGTGTCAATCCGTTGGCCAGGAGACCTTCCACAATTAATGACGCGTCATCAACTAAAATAGCCAATAACAAAACGGCTCCGGAAAGGAGTCGTTTTGTTTTGGGGACAGATCCCTATGGGTCGCCCCGCGCGGCATGAGGCCTACGGGTCGCTCCGATAAGAAGTTGTCCTGGCGGACCGGAAGGGATTCGAACCCTCGATCTTCTCCGTGACAGGGAGACGTGTTAACCGGGCTACACCACCGGTCCA
>SCSL01000057.1 GCA_004298405.1 Patescibacteria group bacterium | reverse complement strand
CTTGCGTTGGTCGATGGCCACTTCAATTCGTTGTTCAAGATCCTGCTGGTCTTGGGTCTCGTTCAGCCATTCATTGACCTGTTCGATCCCCGCACTGGTCACGCGGTAATACCAGTGCTTTCGAAATGACTTCTCCGTCAGATTTCCGCCCTCTGGAGTTTGGAAGTTGAAGATCGCGTCAGCCGCGACCTCCTTTTCGGACTCGTCGATGAGATCGGCGAGCATGAGCACTTCTGGTGCGCTGAATTTTCCAACGCCTTTATGGCGCTTCAGCGGATTGAAGCCGTCTGGCCGATTCGTATAGATGCACAAGGCGATGAGCGCCAGGCGTCGTACTTCTTCTGCGCGCTCCAGAGGTCGCTGGAACACGCTTGGACGGATCGGGTTGAGGACATGCTTTGTGCGCGCGCAAAGTTCTTCGATTTCCTGCAGAGCGTCGACGAAAGTCGGGTCCCGTTCGAAGACGGGAAGCTCGGCGAAGTCATCGATCATGTTTGAAAGGTAAATCCGTAGGCGATCCTCATACTCAGCCATCTGTTCCTGGATTTCCGACGGGATCGGCACTTCCAGAACCTTCATGGCGGCACGTAGTCGCGTGAGTTCAGCGATCACACGCTCGCTGTTTTTGGAGAGCGGGACCACCTGTTGGTAGGATTCTTCGAGCTCATCGTTTAGTTGTTGAAGAGCTGTCTCAGTCTGCCGCAAGTTGACGATGAGAGATTGTACAGCTGTGATGGCTTCTTGGCTCGTCGCGTGTAGGCCTTCCAGGTTATGTCCTTGGTAGTACGCGTGGGACAGATCCGCGACTATCCCGCGAAAACCGTGGGCACAGTCCATGATCTCACGACGTAACGAGTTCCAGTGCTCTGCGCGAGACGCATGAGCCTTGCGAATCGTACGTGCGTTGATACAATGCCTTTGAAGGTCAGCAGGCAGGCGTTCCACCGAGGCAGTGATGATGCGATCCAGGATCGCGTTCATCCGCACAGATACGGCCTGGTTGACGATATCCTCTGGCGTTACCACTGGGGCGACGAGCAACTCGTCGAGTTGAGCGATTACAGGTCGTGCTTGGTCAAGGCGCATGACGATCTCGTCTCGCGCCATGTCTAGCTCCGCCACGGCGATCCACTCCAGCAAATCGCCGACAGGTCCAAGCTCCTGCAGGAGCCTACGCAACAACAGATGTTGGACTCCTTTTGCTGGAGGCGCGTCTTTCTCGAGTTCTCGGGCAAAAGCGAGCAACTTTTGAAGCGGGTCGCGATCCATTCCGTCTCCTTGTGTGTGGATGGTAGGCGGAGTATGAACGTACTCCCTATTTCTTCATTCTGTCAACCACCATTCTTGACCTTTTTTGAGAAAATGACTAAGGTTTTCTGTCACCACAGATGGAGGTTCAAGTGGTTGAACGCACCTACGACTACCCGGCCAAAAATACGGTTCGGGAGGAGTGGATGCGCTTCCTTCCTCCCGACCTTTCTCATCCTAACGACTTCGGACTTTACCTGCCCGGTTGCGAAAACCTCGAGATCAATGGCTACCTGAACAAAGGAATGTCCGCACGCCGGCTTATCGGTGCCGAACACGATCCATCCGTGATTGAGCGTGTCATTACCAACAGCGGTGGGATCCGTCTCATCCGCGGGTCGCTTCTTGATGCGATTCATGATTGCGAATGGAACAACCTGCCAAGACTCCGGTTCGCCAATCTGGACTTCGATGGCAACCAACATACGTTCCTCGAGGAAATCCTTGCTCTGGCTCGAATCTTCCCCTCAATCCGTGGCTCTTACCTAGGTGTAACCAGCTATGCTGCCCGTGACAAGGGAGCGTTGGTGCAGGGGATCGTCAACGGTTGCAAGTTCTACTCCGGACTGCCGACAAGCTCGACGTTCGCCCACGAGTACGGACATATGCTCCGGCGTTACGAACACCTGCTGCACCTCATTCCTCGCTCAGAGCAGGGCGCGCACGCGCACGTTCAGCGCGAGCTGGGGCTCATGTGGTGGATCGTTCTGATGCTCTCAGTGATCGATCCGCTCGAGGGTAGCCGGGTGTCTGTGTTTGATCAGAGATTCATTGATGCCTTGGAATGGACATTGGGCGATCTAACCGGATCGGTTCAAGCGCAACTCCAAGACGGTAACGGTACAGACAGGATGATCTTCCTTGCCAACCGTGATCTACGTAATGTTCTAGCGTCTCGCTCCGTGAGCTGGTGGGTGAACGACTTGCGTAGGCTCGCCTACTGGTCGCTCAACCGGCAACCCATGCGTACATGGTATTTCCGCATTGTTCCGGTCTCTCCGGGACAGGTAGAGACCGCGCAGGCGCTCTTGGAGCAAATATGGGTGCTTGCCTCTCGCGCTCCGCTCGTCTATGTTGATTCTGACGGCGAACAGGTCGTCATCCAGAGCCGCTGAGAAGGAAGGAGGAAAGCATGTTGGTCATTGATCAGCTTCGTCGTCTGCTCCTGGGAGGTCTCGATCTTCTGGGGGACTATTAGATGCTCAAGGCTCAGGTCGAGCGTCTTGCAGATCGGGTCGGGGTCTCGCTGGAGATTCCAGACCGACCGGGCGTTGAAGTGACGCCCGAGATCAGAGCCTACATCCTGGCTTCGCGCGCGCGTTACCCCGAGCAGGAGTGGCTTTTTCCAAAAGGACCGCGTGACCAGGTCTGCGTGCGCTTCGGGCTGAGTCCGGCGCAGGTTGCCGGAGTACTCTCCGGTGAGGCTCGTCGCAACGGCAACGGATTCAACCATAGGGAGCAAACCGACCCAGAGCCGGTGCCCGCAGTGGTGGCGCAGTCGATCACGGATCAGCCGGAGACCTGGCCCACGCGCAATGGGTGTCCAGCATCCGCGCCAGAGAGGCGCATCCACGCGCTGGACCAGACCGACTGGGAGATCGCCAAAGCCGTGCTGAGAGCCGGAACCTGGAACCAGAGGCGCGGAGCCATCCAGCAGTATCGCAGTCTCACGGGCCAGCAGGTTGCGGGCATGAAGGCTGTGCTTTCGCGGGGCCACAGCCCACAGGTATAAAAACAAGGAGTCACGCACCACCATAAGGTGGTTTTTTCTTAGATAAAAAAGCACCCCGTGCTTATCTGCCAAGGGTGCTTTTCCTTAGATAATCAGCGCCGCGATGAGCAGAGCTACGATGTTGAGGATTTTGATCATGGGGTTCAGTGCTGGACCAGCGGTGTCCTTGTAGGGATCGCCAACGGTGTCGCCGGTGACGGCTGCTTTGTGTGTATCACTTCCCTTTCCTCCATAGTTCCCTTTCTCAATATATTTCTTGGCATTATCCCAGGCGCCTCCCCCAGTGGTCATGGAGATCGCGACGAAAATTCCTGTGATGATGGATCCGATCAAAAGCCCTCCAAGAGCTTCTGCTCCCAAGGCGAATCCGACCACGATGGGAGCAAGAACAGCCAGGAGCGATGGAGTGATCATGTACTTGATGGCGCGCGCCGTAACGATATCGACGGCCTTGCCGTATTCAGGCTTTGCGGTTCCTTCCATAATGCCGCGGATCTCACGGAACTGACGGCGCACTTCTTCGACGACAGCTCCGGCGGCTTTTCCAACCGCTTCCATCGCCATAGCGCCGAAGAGATAGGTGATAAGCCCTCCCAAGAAGAGACCAGCGATCACACGTGGGTCAACGAGATTAAAAACGATTTCCGCACCCGTTGCTTCAATCGTATGGACATAGTCTCCGAAAAGCACGAGGGTCGCGAGTCCAGCAGAGCCGATCGCGTACGCCTTTGTTACGGCCTTGGTGGTATTTCCAACAGCGTCGAGAGGATCGGTTACGTTTCGCACGGATTCTGGAAGCTCGGCCATCTCGGCAATACCACCGGCGTTATCCGTAATAGGTCCGTAGGCGTCGATCGCCACAATGATTCCTGTGAGCGACAACATCGCCACAGCCGCGATGGCAATTCCGTAAAGACCTGCGAGCGAGTAGGCGATCAGGATTCCCAGCACAATGGTGAGCACGGGAAGAGCCGTTGCTTTCATGGAGAGGGCAAGACCGGCGATGATGTTTGTCCCGTGTCCGGACTGTGAGGACTCTGCGAGTTTCTGGACAGGCTTATATTCCGTTGCGGTGTAGTATTCCGTGATCATGATGAGAAGTCCTGTGATGACAAGTCCCAAGAGAGCGCACCAAAAGAGTTCTTTTCCATTGTTCAGGGCAAAGGCATCCGTCACAAACCAGAAACCGACAGCGGCGAGGACGCCCGCGGCACCCAGTCCTTTGTAGAGTGCCCCCATGATATTTCCACTCTTCCCGAGTTTGATGAAGAAGGTTCCCAAGATCGAAGCGACGATCGCGATCGCGCCAAGAGCGAGTGGATAGAGAATGAGATTATTGTTTGTTGAAATAAGTCCTCCCAAAACCATGGCGGCAACAAGCGTTACGGCATAGGTTTCAAAAAGATCCGCTGCCATTCCTGCACAGTCGCCAACGTTGTCACCAACGTTGTCGGCAATCACGGCAGGGTTACGAGGATCATCTTCAGGAATGTTCGCTTCTGTTTTTCCAACAAGATCCGCACCAACGTCGGCGGCTTTGGTGAAGATGCCTCCACCAAGTCGCGCAAAGACGGAAATAAGTGAACCTCCGAATCCAAGACCGATAAGAGCACTCAGATCATTTGTCATGCCATAGAATCCAGCAACGCCCAAAAGTGCGAGACCGACCACGAGAAGTCCAGTGACCGTTCCGCCTTTTACAGCGACGTCCAGCGCGGCGGCGAGTCCAGTCTTGGCCGCTTCGGTTGTGCGGACATTGGCTCGTACCGACACGGACATCCCAATGAATCCAGCGACACCCGAGAGCACGGCACCAATCAAGAATCCAAGGGCAAGCGTCCAGCCTAAGGTGAATCCCAAGACGAGGAAAATGACCGCGCCAATTCCGGCGATCATCTTGTACTGTCGAGCCATGTAGGCATTCGCTCCCTCTTGAATGGCAAGCGCGATCCCTTTCATTTTTCCTTCCCCGGCGGGACGTTTGAGGATCCACTGAGTAAGAACAGCGCCCCAAAGTATAGCGAGCACTCCGGCGGCAATAGCGTACTGTATAATAGACATAAGAGTCGTACGGATTATATAGAAATACGGGGATATACTAGAAAAAATAAGCTTCCATGTCAATCAAATCACCTCCAACATTTAAGATCGAGCGAGAGTTGTTGGCGCAAGGATTCCAGAGAATTGTTGGGGTTGATGAGGCAGGATGTGGGGCGTTGGCGGGTCCGGTGGTGGCTGCGGCAGTTATACCATCCCTCACTAATCTATACTAAAACTGTATTCCATGAGATACTATTCTCATGAAAAACATAGGCAGACCCCTGTCCATGGTTGCTCACGATACGGTTGGGCAACTCAAGGACA
>SCSL01000056.1 GCA_004298405.1 Patescibacteria group bacterium | reverse complement strand
GTGGGTTAGACGATTCTTCACTCATCCTAATTCAAATGTCCAAAGTGGTTTTCATTACGTTTCCACTCATTTCATTGGACAAAGTTAATCTAATCTAATTTTTAACCGGACACTACTGACCCAAGACATATGAGACTATTGTATCAAAAATCCTCCGAGTGATCGGAGGATTTTTGGTGGGCGGCAGAGGATTCGAACCTCTGACCTTCACAATGTCAATGTGACGCTCTAACCAACTGAGCTAGCCGCCCGGATATTTCTTGCAGGCAGGAGTGTACGAAAATTGAACTGAATCGTCAACTTTCAAAAAAGCTTTTTTTTGTTTTTTCTTCTGGCATTTCCTCCGGATCCAATACGATCCAAGGTTTTGTCTTGCTCTTGGAGATGATCATAATAAGAAACCCGCCAATGGTTAACACGAGACTCCCCAGCAAAAACATGCCAAAAATGCTCGCCGCCCCGCACCCAAAAAGCGCCATCATTTTTTCCGTGTTATTCGCCGCTTGTCCCAAGCAATCACGCACCGCCTCTTGCGATCCCTTCATGCCCGCGTACGCAGCTCCCATTCCAACCAACAAAGAAAGGATCGAGAAGAGACAACTGAACCGTACTTTTCGCAAACGCCCAAGACGCATCACGGTCATGATCGCAAAAAAAACACCACCCAAAACCCAGTACACAAGAAACCAGAGAAGCGAGAGGACGATGAAGAAAGAAGTAAATTCCGCATTCATACTAAAAAATCGTAAACGTATAAAACAATCCAAAAAACAAGATCATGATGACCGAGGCGATAATGAGTGCCATGACACCGACAACTCCCTCCTTATCCTCCTCCTTTATAGACTTGCGAAGGAAGATAATGCCGACGATGAGCATGATGAGACCGAGAACAAAAAACGGCATAGATGTTTGGCTTGCCAGCAACAGCTGGTGGGCGCGCTTGGATTCGAACCAAGAACCACCGAGGTATAAGCTCGGAGCTCTAACCGTTGAGCTACGCGCCCGTTTGTATGTTACTCTAGTATAGCTATAAACGAGATTATTATGCCAACGATTAAAATCCTCCCGTCTCAAGCTGGCGATCGGCTCGACAAATTTCTCACCGATATCATGGAAGCCTCCCGCTCGCACATCCAACGACTCATCAAGCATGGCACAATCACCATAAACAGCAAGCCCGTAAAATCAGGTGAGATTCTTGAACAGGGCGATGTTGTGTATTATCCAGAAATGGAACTTACCATCCCTGTGAAAGACGAGGTCACGCCGATTTTGGATCTTGTCTATGAGGACGACGATCTCTTGGTCATCAATAAACCAGCTGGGCTCCTTGTTCATGAAGCTCTCAAAGATGAACGTCGGGCAACGGTGGTCGATGGACTTCTGGAACTCTACCCGGAGATAACGCATGTGGGCGATGATCCTAAACGTCCCGGCATCGTCCATCGACTCGACAAAGATGTTTCTGGACTCATGGTGATCGCCAAAACACCAGTGGCCTTTGACTCACTGAAAAAACAATTCCAAAATCGAACGATTCACAAGGAGTATCTGGCTCTTGTGTACGGAGTCCTCCCAAAAGAAACTGACACCATCACCCTCAAGATTGATCGATCAAAAAATAAGGGTCGCATGGTTGCTCGTACAGGATCCCAAGAAGGCAAGGATGCCATCACGGTCTATGACGTTCTCAAGCGCTTCTCTACGGCCACGTATGTCAACATTAAAATTCTCACAGGACGCACGCATCAAATCCGCGTACACTTCCAAGCATTGGGCTACCCCATCGTGGGAGACAAACTGTATAAAGTGAAGCGCATGAAGTTTCGCGAGATCCCTCTTTCCCGCCTCTTCCTTCACTCGCACAAATTATCGATTCGACTCATGGACGGAAAGGAAAAATCCTTCACGGTTCCTCTCCCCGAGGAGCTCGAGGAAATTCTCAAAAAACTGAGTCGGGGCTAAAGCCCCTAAGAAGGATCTCTCTTCTCATCCCTCTCTTCACAGCCGCTTTAGCGGCGTCCTATGTCTAGAAAACTCTACATCATCACCGGTCCCTCGGGCGTGGGAAAAACGACCGTCGCCATGGAACTGCTCAAGCGTCGACCCACACTCAAGAAAGTCGTCACGTGCACGACACGCAAGATTCGCGAAGGCGAGATCGACGGCGTGTCCTATCATTTTCTTAACCGCGAAACGTTCCAACAACTCATCGACGAGGGAGGTATGTTTGAATGGGATGAACATTACGAGAATCTCTACGGGAGTCGGCGCTCCGATGTGAAGGCGCTTATGGAGGCTGGGAACGATGTGCTCTTTGTGGTGGATGTGGCTGGTGCCAAAACCATCAAAGAGACAGCTCCTGAGGCAACCCTCATATTTATCGAGGCAGAAAGTGTCAACCAATTGATGGAACGAATCGCAAAACGAGATAAGGGAACGACGGCTGGACTCTCACAACGAAGAGCGGCCATCGAACGAGAAATGACCTTTGCCCGCTCCGCGGATCATAAAGTGGTGAACAAAGAAGACAAGCTTGAAGAAACCGTCGATCAAATCCAAGCCCTCATGGATGCTTGACGAAAATCCGAAAGCTGGCTATTATTTCGCCACATTTAAGCACTTGGCTATGAACGCTGATCGTCAAAAATGCGGTCCTCTAGAAAGTGACGTAACCAACAACTATGTCAGAAGAATCAAAACTCGTAGGCATGACCGAACTTCAGGCGGGCCAGACTGTGCGGCTCCATGAGCGCATTAAGGACGTCTCACCAAAAGGCGAGGAACGCGAACGTATCCAAGTATTTGAGGGGATGATCCTCGCGCTGGGTGGAAAGGGGATCTCACGCACTATCACCCTGCGCAAGATGAGTGATGGAATCGGTGTTGAAAAAATTTATCCCATCAACTCGCCCGTTATCGCTAAAATCGAACTCGTGAAAACCGCAAAGGTTCGCCAGGCAAAACTCGGCTTCCTCAAGGATCTCAGCCTCGGCTTCAAACGAAGCCTCAAAGAGACGTATACGGAACTCGGAAAGGAAAAGAAAAAGAAGTAAAGAAAAACAAGACCGGCTCTCAAGACCGGTTTTGTGAATACAGAATCTCCTGTTATGATAAAAACGTATGACAAACATTATTCGTGACCCGAAAATTTTAGGAGGAAAACCGATTATCAAAGGAACGAGAATCTCGGTGGACTTTATTTTAGAACAACTCGCGATAGGCATTTCTGTTGAGGATATCATTGAAGGCTACCCACAACTTTCCCGACCACTTATTCAAGAAACCTCCTCCAACTCAAAGAAACATCGTTGAAAGGTCGCATCGCGGTCATTCGAGAGAACCAACTACGTGTGTATCCAAAAGACGAATAAAACAAGACCGGCTCTCAAGGCCGGTATTGTTTTGACGAGGCTGTGTTTGATTTGTTTTCTCAGGGGCTTCAGCCCCGTCAACGCGACGCCGCTAAAGCGGCTGAGAAATGTTCATTGCGAATTTATACCATCCCCAATTAACCTATACACATTGTTCAACAATCCATTGGTAGCCAACGAGCCTCTGTAATGCGTCAGAATCGTTGATGAGCTCTTGGATGGTACGTTCTATCA
>SCSL01000055.1 GCA_004298405.1 Patescibacteria group bacterium | reverse complement strand
GGGTTAGGGGGTTAGGGGGTTAGGGGGTTGAAGATGCCAATCGGTACGGTCTTGGTATGTCGCACCGATTCGGAAGAGTGAGTACTCATCAAACGGCTTGGCGAGAATCTGGAGTCCGACCGGTAAACCGTCAACGAACCCACAAGGGACGGACATACCTGGCACCGTCGCGAGGTTTGCGGTTACGGTATAGATGTCCGCAAGATACATCGCGAGTGGATCATCGAATTTCTCGCCGATATTCCATGCCACACTCGGACTCGTAGGACACACGATCGCATCCACACTCTTGAACGCCTCATCAAAATCTTGCTTGATGAGCGTGCGCACCTTAAGCGCCTTGCGATAGTAGGCATCATAGTAGCCAGCCGAAAGCGTGTACGAACCCAACATGATGCGACGTTTCACTTCTTTTCCGAATCCCTCGCCGCGAGTTCGTTCATACGTTTCTTGCAAATTCTCCCCGCCGGAATGATAGCCATACCGCAGGCCATCGAATCTTCCCAAGTTCGAGCTGGCTTCCGCAGGTTGGATAATGTAGTACGCCGCCAGCGCATACTCCGAGTGCGGCATAGAGATTTCTTGGACTCTGGCACCCGCGCGCTCAAGTTCTGCGATCGCTTCATTCACGACAGCCGCAACTTGCGAGTCCATCCCGCTCGCGAAATATTCCTTTGGCACACCCAAGGTTATGCCGTCGACCGACTTTTCGATCAGCGTCGGCACAGTCGTGTTTGAAAGTTCAGCCGATGTTCCGTCTTTTGGATCTCGCCCTTCGATGGCTTCAAGGATTAACGCGGCATCCTCGACCGTACGCGTGAACGGACCGATCTGATCCAGACTCGAGGCAAGAGCCATGAGTCCATATCGAGACACGCGTCCATAGGTCGGTTTCAGACCAACGACTCCACAAAGTGAGGCCGGCTGACGGATCGATCCCCCTGTATCTGAACCGAGTGTCGCCGGAACAAATCCCGCGGCAACCGCGACGGCTGATCCACCGCTTGAACCACCGGGAACCTTCTGAACATTCCAAGGATTGCGCGTGACTCCGCGGTGCGACGTCTCTGTCGAAGACCCCATGGCGAACTCATCCATGTTTGTGCGGCCGATCAAAATAGCACCAGCGGCACGCAAGCGTTGTGTTATCGTCGAGTCATACGCTCCACGATGACCTTCCAAAATCTGTGAACCGGATGTTGAACCCCAGCCACGAACGAGCATGTTGTCCTTCAGTCCAATCGGAATCCCTGCAAGCGAACCAAGCGACTCCCCTGCCGCACGGCGTGCATCAATGGCCGCCGCGTCGTCGAGTGCGGTTTGCGATACTTCTAAAAACGCATTCAATTTTTCATTCCCGTCGCGAATCGCGTCCAAGCAACTTTGTGTATAGTCGACCGCAGTCAATGCTCCGCTTGCAAGCTTCTCGCTCGCTTCTTTGATCGTTAAGGTTGATACATCCATAGCTATTCTGTTCGGTTCTCAAAAACGGCTTGTACTTTTAAGAGGTCACCTTCTCGTTCTGAAAAATTTTCAATCGCACGGCGACGAGTATCCTCATCGCAGTTCTCGACAATGTCCTCTCGAAAATTATTCACTCCTCCAGCCGCGTGTTGAAACTCAGGGACATCATCAGTATTGAGTTCCTGAAGCTTTTCAACGTACGTCAAAATGGACCCAAGGTCTTCCTGGTACTTGGCAATGTCTTCTTCCTCCAAATGAAGACGGGCAAGTTTTGCAATTTTTAGCACTTCTTCGCGGGTGAGTTTCATATCATCCAATTCACAGCCATTTTCGTGGCGTCGATTCGACGGAACTAAAGTCCCTTTGAATTCATTATTTTGAATTCTCTATATTGATGCGGAAAGCATATCGATAAACTCCTTCTCCGACAAGGTCGGGACTCCGAGCTTTTTCGCCTCTTCGAACTTTGAGCCTGAGTTCTCTCCCACAACCACAAAGTCCGTCTTCTTGCTCACAGAACCAGCGACCTTGCCACCCGCACGACGGATCGCTTCCTTGGCATCGTCACGACTCAATGACTCGAGCGTGCCGGTCACGACAAAGGTCTTTCCGGTAGCACTGGTTTTTTTCGTGGTCATCGGCTTGTGCACCTCGACGCCATTCTTGAGAAAATGTTCCACGAGTTTTTGGTTGTGCTCCTGATCAAAATATTCACGGACACTGCGAGCAACAACATCGCCAATCCCCTCAACCTCCATGAGGTCATCGAGAGTCGCCATCATGACCCTCTCAAGCGTCCCAAAGTGACGAGCAATGTCAATAGCCGTCTGTTCACCGACGTTGCGGATGCCCAAAGCGAGAATAAAATTCGGAAGCGAGATCGACTTGCGCGACTGAATCTGTTCGACGAGTTTCTTGGCAGAGAGATCAGCAAACCCTTCAAGTCCCAACACGTCCCCAGGTTTAAGCAAGAACAAGTCAGCGGGGCTCGTGATAATGCCGTTCTCAAGCAACGACGCGATCGTCTGCGGCCCAAGCCCATCAATCGCAAACGCGCGCGCGGCATGAAGGATCGCCTCACGATCTTGGACAAAACACTTGGGGTTCGTGCAGTAAATCGCTACTTCTTTCTCACGGCGCTCGACCTTGGATCCGCACACCGGACACGATGTCGGCGCCTTGGTCTTCTGCGTCTGGGTTGGTCGAAGTTTGATGATCGTCTCTTTAATCTTGGGAATGATGTCGCCGGCTTTGTAGAGAATCACCGTGTCACCCTCACGCACATCAAGCCGTTCAATCTCGTCGATGTTATGAAGGCTTGCGTGCTGAACGGTCGTGCCACCGATCCATGTTGGTTCGACGACCGCGACAGGCGTGAGCGCTCCGGTTCGTCCAACGGTCCACTGAATCTCCTTCACTTTTGTCGTGGCTTCCTCTGCGGGAAACTTCCAGGCAACAAGCCCACGTGGAGTCTTTCCTACCACGCCAAGTTTCTCATAAAGATCGTTTTCGTTCACGCGCACAACCATGCCATCAACCCAGTACCCGAGCTGATCTCGTTTTTCCTGCAACCACTTCCAATAGTTCTCGATGGCATCGATCGAGTCGAAACGCTTTGACTCAGGGGCAGGTCGAAAGCCAAGATCCTCGAGGATCTTCCATTCCTCTTCCATCGTCTCTTGTCCAAAGTCCGCGTCCAAGTCCCATGCAATGAACGCGAGCCCGCGCGAGGCGGTGATGGAAGAATCCAGCTGGCGTACAGAACCCGCGGCGGTATTTCGAGGATTTGCAAATGTGGGTTTCCCCTCGCGCTCGAGCTCTTTATTCATCTTTTCAAATGCCTTTACGGGAAAATACACCTCTCCCCGCACTTCGATATACTGCGGATCCCCCCTCCTTTTTAAGGAGGGCGTAAAGCCCCGTGGGGGCCACGCCCCTTTACGGGGGTTGGGGGTGGTTAGAAGCCGTAATCTCAACGGCACCGACTCAATCGTCTTTACATTCTGCGTCACGTCCTCACCAACATTTCCATCACCGCGCGTTGCGGCCGTAACGAGCACACCGTTCTTGTACACAAGGGAAACAGCAAGACCATCAAGCTTGGGCATGCAAAAGTAGGTGGGAAGGGAGGTGGAAAGTTTCTGAACACGAGCAATCCACGACTCAAACTCCTCGCGTGTAAATACATCCTCCATCGAGAGCATTGATCGCTTATGTGTGACCTTCTCAAATTTGGGTAACGGCTTGCCCCCCACGCGCTGGGTCGGCGAGTCGGGTGTAATCAGATCGGGATATTCCTGTTCAAGTTTGTAAAGTTCGTGTTTAAGCGAATCAAGCGCCGCATCCGAAATCGTCGCCTTATCCAGAACGTGATAATTGTATCGATGCTCGGCAATGACTTCCTTGAGCTGGTCGATGCGATGTTTGGCTTCAGTCTTTGTCATAAAAACAATCCGAGATACCAATCAATGAGTGGCTGACCGACGAATAAGACAACCACCGTCGCCACGGCAAGAAAACTTCCAAACGGAATCGGCGTCTTACGCGTTGCCTTTCCACTCGCCATCATAACGATTCCAACCATCGCGCCAAGCACATAGGCGATAAACAATGCAAGCAAGCCCTGTTCAAGTCCCAGCATCAATCCCATGAGCGCGCCCATGCGGATATCGCCGCCACCAACCCATGTACCTTTTGAGAGCGCGAACTGGATCCAAAAAA
The DNA here is from genome assembly GCA_004298405.1 of Patescibacteria group bacterium. Classification (GTDB taxonomy): domain Bacteria; phylum Patescibacteriota; class Patescibacteriia; order UBA9934; family GWF2-40-263; genus UBA12478. Next base: position 9,038 of record SCSL01000055.1, on the reverse strand, counting down.
ATCCTGCAAGCACCAAGCCACCAACAAGCACTGACCACGCGGGGGTCGTACCCAACCACAGGTTGATCATGATCGCGAAGATCATGGCTGGGATCGTGAACTGGTCGAGGATGAGCATGTGCCGCAAGTCGTAGACGAAGATGATGACGAGGTACGCCACGAACACCCAGTATCGCAGGATATACATCGCCATGAACAGAAGTCCGAGGTTCTCGACGCCTCTGGTCGCAATAATCAGATAACCCAAGACAAACAAAAAACCCGTCGCCATCTCCACTGCTGGGTATTGCCATGAAATAACCGACTGACAGGATCGACAATGGCCTCGTAGCCGCAAGTAACTCACGATGGGGATGAGATCCTTGACTTCGATTGGCGCCTCGCAAACGCGACATTTCGACCGTCCTCTCACCATCTGTTCTTCCTCGTGAGTACGAAAAATAACCACATTTAAGAAGCTTCCAACGCAGGTTCCAACAACGAACACCAAAAGTAAAATCCAAAACATACTAGACGATTATACCAAAAAACGATGCATCGGGCATCGTTTTTTTCTATTGGCTATTCGGCGCAAATTCCGGCTTCCATCCCCTCTGGCGTCGCGCAGTTTACCCCAGCTTGTAGTCCTACGGGAGGAAGGGCATTCTCGAGTTCAAAATGGATAACGTAGGATTCTCCCTCTCGAAGCAACGTGTAACAAAAGGCTCGACGAGAAGGCTCGCCACACGCGACAAGTCCCTCAAGCCCATCCTCATAGGCTCCTGGAACGATGCGCAAAAACACCAACTCGTCCGTTGAGCAATCCCCCGCAAACCCCTCTGATCCAAGACAGGTACTTTGAGCAACATCCCCTAATGGAAGAAGTTCTCCGTTCGGATACGCATTGGTTTCATTAAAATAATCCTCGAGTGCCGATTGGACGATACGGACATTCGCAAGACGTGAGGCGTCTCGTTGTTTTGAGCGTGCCGCGTTCACCGCAACGGCTGCGAACACAACGACCAAGGCGATGATCGCAATGACGACGAGGAGCTCGATGAGTGTAAACCCATGTTGTTTTTTCATAGAGATGTTTTTTCTTCTAAAAGACGTTTTACTTTTTTCACGGCCTCCGATGGAGTCATGTGCCCTTTCAAGAAATACGCGTCGACTCCTGATTCAAGTGCCGCAAGCATCGTCTTGCGATTTCCCTGATGCGAAAGCGCCAGCTGTACCGTTTTTGCGCTTCTGGGATCCACTCGAAGGGCGACGAGGAACGCCAGAGCTTCATCCAGAGGATCCAAGTTGATAATCAAAACGTCTGGGACACTTCGTTTGAGACGTTTTTTTGCTTTGGTCATATCGTCTTCCACCCACACCTTCCATCCCGCTGCCTCAAAACGATTTGCATAAATCTTTGCGTAGTAGGCATCTTGATCGATCATGAGGAGAGTTTTTTTTGCCATACTATTCCATTTCCCGCATTGCCAGCCCAATCGCCACACTCATGCGCGGACCAATCTCTTCTAACACGCTCGTCAGATCCTGCGGAAACAGGACACGCGCCCAAGGATCCCCGCGATAGACATTCATGTTAAGCGTTTCGGCAAGATACTCAGGGACACGAGGAAGATGCGAAGACCCGCCTGTCACGACAATCTTTTCAACGTTCTTGATAATCGCCAATTCCATTCCCGCATAGAGTTTGAACGCGAACCGAATCTCATTGATGAGCGGCAACATCAATACTTCAAGAACTTTTGGCAGCTCGCCTACAAGACCCGATCCAGCGGGAGAACCCGTCCCCAAATCCCGTTTAAGATGTTCCGCATCCTCTTGAGAAAGCTGCATCTGTTGCATGATCGCCCGCGTTACCGTATCCCCCCCTAATTGAATGGAGCGGGACACAAAGGGAATTCCTTTTTCGACGATCATAATCGTCGTCCGTTGAGAACCGATATCAATGACCATGATAGCTCCCTTGTCTTTTCCCACAAGCGCGCGCACCAACGCAAGCGACTCTGTGTCGATGGCCTGGAGATTCAATTTCGCGCTCTTAAAAATCTCAATGTACTTCTGAATAAACGTTTTGGCGGAACCCGTCACCATGGCGCGAAACTGCTTTTCTTTTTTTTGATTCTCCTGTTGTTTCTCCTTCTCACCCTCCTTCCCCTTCTGATCCTTCTGGTCTTCGTCTAAATACGTCGTTTGGATAATCATTTCCGAAAGAGGAAGAGGGGCAAGTTTTGTGACTTCCACGTCCACGGCCGCCTGTCGAGCTCGCGCATCCTTTCCATCGGACATCGAAAGAATCGTTGCAAAAACATGAGGCGTTGGAAGCGCCGCCATGGCCGAAGGGGCTTTTGTCCCTGCTTCCTTGCAGATGCGTGCCAGCAGTTCCCCTGTGCGCTTTGGTTGATCGAATAATGAATCACCGGCTTCCTCCGCAGAAATCTCGGCATACCCGTAGGTCATGAGCATGGGACGACCTTTCTTGGCTTCAAACTCAACGACTTTAATACTACTAGCGCCGATGTCGACCCCCAAAAAACTTTTTGGCTGTTTATGACCGAACAAACCCATACGATGACTCCAGTATAACACAAGTCGAGTAAAGCTTTCGATTTTGTTCTCGACGACGGAGCCGGTCGGCGCTAGACAATGAGCCTCCCCCATCGTCGATCACAAAATCGAAAGCTTTACTCGACTAGCATCCCTGAGCGTCAAGACATTTATTGACCAGTGCATCTGCTTCTTTATTTTTTTCACGACGCACATGGGTAAACGTCACACGATCAAATTTGTGCAAAAGATTTTTGACCTCAAGAAATCGCTTGGCGATCTCTGGATCCTTGACGCGATACTCGCCCTTGAGCTGTTTGGTCGCGAGCTCAGAATCCATAAAAAGGGAAACGTGCGTAGCTCCGAGTTTGCTCGCACGTTCAAGCCCAATAATGATCGCAGTGTACTCCGCCTGATTGTTCGTTGTTTTTCCGAGGTATTTGGAAACTTCCGCAAGGAGTTTCCCATCAGGCGACGTGATGACCGCCCCGCTCGCGGCCGACCCCGGGTTCCCCCGCGAGCCACCATCTGTATGTATGTGTACGTGCATAGTTAGGCTTGACTCAAGTCAACAATCCTTATCTGCAACTGTCGGTTTCCGTTCCATTCATTGACTTGGATTTCATACACAACATCAATCTGTGCGCTGAGTGTGAGCTTTGTCACCCACTCACCAAATCCAAATCCGATGGCTTCAATCAGTTTACCAGTTTGCGATTGAAGCCGCAGTTTGAGATGTCCACCGTCGCGACCAACACGGGAAAAAGAAGCCACACGAACGCCACGTGAAAGAAATAGTGGCAATGGATTCCCCGTCCCGAACGGATGGAATGCCTGGATGGCATCAAACAGTTCCCAACTGATCTCATCAAACGAAATCTCTGCGTCCACGTGAAGACGAGGTTCAAGATCCTCAAGCTTCAGTTCTGCGCTCGCATAAACCTTCATCATTGCCATCGCCTTATGGAATCGTTCTTCGCCTGTCACAGAAAACCCGCACGCTTGCGGATGACCACCAAACTTATCAAGAAATTCGGACGCATGGTGCAGAGCCTTGGTGACATCAAATCCTTCAATACTCCGGCCTGATCCGACAAACTTCTCTCCATCCTTTCCCACGACAAACACGGGGCGATGGTAATCGTTCATCAATTTTCCCGCGACGAGCCCAACAAGTCCGGCTCCCCAGCCATCTTGATAGGCGACGATAAGCGACTCACCCAACGCTTCACCAACCTGCTTTTTGGCTTGTTCATACATCAGTTGCGACGCTTTCTGTCGTTCCATATTCAGCTCATGCAACCGCATGGCGAGGGTTGTTGCGCGCAGTTCATCTTCCTCAATAAGCAAATGCAGAGCCTCGTTGGCGTGCGTCATGCGCCCAGCCGCATTGAGACGTGGACCGATCTGGAAACCGATGGAAACGGTGTCGAGTTGACCAGGAGTTGATCCCGCAATATCAAGGAGTTTCTGAATTCCTTTGCGTCGTGTTTTGTTCAGAACAAGCAGTCCATACTTTTCCAACACGCGATTTTCTCCCGTGAGTGGCATCACGTCTGTCACCGTCGCAATCGCAACAAGATCAAGAAGCCATTTCTCGTGTCCCTCGGGGAAATTCTCAGGGGCTTCAGCCCCGTCCGAGACGCCACTAAAGTGGCTGGGAAGTTGAAGTTCGGAAATTCGACGGCGCACTTCGTGGATAAGCGCGGTTGCAAGTTTGAACGCAACGCCCGTGCCGCACAAATGCTTGTTTGGAAACGTCTCGCCAGGCACGAGCGGGTGAATAAGAATGGCCGAAGCCGGAAGTTCCGCAGGCATGGTGTGATGATCACACACAATCGTATCGATCCCGAGTTCCTGTCCCCGATCAATAGCCGGCTTATTCGAGATGCCACAATCCACCGTGATCACTAATTTGGTTTGCTCATGCGTATTCAAGTGTTCGATGGTTTCCATCGACATGCCATACCCCTCCTTTTCTCGATGTGGGATATACGTAGTGATTGTACGTTCATCAAATGAAAGAGCTCGACAAATTTCTCTCAGCGTCGTTACAAGTACCGCCGTCCCACAAGTTCCATCCGCATCATAGTCCCCATGAATCGTGATAACCTCACGGTTCTCCAACGCTTGATACACACGCTCAACCGCCCGTTTCATGTTTTTGAAAAGTTCAGGAGCGTACGTATCACGACTCCAGTCCGGCCCCAAAAAAATTTCCATTTCTTCTTGCGTCCTCACACCACGATTCCACAACAATTGTAAAATTACTCCCTCAAGTTCAGGGAATCGCTCTTTGATTTCCGGAGTGATCGGCTCATGAACGAGCCAGTGTGTAGACACGAAAAAATTATGAATCTCGTTTGAGCACTTTCAAATACGCATCGGTTGGAATACTCACTCGCCCTTTTCCAATCGCCGCCATCTTTGCTTTTCCCTTTTTCTGCTTTTCAAGAAGTTTTCGCTTGCGTGTGACATCACCTCCATAGAGCCCTGCGGTCACATCCTTCCGCATCGCGGAAATACGTTCAGACGCCACCACTTTCCCTCCTACACTTGCTTGAAGTTTGATCACAAAATTTTGGCGAGGAATTGTATCCTTCAACACGGAAGCAATACGTCGACCCACACGCTCTGCCTCATCGCGATAGACCAAAGTCGAAAACGCATCCACCGCTTCCTCAGCCACGAGGATATCCATCTTTACCACATCGGCATTTCGATAATCGATGAGTTCATAATTGAGTGACGCGTAGCCCGCGGTGATGCTTTTTAGTTTATCGTAAAAATCGACAATAATCATCGACAGCGGAATCTGATAATGCAAAATGGCACGATCTCCCGCAAGATACTCCGTCGTTTCATAGATTCCACGTCGCTCTTGCAGGAGCTGCATGATCGCCCCTACATACGAGCTCGGTGTCACAATATCGATCTTAACCCATGGCTCGCGAACAAATTCAATGTGCGAGGGATCAGGAAGCTCCAATGGACTTTTGATCACCAAGGTCTCCCCGCGACGTAGGACGACCTCATAGGCAACAGATGGGACAGTCACCACAAGATTGATTCCAAACTCACGCTCAAGCCGCTCTTTCAAAATCTCCAAATGCAACATTCCCAAGAGTCCACAACGAAATCCAAAGCCAAGCGCCGGTGAATGCTCTGGTTCATAGATAAGCGCCGCGTCATTCAATTTGAGACGCTCCATAGCCTCGCGCAGGCGATGGAAATCATCCCCTTCCTGAGGAAAGACTCCGGCAAAAACCATCGGCTGAACCACTTTGTATCCAGGCAAAGCTGGAGGGAGATGCTCGCTTGGCGTTGTGATCGTATCTCCAACACGGCACCCTCCAAGTTCCTTGAGACCGGTCACGATATATCCAATCTGCCCAGTCTCGAGCACATCTGCCGGTTTCAATCCGCCTGGGGTGAGCGCCCCTGTTTCGAGTACCTGAATGTCTGCCCCGGTGGCAATCATCTTCACCTTTTTCCCTTTATGCAAAGCCCCATCCATCACTCGAACATACGCCATCACACCACGATAATCATCGTAGAACGAATCAAAAATAAGCGCGCGCGTCTGAGCGGAAGGATCTCCCGCAGGCGGGGGAATCCGCTGAACAATCGCATCCAGCAATTCCATCACGCCCTGCCCTGTCTTTCCGCTCACCGCCAGAATCTCTTCGGGCTTGCACCCAATGAGCGAGACCAACTCTTGTGTACGTGCAGGGATGTTGGCGGCGGGAAGATCGATTTTGTTGAGAACAGGAATGATCTCGAGATTCTCTTCAAGCGCTAAGTATAAGTTTCCAATCGTCTGCGCCTGCACTCCTTGCGTGGCATCCACAAGCAAAATCGCTCCTTCCACCGCCGCGAGGGAGCGACTGACTTCATAGCCAAAATCTACATGACCTGGCGTGTCGATGAGATTCAACGTGTACTCCTTATACGACATTCTCGCCGGAGTCAACTTAATCGTAATTCCACGCTCGCGTTCGATATCCATGGAATCAAGAATCTGCTCTTTCATCTTCCGCTTGTCCACGGTTCCAGTAAACTCTAACAGTCGATCCGCAAGGGTCGACTTTCCATGATCGATATGCGCGATGATGCAGAAGTTCCGGATGTGCGATTGATCCATAACAGGCGAATCCTATCGTATTCTAACATTGATGGCTACTCTGATACTCGGGCACGATCACTTCAGTTTGCAATTGGTGGCGCAGGTGGGTAGCAAAAACTTCTTTTGCTTCCGGATCGCCATGCACAAGAAAAATCTTTTGAGGAATCTCTCCATCCTCCGGTCGCAACCAACGCGTGAGTTTGTTCATGTCCGCATGCGCGGAGAACGCCCCGATCGCGCTTACCTGAGCGTGTACATCAACATCCTCGCCGAAGATGCGAACGGACTTTGCTCCCTCGTAGAGTCGTCGACCGATGGTTCCCTGTGCCTGATAACCGATGATGAGGAGCCGATTCTGTTTGTAGGGAAGATATCGAATGAGATGATGCATGATCCTTCCGCCAGACATCATGCCGGAACCGGCAATAATAATCTTTGGAGGGACGACGTCATTAATAGACTTCGATTCTGGCACCGTTAACGTCTCACGCAAATTCGGGAAACTGAAAAAATCTTTGTCTGGATCTTTCAAAATCGATTCGTCAAATTTCAAAAAATTCTTAAAGTGACGATAAAGCGCCGTCGCTTTGATCGCCATGGGACTGTCCAAAAAAATGGGAAGGTTTGTGCGGAGCTCCCCAAGAAGAAGCTTGTTGATCTCATACAAAAGCTCCTGCGTCCGCTCGATCGAAAACGCGGGGATCATAAGGACGCCACGCTGTTTGATGATGTCTTGAATCGCTTCTCGCAACTTATCCCCTCGTGTGTTCATGGGCTCGTGCTCACGATGACCATACGTTGATTCGCAGATGACCACATCTGCACGCGTGAGGAGTTCCGTCTCTGGCAAAATGGGCACATCGTCATTTCCGATGTCGCCAGAGAACACAACTCGCTTCCCCTCTGCCTCCAGGGAAATATAACTCGATCCCAACACATGACCTGCCTCATGAAAGACAATGGTGACCCCTGGAGCAAGCTCGATATGCTCGTGATAGGCAACGCTTTTCACTTGCTGGAACGCCTCGTCCAGATCTTTCAACTCATACAAAACAGAGCTTCCACACTTCTGTGCCTCTTCCATCATGATGTGGTGTGCATCTTCCAAGACGAGTTTCGCTAGGCCAACGCAGGGCTCAACCATATAAATCGATCCACGAAACCCTTCTTTCACAAGCTTGGGCAGACGACCAGTATGATCCGCGTGAGGATGGGAGATAAAGACAGCCTCGATCTCTTTAGCGTCAAAACCAAACGGCGTCATGTTCTTGTTTCCACACATGTGCTCACCCTGAAACATCCCACAATCAAATAAAATGGCGTGCGACTTCCCCTCTGCATCAAGAAACTCAAGACGATGGCATGAACCCGTGACTTCTCGCGCGGCTCCATGGAACGAAACCTTCATACCCGTTCTGATCGATAATTCAAAAACGAAAGTCCCGCAAGGGAGGCAATGAGGATCTGGGAAGTAAGACACACGATGCACCAGGCAAAAAGGACAAAAGCCTCAAGTCCGGTCAGATACAGGGCGAAAAGAAAACCACCGGTCGTCGCAACGAGCAAGAAAAGAGAGAGACTCCGATCCGCGGGGTTTTTTCGTTTGAGAAGCGCCGCGATAAAAACAAAAAGGTATCCCGCAACCCCGATACCAGCGACCGGGATATCAAAAATTTCGGAGTATGACCCTTGATTCACGATATCGCAACTAAACGTGTCGCTTAGGTTACAGATGGCTCCGGAAGTAAACCCTGTCTTGTGTAACAGGGAGTACATTGAAAGAAGTACACCAACAAAGGCAAGAGCGATAATCCAATCAATGTATCGCAATGGAGAAGTCATAGGTATTATTCGGAAGGAAGGGCACAACCCGACGCTTCAGCCAGTGACTCAAGTGTCTGTTCCCCACTTGCACGCGACCCATCGCCAAACTCCCATGTCGGGTACCCTTCGATTCCCGCATCGCGACATGTTTGATTCATCGTTCGAGAGGCCGTCGAACATTCCATGTACGTCACTTGGTCAAATGCACTTCCAAATAAATCTTTCTGATTCTCGCAATGCGGACACCACCAAGCACCATACATCGTCACACCAGAATTCGTCAGACATTGGGCGAACTCGTCGTAAGGCGATGGAACATTCTGTTCAATGGAGTTATTGACCGCAAATATGACCAGACCGACCACTACAAGAGCCGCGGTGCCGTAGAGATAATAAGTGGATTGTTTTGATGTAGACATATAGTGGTAGTCAGTAGTGTCCGGTTAAAAATTAGATTAGATTAACTTTGTCCAATGAAATGAGTGGAAACGTAATGAAAACCACTTTGGACATTTGAATTAGGATGAGTGAAGAATCGTCTAACCCA
>SCSL01000054.1 GCA_004298405.1 Patescibacteria group bacterium | reverse complement strand
CGTGGGTTAGACGATTCTTCACTCATCCTAATTCAAATGTCCAAAGTGGTTTTCATTACGTTTCCACTCATTTCATTGGACAAAGTTAATCTAATCTAATTTTTAACCGGACACTACTGGGCGAGTATAATTCAATACCTTTACTCAGATGAATGAGCGTATTTTTCTAGCGGATCTTCAATCAGCTCTACCCCATATGTTTGAACAAACTCGCGAACTATTTTTTTCAATCGCTGTCGCCCTTCCTTTTCGTAAATAACACTTAGCTTCCATCCCATTTCTTTTGCAATCTCAAATTCTTTCTTCATGATCCGTCGACCGTATCCTTTCCCTTGAAAGATTGGGTCGACACTCACAGAAGATTCATACACACCTTCGTCCCTCGGAGATTTCCTCAATTTCCCGATCCCAGCGATTGTTTCTCTTTCAAACAAAGCAACATACCTTGATGTCTGTTCGTGAGGATTGTCCAAATCTTCAGGATAAAATAGTTGAAACACTCCCCCTTCATCGGGCTGCGCAAAACGATCCTTTTATTCATTGTGCTCATGAAAAACGAAACCAGCAAACTCCTGCGGAGTAAACACCTCGACATGAATCGGTTTCTCACCTTCTTTTGAACGTTCACGCTCTGTCGGTGGCTTCGAAGAAATCCTCTGTTCTATTGATACCAAGTCTGAAGACTGACTTTTCATATGAAACCATCCTACCAAAAAACCCCGAGCAAGGCATACCTCTCGCGAGCGATGTGGTTCGCGATACGTGTGGGGTGAACACAGGATTGAAAACCCCCGAGGAAATCCTCGGGGGTGCGTTCGTCCATCTAGGGAACAAGATGATCCGCGTCCGGATGGCAGTACGGACAGCGGATCTGCGGCGCGGAGCAGGAGCCGTTGCACAGGATGAGCGGGGCGGAAATATCCTGAACCACCCCGAGCGTCTCCAGTTCACCCTGCTGGAGAGTCGAGGAGACATGAACCTTCCCCGGCTCCACACCCGCCTCGATGATGACCTGACACAGCACCATCATGTTCTTGTTGTCCGCGATGACAACAATACGCTGAACACTCATGCTTTTTTCCTTTCAGAAGATGAAACGAAAAGCTGGGCGTCACCATGACGACCAGCTTTGTCTGTCTTTTCAATTGAGCGTTAGAAACGCCAAACGAAGCTGTTCGCCATGGAACGCTTCGGGGCTGGATTCATCTGTTGAAAACGATAAATCATATGTTGCTGACATCATGCCAAAGGAATGACGGGTTGTCAAAAACTAAATTTCCTTTATGATGGATTATTTCCAACGATCAACCTCAATCGTAAATGAGACCGTCCGCCCGTGTTTGATATTTTCGACTTTTCTTACCTTGGCCTTGATAGGCAGGATGAAAATTCCTAGCTTACTCTCGGGAAATACTGACGTCTTCCACTGACTTTTTCCAATCTGCACAATGACCGGAATCGATCCCCATCCACGACGCGGTTGTTTGAACGCGGCTTTAAGTTTCTCTGCCGCAACGTTTGAAAGCGTCAGAAAATGCCACGCCGCCTTGTCGCCCGAGTAAAGCCAAATTTTCGACCGCGACCTGATGAACATACTAAAGCCTTGCCATGGCCGCCTGGAATTCTTCGGGGGATACCTGCGCTCCCTCAAGCTCCTCAAACGGATGCGCCTGCCAGTAGGCAAGATGTTTCATGTTCGTACGGATCAGTCTCTCCGCCAAATCGCGATCTCCGTCTGTTGCCGCGCCAAGAAAAAAGGCAACACCACCTTGAAAAATATCCCGACTGGACTTGATGACACCATCCTCGGAATCAAACCTACAGACCGGACCGTCTACGGACTCGAATCCAAAATCGTCCACATGTTCTCCCTCAAGCGGCATGCCGCAGGTGACACAAGATTTCATAAAGTTTTCGCTTAATCGTTATCGTCCCCATCCTACAATAAATCCCCCGCGAGAGGAATGTGGGGGCTGAGATTTGTTTGGTTCAAAAGTGGACAGTGGAGACCTGACCCAGGTGAGGTTCTGTTTGAGTTTTTTCAAATCTATCGTTGGGTTAAGTAACAACGCGATCAATCATGAACTGAACGGCTTCATTTGTGTTGATTGCTTCAATGGTCATCTCTGGATGTTTATCTTGAAAGACTCGAAATACCTCGTCAGCAAATGCTTGTCCGATCACAGGAACGGAATCAAAATCTAAAACGACATGGGAGAATCGCTCAGGGAGATGCGCCAAAATACGCTTGGCTTGTGAGCGAGACACATGCACGGTTCCATACATGAACAACTTCACAAAAATTTTTGTCTTATCAAAATCATGCGCCCCATCTTGTGACTCATACTCCCGGAATGCGTCGATCAGATGTTTCGTGGATGACGACTGAATGATAAACCGAACCAACGTTCCTTTGAGCTTGGTATCCAAAATTCGAAAAAAAACGTCAGGGATCGTATTGCTGATCGTGAGTTCATGCCCAAAACTCTCCAGCTGAAATGTATCGGCCATTTTAGACGTAAAAAAGATTCCTTCACCTGAATGCGCTTTTGGTTGTGTGGTTGTTTTGCCTTTCATGAGTTCACCAACAGCATCTGTTTCAGTGACCAACCTAAACTTTTTCATGACATTACGAAAGACTCCAATACCAAAATCACGAATCTCAAAAATGAGCCCTGCTGGCAAAAGATCAACACGCACCTCGATTTTTGATGAACCGGAGTGGTCGATGGCATTATTGAGCATTTCCGAAAAGGCATATCGAAAGATACTTTGTACATTTTCTGGAAGACGATTAAGAGTGGGAAGCTGGACAAAGACTTCCTCAAGAACCTCATGTTCTTGAAGATTTTTGTTCATGAGAGAACGTGAAAACGCGGGCTGTCCACCGTCCAATGTCGGAGGCAAGACATACCGCGCACCGCGTGTTTTTCCAACCTTAATAAGGGTGCCATCCGTCACGAGTTGCTGCAACTTCCGTTGAGCGGCTTGTCGAGAAATAAAAAACATCTCAACCACATCCCGCGACTGAATCTGTCTATGTTTTTCAACAAAGTCTTGAATTTTCTTGAAATCTGAATCCATATTGTAACTTTATTGTAAACTACAAAAGCTATATTGTCAACCTATTGTAAAATAGGTAAAGATGCCACATATCAATTGTCCGTGAACTTTTAATACTCCGTATATTTCTTATTACTCCCCTTTACCTTCTCAATGGGATACTTTTTTGCACTTTTTTCGAGCTTCCGTAGGAAGGCAGATTTTAAGTCGATGTTGAAGTCATACGCCATGGCGAGGACCCAAAAGAGGACATCGGAAAGTTCATCGGCGAGATCATCTTGTTTGTCGCCGATCTTCATCGTCGCCATCTGCTCGTCGGTTTTCCATTGGAAGAGCTCGGCCACTTCTGCGGCTTCCAGTGTGAGCGAGATCGCGCAGTCTTTTGGTTTATGAAACTGTTTCCAGTCTCGCTCATTGATAAACTGCTGGATGGCTTGAGTAAGTTGTTCAAAGTCGGTCATAGGATTGCGCTTAGCAGTTCAGGGAATTCGTCGGTGCCCATGGAGTCCATCGTGAAATGACCGTGGCCGGGAAGTTCGATGAGTTCACCGCCTAGCGCCGCGTGAAAAATCTCGACGGATTTCTTGCCGTCCTCTTCTTCATCGTCGGCGGTGAACATCACGATGCGACCGACGCGCTCGGGAATCGTTTCGTCGATGGGGTACGTGTAGTACGCATCGCGTCCCACCTTGTCGGGATCGGGGATCTTCCATGGGGCGACGAGGATGAGCGTGTCGATTTTTTGTTTGGTGTCGCCAAGCCATCGCACCAAGAACGCGCCACCACAAGAATGACCGATCAAGATCGTCGATTCGTTTACAGGGTACTTCTCAAACTCCGCCTTAAATTTTTCGTACACGGGCGCCCAGGGTTCTGGAAGAAGCGGAACCTGCGTGGGAATTCCCCGCGCGTTTAACTCGCGCCGAATCCACGGGATCCAGTGCTTGGTATAGGTGCGTTCGCTTAGGTCCATGAGGGACTCTTCGTCGCCAGGACACCCGTGAACCACGAGGCAATTCTTTGGTTGATTCATATGCCCCCATCTTAGGAGGATCGCAGATGAGTGGCAAGGAAAAGATTTGAATCGATAAGATGCGTAATATCTTCCCTCCCTTCATTCATCGCGTACAACATAACGGGCTCGTCTACGCCGATTGCGTACGCAACCGAGATGAGGCATTCACGTGCGAGTCCGCGACGAACAAGATCAACAGCCACCTCGCGAGCCTTGTGTGTGGCTGAACGGTCGACTTTAGAATTGTCTTTGCCGTGCGTGGATCCGCCGCCGCCTGGTAGGATTCCACCGTAGCCATCCACGGCGAGTTTACGGCCGGTAAGACCTGAGTCTGCGTGAAAGCCGCCGATGGACCAGGCGCCGGCGGGGTTGATGAGGATGCGAGGCGGCATAACCACCCCCAAACCCTCCTTAAAAAGGAGGGGGGTAATTCGCTTTTCAATCTCAGATCGGACTTCCTCAAGACTCACGCCCTCGTCATGCTGGGTGCTCAGGACGATCACTTCAGGTGCGCCGTCGCGAATGGTGACCTGGCTCTTGCCATCGCTTCTGAGCCACGGTACTTCACCAGACTCGCGCAATTCCTCAAGACGACTCGTGAGTCCGCGCGCGAGATCGACCCCAAGCGGCAAGTGACTTGTCGTATCCGCGGTTGCGTACCCATACATGATCCCCTGATCGCCTGCACCTCCATCGCTCACCGCCGCACCGATCTGTGGCGACTGTTGGTTCATATGTAAACGAAACTCGACCGGGTCATAGCCGACACTCTCAAGCACCTCACGCGCGAGCGCCTCGTAGTTGACACGCGCACTCGTGGTCACTTCTCCCCCGATCGTGACGACTCCCTTGCACCCAAACACTTCGACCGCGACACGTGCATGCGGATCTTGAATAGTAATCTCATGCAAAATGCGGTCGGCAATCTGATCGCACACACGATCAGGGTGACCTTTCGTGACAGACTCAACGGTGTAGATTCGTGGCAATAGACTCATAAAAAAATACTCTTCCCTATCGGAAAGAGTGATTACAAATTATCTTTCCCTGGCGGGATGGAGTTGGCACCTTCTCATTGCTGAGGGTTGCCGACGGATCGCAGGGCCATGTCCCTCACCGTCTCTTGATAGTCTTCAGTTGTGACAACACACTAGCACAGACCATGTTATTCAACAAATCGAATCGAGAACTCGACGGCGTCGTCATTTTCCGGGAGCCCTGATGGGTTGTCGCGTTGTAAGATGAGCGTCCCCTTTTTCATAAATTCTTCGACCTGGCTAAGATCCTCAATCTCATCTGTGAGTGGAAGGACGTCGGTGAACTCGAGCGTGGCCGTAAACGGAACGTTGTCTTCTGTCATCCATTCCCCCAGCGCAGTTGCATAGCCTTCGGCAATGATGAGCCCATCCCAGTTCACGAGCGTGACAGGAAACGTTGCTTCGAAGT
>SCSL01000053.1 GCA_004298405.1 Patescibacteria group bacterium | reverse complement strand
TGGTTCAAAGGAACACTCGTCGGAGTCCAGACAGTAAAGTACGACGACCTGCCAGCAGTCCGGTTTTGAACTTTAACGAGTCCGGTTTTCAACTTTATCTAACACCAAAAATTCGCCTATGATGGCGAATTTTTGAATGGTCATTTATGAATTTGGATCTATTTTGATTCCAGGGCCAACGCTAGAGGCGATCGTTGAGGATTTCAGATAGATGCCCTTGGAGGATGGAGGTTTCATGCGCTTGACTGTCTCCAAGAGCGCACGGAGGTTTTCCTCAAGCTGTGCTTCGGTGAAAGATTTTCGACCAAAGATCTGGTGGAGATTGCCTTGCGGATCATTTTTGAAACTTTCCTTTCCAGCTTTTTGTTCAGCAATCATCTTCGTCACGTTTGGTGACACCGTGTCCGTTTTTGGGTTTGGCATGAGGCCACGGGGTCCCAAGAGACGGGCGAGCTTGGCCAGCTTTGGCATCATGGCTGGAGTAGCAACAGCCACGTCGAAGTCGATTGTCCCTTTTGTTGCGATCGTGGCGATAAGTTCATCTCCTCCGACAATATCAGCTCCAGCGGCTTTGGCATCCGCTTCCTTTTCCGCTTCGACGAACGCGGCGACACGTTTGATCTTACCGGTTCCATGTGGAAGGGCGATCGTGCCACGCACCTGTTGGTCGGACTTGGTGGCGTCGATTCCCAGGCGTACATGAAGCTCCATAGCTTCGTCGTACTTGGCTGTGGCGGCTTTCTTGGCGAGGGCAATGGCTTCGCGAACAGTGTACGTTTTAGATTTATCGACAAGCGCTTTGGCTTGTTTGAATCGTGTACTTGGCATAGTGGTTCGAGTGTCGAGTTCTGCCCGACTCCCACAAGTAAATTATTGAATGTAAAACGTTCTGGATTGGATGAGATGCGAAGTCCTGCAGGGAGAAAAGCTCGCGAATCGTAGGCAACCTACGGTGAGCGAGTTTTCGACCGAAGGACGAGCAGATCGCCAATCCTGGACGTTTTACTTAATTTCAACTCCCATCTGACGTGCAGTGCCGGCAATAATTCTCATCGCGGCCTCGATATCATTGGCGTTGAGGTCGGGCATTTTCTTTTCGGCGATCTCCTTCAACTGTGCTTTTGTGATCGTTCCCACTTTTGTGGTGAGCGGGTTGCTGGATCCTTTCTTGATGTTCGCGGCTTTCATGATCATGTCGGAAGCGGGAGCCGTCTTTGTCACGAAGTCGAAGGTTCGATCTTCGTAGACATTGATGATGACCGGAACGGTTTCACCACGACGATCTTGGGTCGCCGCGTTGAACTTGGTAACGAAGTCTCCGATCGGGAGTCCGTGTTGACCAAGCGCTGGACCTACCGGAGGCGCTGGAGTGGCCGCACCTCCAGGAATCTGGAGTTTGACCTGGGTGACAAGTTTCTTTGCCATATTTTTTAAGTGGATTCCTTAGCGACCCTTCGACAAGCTCAGGGCTTAAGGCAACCACGGCTAGGGATTAACGGGCGGATTTATACCTTAGGTCTTTCTAATTTGCAAGAAGTCGAGCTCGACCGGAGTTTCGCGACCAAAGAGGTTCACGAGCACCTTGATCTTGCCGCGTTCCTCGTCGATTTCTGCGACCTTTCCTTCCTGATTCTTAAACGGACCATCCGTGATCTGCACAGAGTCTCCCTTTTGGACATCCATCTTAAATTCAGGTTCATCCACACCCATGCGTTTCTTGAGGGCCTCCATTTCTTCCTCGGCGATTGGTGTTGGAGTCGTACCCGTTCCGATGAATCCCGTGACGTTTGGTGTGTTGCGCACGACATACCAGGAATCATCCGTCACGAGCATCTCCACAAGCACATAGCCCGGAAAGATTTTTTCCTCCACGGTCTTGCGTTTGCCGTTCTTGATTTTAATTTTCTTTTCTTTGGGAACGAGGACGCTGAAGATTTTGTCTTCCATGTCCATTGTCTCGATACGCTGAGTCAGGTTCTCGGCGACGTTTTCCTCGTATCCGGAATACGTGTGGATCGCGAACCAGCGGCGTCCAAAATTGGCTGTTTGTTTTGCCATATTAGCTGGTTAGAAGGATGAGCCATTCAAGGCCTTTGTTAAGCACCCAATCAAGACCTCCAAAAAAGGCGGCAAGGATCAGGCAGAGTCCGATCACAATAAGCGAATAGGTTGTGGTCATCTGGCGATTAGGCCAGGTGACTTTTTTCAGCTCCGCGCGCGCTTCTCGGAAATAGCGGACGAGCCATTGGAAGGGATTCTTTTTTTTCACCGTCGTGGAAGACATAAAAAATTCTATCTTAAAACCCCCTGGTGGGGGCTGATAAAAAACACACTACACCTATACAAAAAATTTAGCAAGAGTAAGTACAGACCTTCTAGACGAGGTTAACTTAGCTTTAAAATGAACCGCTCGCGTCAAATGTTTCTCCATTAACATAGGTTTTGTCATCACTCCATCCCCAATCCCATGCATCGCTTGTATCTTCCACGAACCCATTGAAGGCGTCACTAAACAGATCCCTGCCTTCGCTTTGTAAGTCACGGCCATTTTCATAGACTCCAGCGGCTAAGTGAAGACCAAAATTGTCTCCTGTGGTTAGACGTTGTATTTGTCCTACAACGTACAAATCTGCAGTTTCAAGCACAAGTATTGTCCCCGCAATATACTCAGCAGCACCAACCGTCGCTTCAATAGCATGAAATGTTGTATTGATCACGATATCAGTTAAGGATTTTGTAGCTTCTAAACCACGTGGATCAATATAGTTCAAGGGACTATTCAAAGCATAACTATAACTATTAAGACGTTGCGGATTATTGTACATGGCAATGTTTTTTTTATTTGTCTCTTGGTCCAGAAGCACGACAGATCGCCAATCCGTTAGTGGTTTGATGAGATGATCGTTCCAGCTACTTTGCGTGGATTCTTTTCCCCCCTCCATCGTTTTTGCGATCATTGGATCTTGACTCACGAAACGCCCAATCAACGGATCATAATAACGCGCATTAAAATAGTAGAGACCCGTCTCATGATCCAAGGGTTTCCCGGTAAATTTATAGGGATTGTCGTAGTCACCTGTTTGCTCTTGCGCGAGCGTTGATCCGTATGGTTTATAGAGTACATATTCTTCAACAGATCCTGTTTCATTCAATTCAATATGCGTTCCGCCTAAGTGATCCGTCGTGTGATATATCAGCTGTGTTGTGTTTACATCTGTATCGTGAGTTGAAGTAGCGATTCCTCCAAGTGAAAGATCGTCTAAACGAATATGGCGACGTACCAGATGATCTTCCACGTCATAATACGGGTTGATTGTGGTGGTTATGATTGGTCCATCCAAGTCTGCTTTTAGTACTCGTGCGCCGGTATGATCATAGCCATAGTTCATACTCACCTGACCATTGGTAGAACCTGTCAGTTGATTTTTGAAATTCCACGTATGCGTCCAGCGTCCTTTACTTGTCAGATTGCCATTTTTATCATACGCATACACCGTGCTCCCCACTTTTGTGACGGCCTGCGGATTCGCATAATTTCCTGCGCGCCGACTTTGATACTGGTACGCCTCGTTGGCGGAAGTTTCTGTGATATTGCCGATCGCATCGTACGTATACGCTTCGATGTACGCGAGGGCCGGATCCGCGCTTTCTCCCTGTGCTGACACCAAACGATCGAGATTATCGTAGGTGTACAATAGTTGCATCGGATGATAGGCACTTGATTGATCATCGATGCTGACAATATTCCCGTTGGCGTCATATTGATAGGAAAAATCCTGGACGGTTTCCCCGGCTATCGTCGTGTGTTTTCGAGCGAGTCGATAGAGTTGTTCGGCGTGATATTCCCAGTTCATCATCGCGCCATTCCCCAGAGTGAGCGCTATTGGTTTAGACGAAGGCGCGTAGGTGATGTCAGCAGCGATAGGTGTTGTGGTGCCATCAATATCCGCGAACAAAACCGTAGAAATTTTTCCCGCTGAATTAGATTGATACTGTGCCGTCCCCCCATCTGGGTATGTCATTTCAGAAAGATGATGCTGTCGATCATAGGCGAATGATGTTACATAAAGCGTATCATCAACGGTGCGCTGTTCAGATGCTTGGTCGCCCAGAGGTGTATAGGCATATTCCGTTTTCACGGTATCCTGAACATTGGCAGAGCACAGGCGACCTATTCCGTACTGACAGGAGTCATACGCGTAGGCGATGTCAATGCCTGGAGTTGTAGGGTCATTTTCGCTTATGATTCGGTTGAGTGCGTCGTATCGATACGTGCTCGTCGTGCCATTTCCATCAGTTATACTTTTTTTGTTTCCAACAGCATCATATTGATAGTGCCATGTACTGAATTGTGTATCCATTGGTGAATGTAAATCTTGCGCCGTGAGTTGGCGATTCAAAAGATCATAGGTGAACTTGCGGTTATTTCCATTCGCGTCTGTGAGTTTTGTCAGATTATTATTGGCGTCGTACGAATACGTTGTGGAATACGAAGCGCCCGCGAGATACTCATTTACACCAATCAGACGTTGATAGGCATCTTCCTGATATTCTTTGATATGTCCGTTCGGATCGACGACCGTTTTTTTCCAGTTATCGTAACTGGTTTGCGTCGTGCCGACGGCATTCCTGCGTTCCGTTTCGCGCTGGAGCGGATCATACAGGTAAGATTCATACAACAAAATATTGTCCGCGGGGGTTGTATAGGATGTTCCTAAAGATGCATACGCCAATGATACCTGATTCACTAGACCAAGCTCATTGTAATACTGATCCGTGACGGAGAATTGTCCGGCATCATCCAGCTCAACGCGTTGTTGTACGGGTCGTCCCAGCCCATCGTAATAGGTAAAACGTTCCTGACTAGTAGAGGCATCAAGCCATTGGGATTCGTGAATACTTCGAGGAAATTGCACGTCATCGTAAGCAAGGGTTTTTGTCGTTACCAGTGTTGCTGGATCACCTGCGCTGGATTGTTCTTCTTTGACCACACGATCTAAACCATCATACGTTTTCTGCACGATCCCTCCGTTGGGATCCGTGACACTGGTTGGTTGACCAGCAGAAAAATCGTAGGAGTAAAGCGTCACATATCCGAGTGGATCGGTAATGCTTGTTGGATACAAAACGTAGTTATCGTACCAATACAGCGTTTTGTTTCCGTTTGGATCTGTGAGAGAGTCCATAAGTCCAATTTCTGCCATGTACGTATACGAAGTTGTGGCGTATTGAACGCCGGAAATCAAACGTTCTTCTTTTGTTTTGTTCCCAACCGTTACTGCACCGTAATCGTTGTTATCATAATATATTCTTGTTTCACGCATGGTTTTATTCGATTGATCCTTCATCCATTCTTTGGATACATAACCGCGTAGCAGACCGTCCGCGCTCGTGGCGTAATCGAATGATGTGGTATAGGCATCTTGTCCTGTATCACTGTATGTTCCATCACTGTTTGCCAACACTTCACCGCGAGTGATGCGCTGGAGAAGATTGCCGTTCGTTGTATCGTATGTCCACTCGAGCGCGCGATCTTTGTGATCATCGTTGCCATCGTAATCGAGTTGCGTGGTAATCGTATTGCGCGAAAAATAATTTCCATAGCCAAGATCGCTCCTCTCCCATCGTTGTACCACCGTTTGCATTACGTGCTCAGCATCATTATATTTTTCTTCGCGATACTTCTTTCCTATTTTAGAAACATGGTCCTCATATTCTCCGAGTATTGCATTCGTTTCATTGCCCTGATGATAATACTGTTTGGTTACGAATCCTGAATCATTTGTTATTTTCACTTCGCCAAATCCGGCAAACGTTTTTTCAAGCGGGTATTCATAATACATTCGACCATCTTTGTACTCATACGTCGTGCTGGAAAGATTCCCGAAACCATCATCCGTTTGTACCAAACGAACAGTCTGGACCGTGTATGGCAATGCGGGATTGGCCAAACCCAGGACCTCGTCTTTATATACAGCCGAAGCTTGGTACGTTATGGAAGTGATGGAACCTTGCGGTGAGGTAATCGTGTCCAACAAATCAGGCACGCTCGCATCGTGCGTATACACGGACTGCAACTGGTATTCTTTCATGGCGTATCCGTACCCGCCATCATACGACAGCATAAAATCTGTTGTGCCGTCGCCGTTCACATCGGCTATGCGAACGCCTTGATCAGCCGTATATTGGTCAGCAAAAAAGAGCATTGTATCAAAGGGATGTTGCTCATCGTAGTAATAAGGACCTTCATTTGCCTCCAGATATTCATCATCCGTGATAGTTGGCAAGGTGTATGAATTGTCTTCAACAAAATTATTTCCGGTATTTAAAAAAACCGTTGATACCAAAACACTGGCGCAATTACCTTCTTGATATTTTGGTTCACCGCAATACTGCTGATCCTGTTTTGCCAACATCAGATCTTGTAGCCCGTCCGCATTCACGTCCATTAATCGCAAGCCAAAATCTTGATACCCAAAACCCATTTTCGTTTCCCAACCGTCTTGTGCCCAATCGGGATGATACATAATAGGGATAGAATAGTTCGCATCCTCCACCCAGCCCGTACCGTCTCCTTTGTTGAGGTACACGGTTGATCCATCGCGTTCGTCGCCAAATCCTGTTTCAACCCTGATAATATCGGGTAGCCCGTCGCCATTTACATCTCCCAAACGCGCACCGCTATCTTTTGAGCCCCCATCCAATGTAAATGTGACCGGCAGGAAAAAAGATAGATCCATCTGCCAGCCCGTGCCGTCACCCTTATTGAGATACACCGCCTGCTCGCCGTTTCCATAATAATTATCGCGCCCCTGGAGAAGATCGGTCAGTCCATCACCATTGACATCAGCAAACCGCACGCCTTGATCACGGTGCGTGGAAAGGTCAATCGCAAAAACAGGCACGATATAATTCGCATCTTCCATCCAACCAGAACCCGTATTTATGTACACGGCGGAAATATCTTCTTCGTGCGAACCATATTCTTCCGTGTAACATTGAGGAGAAGTGAGTGGATCATCCGTACAACCCCATTCTTCCCACGCGGCACCTTCAAAACGCGGATAATAATACTGTTCATCCACCTCTACGCGGTATGATTCCAAGAGATCCGTGAGACCATCGCCATTTACATCTACCAAGCGCGCGCCAGTATCATTTCCAGAGTAATCGTTGAATGTTACAGGCGCCTGAGCATAAGGATCGGTAATCACTTCTGGGCTCGGATCATCCCGACCATCGTGAAAAACATAACGCACCGGAAAACAGCCAGACACACAATGTTCTGGAAAAGACCATAGTGATTCCTCCCAACCTGTTCCATCTCCTTTATTCAAAAAAACGTGTGTAAAATATTGCACCGGGTCATACCCTGATTTTTGCTCATACGCCTGAATCAAATCTACGAGGCCATCGCCATTCACGTCGGCTTGGCGCACATTATCGTATCTGCTGTTATAGGTTTTGAAGTACGTCGGAAGAGAATAATCTGTATCTTCGATCCATGTTTTTTCCGCGCCGCTGTAGGTGAATGTTTCTGGCGGCAAGGCCGTGACCGTACCGTCGGCCGCGTAACCGGTTTCGATTACGGATGCCAACAGTGATCGCACGCCGTTGTGCCCTGTGGTGTAGGCAAAATCAAAATGGTGAATATCTCCTTCATTCTCACGCACTGCTATTTGCGAAACACGTCGCGTGGTTTGGACGTGAAATCCCGTATCATACGATGTCACCACATCTGGTCGCGATTCAAGCGTAAAATACACCGAAAAACTCCCATCGTTTTCACCGTTCCCTGTGTAATTTATTTTCGCCGGATACACTTGGCCATTCTCCTTGGTATATTCATAACGAACGAAATTATGGTTGGTATCTTGCACGCGCCGCACCATCCACGCAAATACGCGCGTGGAATCTGCTGGATCATTTTGTACGCTGTCGTTTGTATCGCCGAAGGTATACTCTGTTCCACGTTTATCTGTTACGGTCCAATATCCTTCTGCGCGAAACGTATAGATGAGGAAGTCACCGGTCTCGATTCGCGCACCGTATGTTCCATGCACGTCATCTGTTAAGGAAATGGGAACGAGTTCGCCTGAAAACGATGAAGTAAAATAATGATCCGTGTACAAGTTATCAACCCCGGTTTTGTTCAGTCGACGAATCACGGGAAAATCCATGGACCATCCTAAACCAAAAATGCCGTCTTGGCTCTGGTCTTGATTGTTGTAATGCAAGTCAAGGTTTGGTTGTAAACCAAACCGACCGGCGGGAATCGTTGTCGAATAGGTAAAGCGGTATGCGCCGGTGTTCGAATCTGGCTGGAGTGTCTGATCCGATTGCAAAGTGTTTTGGTGGGTTTCGTTTAAAAAGGTGAATGGCGGCACTTCATCAGCCTGTGCTGGCAAACTGAAAAACCCACTTACAAAGAGAATCGCTAGAAGAAATTTCCAACTTGACCTTTTCATACCCTCACTATAAGTCAGAAAGGGCTTTTGGCAAGAGCATAGCTCTGAAATCTAAAAAAATCAGCCGTGCGGGCGGCTGTTTATGAGGCTTTGAGTTCGAGGAGGGTTCTGATCTCACCAACGTTGATACAAGGAGTGATCTCGGGGTGGGCGCCCAGGATCGCGACTCCCTGTTCAGTGAGTTGCCAGTTATAGTAGGTCTTGTGGTAACCAGTTCCAATGATGTTGGTGATCCACCCCATCTGCCGAAGGGTCGTACGGCGCCTACTTCTTGCTGAGGCTGTGAGACCAGATTCGCCGGCGGTTTCCATGGCGCAGAGACTGGCTCTATATGGGATCACACCTTGATTGTCCTCCTGCAACACAGCGAGGTTCTTCAGCCACGTCAGTCGTTGACACATGATCTTTTCGTTGTAGGGCGATATGGGATTGGTGTGGATGCGAACCTTCCTGAGCAGTTCATGCTCACGCATCTCCATCTCAATCTCCAGAACAGCCCCCGCGCGGATATGCTGTGCAAGCTTGAGAAGGGAGGACACGTTTCCTTCCTCGGGATCATCACCGACAGAAGGGAGGATGGGATTCCTTATTCGATAGAACTGCACGCGTCTTCCTAGATGCACACGAACGGGACCGTCTAAAAGGTGGTCTTGCATTCGCAGGGAATGCAAGGCTCTCGTGAATGCCTCTTCTCTGAATTGGAACCTTGGCCGACCCAAGTACTGGATGGCACCCACGGGGATGAACATCTCTGGAAGAAGGAGACCGGCAAGTCGGCGAAGGTCGCGATGAAGGCGAGCGACAGCGGTCGTATTGGACATGAGAGTCTCCTCATCTCTTCAGGGTTGACGTGTGGACTGTAACGAGGACAAGGTGGTCTGTCAAACATCCAAGTTCTTCACAGTCTTGGCATGCGTCTGGATGAAACGTTTGCGTGGGGCGACATCAGCTCCCATGAGCACATCAAAAACTTCCTCGGCTTTTTCTGCGTCTTCGATCGTTACTTGTTTCATGATGCGAGTTTGTGGATTCATCGTGGTATCCCAGAGTTGGTCAGGGTTCATCTCTCCCAACCCTTTGTAGCGTTGGATATTTACCTTCACACCCGAGACTTCCATCTGTTCGGTTTCACTTTCGCCTTCAGCGATTGGTTCATCGGAGCCCGGGCTGAAGCCCGGGTCTACCTTTTTGTTTTTGCCTATATCGCCAACGAGATCCGCGATGGCTTTTTCCTTTTCCGCGTCATTGTAAACCCAGCGGAAATTTTTTCCGATGTTCACGCGGTACAAGGGCGGCTGGGCAATGTAGATGTGACCTTGGTGAATGAGATCAGGGAAGTAGCGATAGAAAAGCGTCAGTAACAGGGTACGAATATGCGCGCCATCCACGTCAGCGTCTGTCATGATGACGATTTTGTCATACCGGAGGTTGGCGATATCAAAGCCCTCTCCGATGTTTGTTCCAAGCGCGATCACGAGCGACTTGATTTCATTGTTTCCAAGCATTTTGTCCAAGCGTGCGCGTTCCACGTTGAGGATTTTTCCGCGTAACGGGAGGATGGCCTGGATTTCACGGTTGCGACCTTGTTTGGCAGATCCACCAGCGGAGTCTCCCTCAACGATGAAAATCTCAGAGATGCTTGCGTCCTTGCTTGAACAGTCGGCGAGTTTGCCTGGAAGCGTGAGACCTTCCAGCGCACCTTTGCGCAAGACGGTATCGCGAGCTGCACGAGCGGCGGCGCGCGCTTGAGCTGCAAGAAAACACTTGGCAACGATTGCTTCGGCATCAGCAGGATGTTCCTCAAGAAAAATTCTAAATGCTTCACCAAACACGGCCTCCACGGCAGTACGAGCTTCGGGGTTGCCGAGTTTGGCTTTGGTCTGTCCTTCAAATTGTGGCTCTTTGATTTTCACGGAGATGACGGCCGTGAGTCCCTCGCGCACATCGTCTCCGGAAAGATTCTGATCTTTTTCTTTGAGGAGCCCTTTGTTGCGGGCGTAGTTGTTGAGCTCGCGAGTAAGCGCGGCGCGAAAACCCGAGAGGTGCATCCCCCCTTCGGGGTTGGTGATGTTGTTGGCGTAGCAGTAGACGGACTCGTGATATTCACCTGTGTACTGCACAGCGGTTTCCACTTCCACGTCCGTGGCCTCATCGAGTTTGTGCACGTAGAAAATGTTTTTGTGCTTCTCCTCTTTCCCGTGATTGATATGACGGACATAGGAAGCCACGCCGCCCTCAAAGTAGAAGGCGTAGACGGATGGGTTTGCTGGATCGCGCTCATCGGCCAGAACAAGTTTGATGCCTTTGGTGAGATATGCTTGCTGACGCAAGTGGTCGATGATCGTTTGGAAATCAAAAACAATAGATTCAAAAATTGATTCATCTGGACGGAAGGTGATGGTGGTGCCCGTACCCTTGGCGGTGCCCACGGACTTCACCTTGGCCTTTGGCTTGCCGCACGCGTATTCCTGCTCCCAGAGTTTTCCATCGCGTTTCACTTCCGCTTTGAGATAGGTGGAAAGCGCGTTCACGACCGAGACTCCCACACCATGCAAACCACCGGAAACTTTGTAGCCGCCGCCGCCGAATTTTCCTCCGGCGTGGAGTTTGGTAAGCACGAGCTCAAGCGCAGAGACTTTGAACTGGGGATGAGGATCTACCGGAATTCCACGACCTTCGTCTTCCACAGACACCATATTCTCTGGCAGGAGACGCAAGGTAATTTGTTTGCCGTGTCCGGCCATGGCCTCGTCAAAGGAGTTGTCCATGACCTCCCAGATGAGGTGATGTAAACCCGTGAGACCGGTCGAACCGATATACATGCCCGGGCGCTTTCGCACTGGGTCGAGACCCTCTAGAACTTGAATTTGCGACGCACCGTAATCGGAGGAGGGCTTAGAAGGTTTAGAGGTCTTAGAGGATTTGGAGGCTTCCGTTAGCTTTTTAGCCATATTAAAATCAGTTCACAGCTAGTTTGTTGCGAGAATAGTTTAGCGTACAAGAGGGGAATAGAAAAGCACCACGTGTTGTGGTGCCGTCGAGTCGTCAGACTCTGATCTCACGTCCGCCTTATGTTATAATTTCCGCATATGAACGAAGGAGGTCTGCTCCTGCAGGAGGAAAAAGAATTTAAGCGGTTTTATAAAGTCTCATTGTGGTGGGTGACATACCGTGCGGCACTTCGACGGATTGGATTTGCCCTCTTCATCGCGTTTGATGCGCTCCTTCTTTTGTTTGGCGGGTGGCATCTGTTGGATGCGTTTGCAATCAGCTATGGGGCTGAGCAATACACGGTCTGGCAGATGGTCGGATTGGGACAAACAGATCTCCACGTCTATACGCTTGAAAATGCGGCAAGCGATTTGGAAGCGGGGGACGGACGAGTCATCTCGATTGGAGATGGTCGTTATGACCTCTATACGACACTCGTGAATTCAAATGATGAGTGGTGGGCTGAGTTCACCTACGCGTTTTTGATCGATGGACAGCAAACGGAATCTCGTGCGGGATTTATTTTGCCCACACAGGAGAAACCTGTGGCTGAGCTTGCTGTTGAGTCCGTGAGCCCGATCCAATCGGCCAATCTTGTCATCGAGAATGTGCGTTGGCATCGCGTCGACCGTCGATACATTCCTGATTATCCAACCTGGGCGAGTGACCGACTCAATTTTCTTATCTCGGCTTCCTCGTTTGAGCAGGAGACACGATTTGACGGTGAGACATTTGGTCGTACGACGTTTACCATTGAGAATGACACGGCCTACAGCTACTACGATGTTGGACTCTTCGTCCTGCTTCTGCGTGGCAACTCGGTTGTGGGGGTCAACCGCACCACACTCTCAAGTTTAGAGAGCGGGGTAGAAGCAGAGGTGACGGTGAA
Source organism: Patescibacteria group bacterium (assembly GCA_004298405.1). Taxonomy (GTDB): domain Bacteria; phylum Patescibacteriota; class Patescibacteriia; order UBA9934; family GWF2-40-263; genus UBA12478. The sequence continues at coordinate 1,379 of SCSL01000053.1, read as the reverse complement.
TTGGTTTGGCACGCTTCCCAGCGTGAGCCAAGTGCAGATTATTCCCGAGCTCAACATTTTCGATCTGGAGGTGTATAAACCGCTCCAAGGGGAGAGCACGCGAGATACGAGAACGCGTGTTTTCACTCGATAACCATGGCTTCACCTCTTGCGAATTACGTTTCACGATTGTCCCGCCATTTGCGTGGGATGGATTGGGCACTCTTGTTGGCCGTGTTTGGTTTGGTTCTGCTTGGGCTCGCGGCGATTTATTCCGTTGAACTTTCCCAGGACGCCGCAGAGTTTGTGCATGTGAAAAAGCAGATCGCCGCGCTGGTTTTGGGCATCGGCGTTTTTTTGTTTATCGTCCCATCAAATTATCGCCTGTTGCAGAATTACGCATTGATCCTCTACTTCGTCTGCCTTGTTTTATTGGCAGGTGTTCTTTTGTTTGGGGAAACAGTTCGTGGATCTACTGGTTGGTATGTGATGGGACCGGTAAGTTTCCAACCGGTTGAGTTTATGAAGATGGCTCTCGTGATTGGGCTTTCGACCTATTTTGCTCGTCGTGGGAAACAAGTGTTTAATTTACGTGGATTTATTGAGAGCGGAATCATGACGCTTGTTCCTGTTGGGTTCGTGCTTCTTCAACCAGACTTTGGTTCAGCTTCGGTTCTGATGGGTATCTGGGCGTTCTTTCTTTTCTATGCAGGGATTCCTTGGCGGTATGTCATTTCTCTGGTGATGGTTGGGATCGGATTGTTTGCTTTGGGATGGAATTTTTTCTTCGAGGACTACCAGAGATCTCGCATTCTGACGTTTTTGGATCCAAGCGTGGATCCGCTCGGACAAGGATATAACGTGACGCAAGCGATCATTGCCGTGGGGTCGGGAAGGTGGTTTGGAAGTGGATTGGGATTTGGAACACAGAGTCAGTTGAAATTTTTGCCAGAGAGCCAAACAGATTTTATCTTTGCGGTTGTTGCAGAGGAACTGGGTTTTTTTGGGGTCGGCTTACTCCTCATAGCCTTTGCGCTCGTTCTGTATCGACTCTTTCGTCAAGCAGGGAAGACGACGGACGATTTCACCTGTTACCTTGTTCTGGGAATCGCCGCTGTTTTCTTTCTTCAGTTTTTCGTGAACATCGGGATGAACTTGGGACTCTTTCCTGTCACGGGGATTGGATTGCCATTTGTCAGTTACGGAGGAAGTTCTTTGGTGGTCATGGTCATTCTCTTTGCGATTGCCCAGAGTATTGCAACACGCAATCATGGGTAATGTATAGTCATCACATTATGAAACAGGATTTATCCATCCACCAGGAGGTCGGTCTGCTTGTCCTTCGCATGCAAAAATCCTCAATGTAGCTATGGCTACATTTGCGGTTTTTGCATGCTCCA
>SCSL01000052.1 GCA_004298405.1 Patescibacteria group bacterium | reverse complement strand
CAAAACCATGCGTACACTGCGTGTGAGTTGGCGCATTTTCTGTGCAACGCTTGACACACCTTTGGATTTGATGACTCCGATGGCGAATCTCCTGAGACGGGTGATATTTTCCGGACCATAGCCGGTGCTGATGCGGCTTCGATCCTCGTCGTAGTTCCAGTCGATCACATAGTGGCAGCTATTTTCAATGCTCCAATGGCCCCGATTGGTGGCAAGAACGCTTTGTGCGTCAGCTTCTTTTGGTGACTGGCTGGTGATGCCGTAGGCGATCTCGAAGGACGATTTGCCGGTTTTCTTATCTATGGAGTGACGCTCGATAACGAAGGCTTGCCCGACATGAGGGAAGTTCAGGTAGTCGTTGAGTTCGGCACTGACCCAAATCTTGCGGGTTTCAATCCGTCCATGATCGGGAGGGGTGTGCTCGACAAAGCCCGGCTCTTGTCGGTTTCGGAAGTAGAACTCGATGTCGGACAGGAGAGTCGGTTGGTTGCCCTTGACGGTGAAGTGGTAGTGGGCTTTACGTTTCAGGACCAGGTAGTTGGCAAATTCTCTTTGGGTGAGAAGGGCATCGGCCGTGATGACCTTGCCTTCGATATCAACGGCATCGAGGAGAGGGATGGCCATCTTGATCTCGTTAGTGCGCTTAAGCTCTTCATCACCTTCCTTGGGCAGAGTGCCTACTTTTTTTGGGTGTAGCAGCTTTTGGTCTCATGACCGATGGCGCTCATGATGTGGGTTTGATAGCCTTGATCGTCGATGGCGTTGCACATGGTCTTCCCATCAATGGCGAGACTTTGGTCCTGCTTGCCATAGGCTTCGTTCCACTGCTGCAAGGCACTGTCCAGGTGTTGAGGATCGACTCGGATGAGGACGTCTCGGATGACGTATTCGCTTGGAACGACAAAACGGTCCTTTTCACGGCGGCACCTGAAACGCTCACGTGCCTTTTGGCCAAGGCTCTCTGCCCAATCCGAGATGGCTTTGTAGCCGCGCATCCCGCACAGGATTGCACCGGCTGCAATGGCGAGCACCGTCGAAATTCGATGACGGCGACCTTGGATGCGGCGAGGATCGGGAATCCGGGCAAAGAAGTCCGGTAAAGATCGCATTTGTTCGGCCTTGAGCATCATCTTTGTTCCTCCCGTGCGATAGGGTGGTTCGAGAATGGGGCGAGAGAGCAACTCTCGCGCATCGGGTTGCAGTGGTTTGAGGAAAACCATTTTGGGAGAGTGGCTCTTAGGAGTGTAGCCTTTGCCGGTGCGGCGAAAGCCTCTGCTCTGCCCCACATGGAGCCAGTTTGAAGCTTTGTAGACGGTGCCATGAAAACGTTGAGGATCGACAAAGGTCTCGAGGAGAACAAGGGGATGGCCGAAGGTCTCCAGCCAATCTGTTGGAAGTCTCCTTTGGCACAGCGACAAAACGCGAGAACCAAGGTTTGGAAGATGCCAGTCGGGAAGGATCAGAAAACGGCTGTTGTTGGCAATCAGTTTCAGACGATCGTACTGGTGGCGTGAGTCCCAGCCGATCCATCGATCCCGTGCCGCACATTTCCAGGCTGCAGCCGAAAAGCTCAGAAGGGCTATCCATTGATCTTGCCATAGGGCAATGTACCAAAGTGTCTCGCTGATCTTGGGCAATCGCCCCAGATAATGGTGCTCCTGCATGAGATCTTGGTAGCGCGGCTCTTCTGATCGCTCGACTGGCTGGACGAGGATTTCCTTCAAATTCAAATCTGATCGCCTCCGGATGAAGTATGGTACCGTACCCCTTATACACGGCCAGGAGGGATTTGACCAGAGTTGATTGCAAAGTGGTGGTTTGATTTAAGGACTACAGCAGAACAGGTTCACCGTGCATCCGGCATCCCGCGCCTTGACACCATGCTCGGGGGAGAAGGCTTCTACCGAGGAAGCAGCGTTCTTGTTTCCGGAAC
>SCSL01000051.1 GCA_004298405.1 Patescibacteria group bacterium | reverse complement strand
CATAAATTCCATCTGATGCAATCGTGCTATGAAATATCTCGCTGTTGTTGAAATACCAAAAGGTTCAGACCGGCGCGTACATCTTTCATATGATGGAAGCGGTTTCAAAGATTTCGGACCTATCAAAGAGCGGATTCCCGTGAACGAAGGCGTGATGCCTGTTCATTATGGATACATAAAAAACGTAATCAATCCGGTTGAGAACGATAACGTAGACGTGATTATATTTTCAAATGCTGCCTATGAAACGGGTGATGAAACAAATGTTGAAATAATAGGAATGCTTACCCGTAAAGACGGGGACCATAAATTAATTGCGGCAGATGAGTCCATCGTTCTCGCACATTTTTCAGAAGTGCCTGCACAAGATAAGAATTTATTGCTCGAGTATTTTGGATACAAGTCAGAAATCGTTTCAATCGATAGCCGAGAAGATGCGCTCGCTTATTTGCAAACTTGTATGGCATCGGCATGAGCGTCCTCCTCGCCGTCGTGTCGGGATTCGCGGGCGGGGTGCTGGTGCGATCGATTTTTAGTTAGCCCTGCTCCGACGAATCGAAGCAGGGCTAAGAATTGTAACTGATTTACGGGATGGGAAATAAGAAGGCCCCACCGTCATTCCAACTAGTGTAGAGACTGACCCGATAGGCGTGAACCCATCGACCGTAAGCGTTCCTGTGCATGGTGAGCACGTACGCGAAACCGTAGTCACCTCTGATGAAGTCATGGAGGCTGACGACATATTGGATCCCCATTTCCCGTGTGTCTGAAACGATCTTGCGGACATGCGGGATGTGTCCTGCGAGCGGCTTGCCGTACCCGTACTGCTTACCGAGATTGCGCAGGGCGGCGGTTGTGCGGTCGAATTCGCGCGGAATCTCCTCACCGGGAACAAGCGCGACTCTGTAGGGTTTGCCAGCAACGAGGCGGTGATTCTTGTCGTAGCTGTCGTCGGCCGCGCTCGTGAAGCAGGCCGTTGCAGCGCCACTCACGCAATATCCAATCGCCCATCTGAGCCATGTGTCCTCCTGCTCGCCGGTCAAATCGTGGCCGGTAAACGCGATGACAATATGCCCGTGTTCATTGCGTTCGAACGTTGTCGCCATGGCACTACTCCTTTCTTCGTTATTGGTTGCCTTCTCGTTTATCGCGTGCTGTCCTCCTCTAACAGGACGGCCTGTAGTTTCTTTTTCTTTCATCATTTCAGTAGTGGCTTCGTCAATTGTTCGTATATTTTTTCTAGATTCTTGATGGCATTTTCAAGATATTTTGTGAGTTGAACAGAGGTCGTGATGTTGCGGGGGTTTGCCGGTTTCCTGTTGATGGGATGCGTATAAGCTAGGATGCAATCTGTCCAAGAACATCTTAAAGAACGGTGTACTTCAGCTACGATGCGACCTCTCCATGCGATCCTTGCACACAAAGATACCGTGTTGAATGCTTTTGCCTCTTTCTTTGAGAGATGCGGAATTTTGAGTGATTCCGGAATATACTCATAACAGAACTGAGTCGTTATGTCTCCAACTTGTTTTTGCAAGCGTGTCGCCGCCTTCAAGCACATCTGGTGAAACTCGGGATACCTCCACAAATGTACATCGCTCGTCGAGATAATCTCGGCCCCATCATCCACAACAGTCTCTTTGCCGCTCATTGTTTTCATTTCACTCTCCCTGTCAGTCATGGTGTCCTCCATATTTCATTAGCTCGGCAAGAAACGTCGCAAACTTGCCGAACGGGTTTCAAGGA
>SCSL01000050.1 GCA_004298405.1 Patescibacteria group bacterium | reverse complement strand
TCACAAAGGTGCTTCCACCGTCTTGTACCTCTAAATCTCCAGTTGAAGTAAGGTTCACGATCGTGTTGCCAGAACTTCCGTTTGTGATGGTAAAGATCTCGGTTCCATCCATGGCAATGGAAGTAGAAGCATCAAGAGCTAGCGTGTCACTGAGTTCTGTAAAATCAAGACAATCTGTACAAGAAAGATCCCCGGAAGTTATCGTCCCGACAACATCCAGACCTCCATCGACATACACGGTTCCCTCAACACCCAAATCACTGGCAACGAACAAATCGTTTCCAGACAAACTAAATCCCGCATTGGTAATAGTCTCCGTGCTCGAAGTCGAGGCTCCGATCACAAGATCATTATCAATGTACCCGTCGCCCATCACTTCCAATTCGTCCTCCACACGCAAATCTCCGACTCCGCCGCTGGCGTATGTCAGAGCTGCATTTGAACCAATGATGACAGGGGCATCATCTTCAAATGTGCGGCTTGAACCTGTTTCAAATAATTGCAATGTCGCAGAATCGATTCCGTCCAATGTATCGGCATTAAGCGCATACGGCGCGGCCGTAATCTGACGGCGTGGAGAAAGCGCTTCACCCGCGATCGTTACCTGAAGATAAAGCGCGGCATTGTCCCCGAAAATCGAATCACCAATCGCGGCGTAGGAGGCGACTGTGTCTCCAAGATTCTCGGTAAAAAGTCCTGTTGTGAGCGTAACGGATCGAGCCGTCGCAGTCGCACAAGTCGCTGAAGAGTTTGACCACACACATGTTCCACCGGTGGAGGCTGTATAGAGCTCAAAGATCATGCTTAAACTTCCATCTGAGACAGGCACCCCATTGGCATTCAAGACCCGCCCCTGATACGTAATGATGTTGGGAGCGCTCGCCGCCTGAGCAGGAAGAACCACGCTACTAAAAAGTAGCGTGAGTGTAGTCAGGAATCCAAGTTTTTTCCTCCAAGAAACAAACATATTCGTACACTATTGTGAGGGAGAGTCTTCAGCCTCGAGTGGGATTTTTTCCGAAAACCCTTTTGGCTCGGATGATTGAGAGTAATCAATTGGATCAATGGTCTTTTGTTTGAACCCATTTTTTTGGAACGTTGCGAAATATTGGTTTGGACCCAGCATAAACGCGTATCGTCCTTTGCTGTCAGTAACTTGTGTCTCCAGAAGCTTGTTATATTTTGGCTCAAAGATACGCGCCACCACACGTGAAAGTGGTCGACCCGTCTGCCTGTCGTACACAATGCCCCAACCAATAGGTTTGTGTGGACGGGCTAGGCGTCGAACCAGCAGGTAGACCCCTCCTTGGACAACGACCATCCCTACGGAGAATACCGTTGGTCGAATAATGGCGAACACCACAGCCGCCACGACACCGACAATGGCCACCGTATGCTGAGTTCCTCGCAAGAACTTCCGTCGACGAATGGCTGATGGCTCGTGATAGGTTGCCGCCTGAGAGGGATCAAGAGGGATATTCACGGTTACGACCGCGTTTTGTGTCGTCACCTCAATGATCTCCCCGTGATACACATCCAGAAATGGCCCATCGATCTTTTCGTCTTTGAGATAATCCGATGGGAACTGGAATCCGGGTTTGCTTATCGCGATACGATACTTCCCTGGTTGAACAAGGAAGAAATAGCGCCCTCCTGTATCTGTGACGCGACTTTGAATAAGGCGACCGCGCGCATCAGTTGCCTCATGGTTAATTTTGAAGAGACGGACCACCGCCAAGTCGATCGGAGCCTTGGAAATGGCATTGTAGACGACCCCATATCCCTTCCTTCGATAGCGCCAGAAAAAGAGAACCGGCGCTGTGAAAAGATATTGAAGGAATGGAAGGAAGTCGAAAGCAATCGCGAGAATAACGACGCTTGCGCCTGCCGTGAAAGCAAGAGCTGGTGTCGAAATCTCGGCCGCTTCTTCTACTCCTGGAAGGTTTCGAATACTTTCCAGAATTTGCTGCGCCCCCTCGACGGGGAGCGCTTCAATGAACGTTTCTGCGAGAGAGGTTGGTACCTCTTCTGTTTCTGTGGGTATTTCCTCCTCCTCAACAGGCGTTTCCACGACTTCCTCCTCGATGGCCACAAGGAGAACGCGTGGATTCACAATGTTATTTGTCGTGGTGAGTGTCTCGCTT
>SCSL01000049.1 GCA_004298405.1 Patescibacteria group bacterium | reverse complement strand
GCTTGAGATCGCTGCCGCAGGCGGGCACAATATTCTTCTCAAGGGTCCACCCGGAGCAGGGAAGACCTTCCTTGCACGATCACTCCCATCCATTCTTCCGCTTCTCACTCACGAAGAATCTATCGAAGTGACGGCGATTGCTTCCGTGGCAGGGACTCTGCCAGCCGGGCAAGGTCTGGTACAAACCCGACCGTTTAGAAGTCCACATCACAGCTCATCGGCGGTTTCACTTGTTGGTGGTGGAACCTGGCCCAAACCCGGAGAAGTCTCCCTCGCCCATCGCGGCGTCTTGTTTTTGGACGAACTTCCCGAATTTTCTCGCTACGTACTCGAACATTTACGCCAGCCCCTCGAGGATGGGTCCGTCACGATTTCTCGAGCGGTGGGATCGATTCAATTCCCCGCGCGGTTTCTACTTGCCGCCGCGATGAATCCTTGTCCTTGTGGCCATCTCACCAATCCACATCGACCCTGCACGTGCACCCTCAACCAGATTGCAAAATATCAGAAAAAAATATCCGGCCCTCTGCTGGACCGGTTTGATCTTGTGATTGAAGTTCCCGCTGTCGAACACGACAAGCTTTTATCGGACATAAAACCCGAATCGTCTTTTGACATCCGTATGCGTGTAGAAGCTACTCGGAGGAAACAACACGATCGTCTCGATAAGCTTGGGTTGTTTACCAACAGCGAACTCACTTCCTCACAACTAGATGAACTTTGTCCACTCACGCCTGAAAATAAATCTCTCCTCGAAGTCGCCTTAAGATCAAACCGTCTCTCCGCACGCGGCTTCATGCGCGTACGCAAAGTTGCGCGCACCATCGCCGACCTTGCAGGAAGTGATGACATGGAGATCGAACATCTTGCCGAGGCACTGCAATATCGAGAACAGGTGAAATTGGATTAGACGTCCATCCGCCTGATTCCTTTCTTAGCCGCTTTAGCGGCGTTGCTAACGGCCATTTCGCTCGCCATAGTCGTTCGAAAACGACGTGACTCGCGAGCGACAGGCGGGGCTGAAGCCCCTGAGAAAAGACTTTCCAATTTCCCGGTGACAATATCGATCCTCACCTTGTGTGAGGATTTCCATTTAGAAAAATCTCGCATACAGATAGATCGCTCCTAGCAACACGATCCACACGACGCCAATCATATCCATGAGTCTCATCCGAGCAACGTACTCCTCCCAATCGCTCCATCCTCCATACTTCCAACTCAGTCGGCGACCAAAAAATAATCCAACGAACAATGCCACGAGACCAAACACAGGAATGAGCGAGATCAAAAACCAAACGTACAGTCGCGCACCAAATGTCCAACCTTGTGTCCACAACAATGCCCCCAACGACGGCCCTCGTAGATACCGGGCTTTGTGACGATCGTCCGGAACAAGTTCAAGGGTGAATCCGCAACCTTTACATCTCTCGTTCCAATCCTCGACTTCTTTTCGGCAACTTGTGCATACTCGTGTCATATAACCTCCAGGGCTAAGTTTGGTATGAAACCGTACCACCTAAATAGCAGTCTCGGTCATTGGTCAGTTCATCGTACAGTCGGTACAGTATCCCTACATGGGACGCTGTCCCGATAATACGATGAATGTAT
>SCSL01000048.1 GCA_004298405.1 Patescibacteria group bacterium | reverse complement strand
TCTTTGTAGATGACGGCTCCAGCGGCACGTTCCATCAAGTCTTCGATAGCCGTAAGCTGTTCTTGATACGCCTCTTCCTGCTGTGCACGAGCCTGCGATTTTGAAATGACAGAAATACCGATCACCAATACAACAACAGCAATGCCGATTCCTCCCACAAGATATCTTGTTGACGCGGGGGTTGCGCGGACACGACTCAGGAGGGATCGCAGTCCCCCCTGAAGGCTGCGTTGTTTGAGCTGGAGATGAGTTTTTACGCGTGTGCGTTCTTCTTTGTTTTTCAACACATGTAGGGCTCGACTCGTTTGTTTGGTTGTATATTTTGCTCCGATCGACAATAGACGCCACGCCGTTCTGCCAATCCGCATCGTAAGATCTTTTATCCCCCCACGAGACTGCAAGTCGTTTAAGAGACGTGATGATCGGTTTCCTGATTTAGACTGCAGATACGAAAGAATTTTTTTGAAGAAAATCGAGAGGCTGTGTCGTTGGTCATCCAGGAGTCGATCGGTTGTTTCTTGCGTCGTATTGAGCGCCTCAACAGACAGGTTCGATTGGGGAACGGCCGTGCGACCTTGAACCGCTTGATAGGAAGGGACTTCATCGGAGACTTTGAGGACGGTCAACAAAAGACCATCTTTGTGCGAAAAATACTGCCTTATTTTTTCAACGGCTCCCACAGAAGGAAGGGAGGTAAGAATTTGGTTGAGTTCATCTGGTGGAATGATCCGTTGAAGGTCTTTGTCCGTGATACAAAAAACATCTCCTGGATGGAGATCTCCGTCCAGAACCACTGCAAACGGTTTTTCCCAGGTCGGGAGGGACTGTTCTGTTTGCAATCCCCTGAAGAGGTTGAAAATTTGGTAGCGCTGTGATGGTTTTTTGTGAAGGAAGAGGGCGACGAGTTCTCCTGTTCCAGAGAGATACATTTCTGTTGAGGAAGCAATGCCCACAAGGGCATGAAGATGTTCAATCGGGATATGCCAACGTCCTTCTCGGACATGCTCTGCAAGCGTTTCATTCAATGCGCCAAGAAATTGCTCAAAGCGATGCTGAGGATTTGCTTCTTTCCCAAATGACTCCGCTAATCGGCGTGCTTGGTCCATCAATGTCTGAAGAAGAAGTTCCGAATCAGCATTTTCTTTTTTTGTATAGGCGATCAGGAAGACAAATCCTCCTCTCTCTTGTACAGGAAGAAGCAAGGAGATGCCGCGAATGTGTTCGTCAGGCGTTTGTGGTTCGTAGGTGGCTCCTTTGATCTCAATGTGCATAGCCATTTGCCCGGGATTTAGCATTTGTGTACATTATACCTAGATGTTCGGGAGGCGCAAATGAAGTTATTATGATGAAGAAACCTTTTAAACTCGAACAGATGTTTGGTTCAAAGACACGGGCGCGACTCATGGCGCTCTTTCTTTCCCAGCCAGAAGACACTTTTTTTGTTCGAGAGTTGACCCGAAGGATCGATGCACAACTCAACTCGGTAAGGCGAGAGTTAAAAAATTTGGTTCAGCTTGGTTTTCTGAGCGAAAAGGAAGGGGTTTTGAAAGATTCAAAACGACTGTCTGACAAAAAGAAATACTACAGCGTGAACCAGGATTTTATTCTCTTTGACGATCTTCGTGGGTTATTTCAAAAGGTACAGATTCTCTTGAAACAAAATTTTGTCCAAGAGATTCAGGAAAAGGGTCGCATTGATTATTTTGCCTTCACAGGTCGTTTTGTTGATGCAACAGATATTCCAACGGACATCCTTATTGTCGGGTCGATCAAACAAGCTGACCTTGAAAAGATGATCGCCAAATTCGAGGACGAGATTCCATACGAGATTAACTATACCCTCATGCCCAGGGAGGAGTTCCTCGATCGACGCCAGGTTGCGGATCGGTTCCTTCTGTCCATCCTCAATGGAGAGAAGGTTGTAATGATTGATAGCATTCACCATTAAGTTAACTATGAGGCTTGCTATCTGTGCCCAGGACATCAATTCGATTACTTTCAGAGTTGTGACGGACGCGGGGGAAGAACACGAAACGACGGTTGAGGTTCAACCAGAGGGATACCTTCAAGCCCTCGATCAGACTCTCAAGGAGTGGAAGATAATCCCTAAGGATCTTTCAGAAGTACTCGTTGTGACGGGACCGGGATCGTTTACCGCAAGTCGTGTGAGCACAACGATCGGTAACGGCCTTGCCTTTGCTCAAGGAATTCCTATTCGAGGAATCGAAAATAGAGAGAATCTTTCCCTCGGCGACCTTCTTTCACGTAGCCCATTTGAACAACAAACCTACGTCCTCCCTTCGTATGATCGACCGCCGGATATTACAAAGCAGAAAAAGAGAAATGGGGATAAAGAACCTGACTGAATTTTTTTGAAAATGATACGCTACATACATCATTCCCCTTAATTTTATCTTCTATGTCTTTCGCACAAGAAGTTCTTCAGGGGCCGCTCCTGGAATTATGGGACACCATGGTGGCCTTTCTCCCAAGCCTTTTGGGAGCCATCATGGTCTTCCTTATTGGGGTCATTATCGCCCTGGTTCTCCGTACGGTTGTCGTTAAGGTCATTGGGCTATTGCGCATTGATGAGCTCGCCCGTCGGCTGGACATCACCGCGCAATTTGAGCGCGTGGGATTGCGTCTGCAAATTGGGGGGCTCTTGGGATGGATTGTAAAGTGGTTCTTCATCATCATCGCTCTCATCGCCGCCACAGACATTTTGGGATGGGAACAAGTGACAGACTATCTTGAACAGGTCGTTTTGTTTATTCCAAACGTGATCATTTCCGTCATCATCCTGCTGGCGGGAATCCTGTTGGGAAATTTTGTTCAGAACGTGGTGAAGACAGCGGTTGAGGCGGCACAACTTGCCTCGGCGGAATTTCTTTCGGGAATCGCCAAATGGGCCATTCTTATTTTCACCTTTATGGCGGCTCTCGTGCAACTGGATATTGCCCCTGAGCTGATCCGAGTTTTGTTTACAGGTCTGGTGGCCATGCTAGCTCTTGCGGGTGGTCTTGCGTTTGGTCTGGGTGGAAAGGAACACGCGCATCAGTTGCTCAACCGTCTCAAAAAAGATATTTCATCCGAGAGATAATGCCTTATCACTACGGTCAGTCGCGATTTTGGGAAATGTTCCCCGGCCTCTTGGTTTGGGGAACTTTTACACTTGCCATTTTCCTGAGTTTTTTTCAGCCGCTGTGGGTGATTATTTTCATCATCGTCTTTGACCTGTTGTGGTTGTTTCGCGTGCTCTACTTCAATGTGTTTGTGATTATTTCGTGGAGTCGATACCGGCATGCGCGAAAAATAGATTGGCAGAAGAGGCTCGTGTCCGTGCCAAATGCTGATCGCATTCGTCATCTTGTCTTGCTCCCGACATACAAAGAAGGATACGACATCATTCGTTCAACCCTGCGGTCTCTCAAAGAAAATGCAACACCTAACGATCGATTTTTCGTCGTGTTGGGGGGGGAGCAGGCAGATGCGGAAGTGTTTGAGAAGATTGCTCATCGGGCACAACAAGAGTTCGGATCCGTCTTTGCCTACTTTGGAACAACGCTTCATCCAAAAGGGTTGCCTGATGAAATTCCTGGGAAGGGATCGAACCTCAACTGGATGGGACATGAGCTTGAGAAACGGCTTGCACACTTTTTTCCCGACGTGAAAGACGAAGACATTGTGGTATCCGCGTTTGATATCGATACCGTGGCACATCCTCAATATTTCTCATATCTCACGTATCTGTACGGCACGATCGAGGATCCGACCCATTCTTCCTACCAACCGATCGCCATGTTTTCGAATAATATTTGGTCAGCAAACGCTCCTGTGCGCATCGGGGCGTTTGGGACAACGTTTTGGTTGTTTGGGGAGCTTACGCGGTCAGAACGGCTCTGGACCTTCTCGTCCCATTCGATGCCATGGAAGATGCTCAAAGACGTCGGTTACTGGCAAAAAGATATTGTGAGCGAGGACTCGCGCATCTTCATGCAAGCCTTCTTGCATTATCATGGCGATTATCGGGTTACGCCGATGTTTCTTCCTGTTTCCATGGATGCCGTCACAGGAACAAACTACCTTGATTCCATGAAGGCTCTCTATATTCAGATGCGTCGATGGGCCTGGGGAGTAGAGCACCTCCCGTTTATTATCGATGGGTTCAAACACGATCCCCAGATTCCTTGGCGCAAGAAGGCACAATATGTGTTCAATCACATCGAAGGAATGTACACCTGGGCAACGGCACCGATTATTATGTTTGTGCTTGGTTGGTTACCGCTATGGATTGCCAAAGGGGAAACACATGCGCTCATTCAAGCCGCTCCATTTACCCTTGAGCAACTGATGCGGTACGCCATGATCGGAATCTTGGTCTCGGCCATCATGTCGATCACATTGCTCCCTGCTCGACCGCAAGAAGTCCGTCGGCACACATGGGCGATCATGGGTCTCCAGTGGATTCTCCTTCCTGTCACGTTTATTCTGTTTGGATCCTTCCCAGCGATCGATGCGCAAACAAGACTTATGGTGGGAAGGTATCTTGGCTTTCATGTGACAAAAAAGGGGAGATCGGGGCTAAAGCCCCTAAGAAACGCGTGAAACGTTTGAAGAAACGGAGAGTTATCTCGTCTCTTTCAAAATAATTCTTCCATCAAATCCGCCGCGCTCCTCGCGTTTTTTTGTTTGAATGAGTTGCAGTTGTTCGCGGGGAGTTCCATCAAGGGCTGTAAGAGAATGAATGACTTCGAGAATATCGGCGAGTTCCTCGACCTCCCCGCTTTCAAAATATTCAAGAACCTCTTCGACAAGCTTTGCTCGCAGACGCTCTTTGTATTCACCCATATCTGCGGTATAGGTGATGGCGATATCCCCGTGGGATTCAATAATTTCTGCCATGCGATCACGAACAAGTTTATCGTAACGCACGCCCAGCGGGTGATACCCCTGAACTAAGAGAGATTGGACAGGGGCAAACAATGGTGTTGGGAGATTCTCCCACGTGAACCACTCCCATCCTGAACACTTTTCTGGTTCACAGACACGGGGGTCGCCAGAAGCATAATCCGCACGCATGAAAATGGTGATGTAGTGTGTGCCCCAATCGGGTTGATAATTATTCACGACCCCGGCAAGGCGAATGTTTTGGATTTCGATTCCTACTTCCTCACGTGTTTCCCGGCGCGCACATTCTTCCCAGGTTTCTCCAAACTCAAGATGGCCACCGGAAGGACTCCAGGTGCCTGCGCCATGTGCGCCTCGTCGGCACCCAAACAGGACACGGCCATCTTTGACGATCAGAACCCCAATCCCAACTTTTGGTCTGTTCTGGATGATATTGTTTTGTTGGAGGTCTTTGTCTACCATAGGGGGCACATATGGCGTATCCGAAATTGAGCCTGCATATTGTTACCTGGAATTCGATGCGATTTTTGCCGGATCTGCTGAAGTCCATTATGGATCAGACCTATCGGGATTTCAATGTGCTTGTGATTGACAATGCCTCCTCCGATGGCGTGGAACGATTTTTGAAAGATCAGTATCCCGAGATCG
>SCSL01000047.1 GCA_004298405.1 Patescibacteria group bacterium | reverse complement strand
GCGCCATATGAGCCACATCTTGAGCCACTCTCCACTCTTTTTCAAAGGAATCCTGTTTGTCTATCTTTTCCATGAATGTCTGGTGTGAACTATCTCATGGACCAGTGCAAAAGATTGACACAATCCACTTCCGTGACTATACTCTTCCCGAAATCCACTCTTACTCTTCCATTCTCTATGGCACATAAAAAAGCCGGTGGTTCTACAAGTTTAGGCCGAGATTCCCACGGGAAGCGCCTTGGCGTGAAAGTGGCAGACGGTCAAGCTACCAACGCGGGACAGATTCTTGTTCGACAGCGTGGCACAAAGATCCACCCAGGAAAAAACGTTCAGATCGGTGGCGACGATACGCTTTATGCGTCCGTCACAGGAATCGTGAAGTTCACCCAGAAAAAGATGGCGAATTTTCACGGGGCACTCAAGCATCGCGTTTTTGCGAACGTGGAAAAATCCAACTAACAAAAGGCACTCCCGTAGTGGAGTGTTTTTTGTTACAATAAAAATGTATGAATGAGATTGAACAACAAATAGAACGCGTGCTTGAACAAGTTCGTCCGGCTCTTCGCTTGGATGGGGGAGGAATAGAGCTGGTGAAGTTTGATGCACAGACGGGCGCCGTCCATGTACGCATGAAAGGGGCGTGCGTTGGATGTCCGATGTCGGAGATTACCCTCAAGATGGGAATCGAGGCGGCACTTCATGATGCCATTCCAGAAATCAATGAGGTAATCGCTGTAGAGTAATGTGGCTGTTCATCCGTACAAAAAAGATCTCCAGGAGATCGGCAAGTCGTTTCGGCAGATGTTTATCAAGAGCGTCCTCGTGCGATGGAGCACGGTGATCTCTGTCTTTTTTTTGATCGTAATGACGGTTTTTCCGCTCTGGCGGATTCTCCCTCTTGCCTCTGAGTCCCCGTTTATTGCCCTCCACTATAATATCTATCTGGGTGTTGATCGTTTCGGTCCTGTGTACCAGATTTTTTTCCTTCCAGTCCTCGGGGTTTTTTCCCTTCTTCTGAATCTTCTTATTCAAGCACGGTCATTTCGTTCACAAAAAACCCTTACCCTGTTTTTTGCCGCGGCCACGCCTTGTGTCGAGTTTATTCTCCTAGTCGCGATGGGACTCATTGTGCTTATTAATATATGACCTTGGAATCGTTTGAAATCGTACGAGTTCTTTTGCTAAGCACGGTTGCGTTTGTGGTCGCATTTGCGTGGGCGCCTTTACTGATTCGCCTCTTACAAGAACGGAAGATGGGGAAAGTGATCCGGACATATGTTTCTGCTCCCATTTTTGCGAAACTTCACGAGAAAAAACATGGTACACCTACCATGGGAGGCATCCTTATTTGGGGAACAGTCCTTGTGCTGGCACTTGTGTTTTATCATCTCGTTCCATTACTGCCAGAGGGTTCGATGTGGTCGCGGCTTAACTTTTTGAGTCGATCTGAAACACTCTTGCCGCTAGGAGCTCTGGTCGCGTCCGCTATCGTTGGGTTTATCGACGACTATTACAATGTCCGCGGAATCGGTCCAAAGGGTGGGGGACTCCGAATGAGGCACCGATTGCTCATTTATACAGCAATTGCCGTTGTAGGGGCTTGGTGGTTCCGTGTGAAGTTGGATTGGGATTTATTGCACATTCCCTTTGTTGGGGATTTCAATGTTGGACTTTGGTATGTCCCTTTTTTTCTTCTTATCATTGTGGCAACAGCGTTTTCCGTGAATGAGGCAGACGGTCTCGACGGTCTTGCAGGGGGGACGCTTCTCACCTCTTTCGGAGCCTATGCGATCATTGCGTTTTCCCAAGGTCGTTATGACCTTGCTGTTTTCTGCGGAGTCATTTTGGGAGCCCTTCTTGCTTTCTTATGGTTCAACATCCATCCAGCCAGGTTTTTTATGGGTGACACAGGAGCGATGTCCTTGGGGGTGACGCTTGGCATCGTCGCGATGTTGACAAACTCCGCCATATTTCTACCGATCATTGGGTTTGTTTTTGTCCTTGAATCCCTTTCCGTCATCGTACAGGTTTCTGCCCGCAAACTTTTTCACCTGCGGTTGTTTCGTTCCTCGCCGATTCATCATCACCTTGAGGCCATCGGATGGCCTGAGCCACAAATCGTGATGCGTCTGTGGGTCATATCGATGATCTCTGCCGCGGTCGGCGTCTCGCTCGTTTTACTCGACGCGCTTGTCTAAAACATAAATCTCATGGATCGGACATCTGGAGCCATTGATTACGTCCTGCTCCTGATCGTGGGTACGGTCATCCTTTTTGGTCTGGTGATGCTTTTGTCTGCCTCAGCTCCCAGCGGCTATGCGGAGTTTGCTGACTCGTACTATTTCGTGAAGCATCAAATTATTTTCGGGTTGATTCCGGGTATTGGAGCCCTTCTTGCGTTTTCGCGGATTCCGTATACGTTTTGGCGCAAGCATGCGTGGAATTTGCTTATTCTCTCGATCGTGCTGTTAGTCCTTGTTTTTATTCCTGGCCTTTCGGCAGGAATTGGCTCGGCACATTCGTGGATTTCCGTTGGAGGAGTCTTTTCTGTACAGCCATCTGAAATCGTGAAGCTGACGTTTTTATTTTATCTTGCCGCCTGGCTTGCTGGGCGTGACAAACACAGCGTACGAGATGTGCACGGAGGGTTCCTTCCATTCATTGGAGTCCTTGGAACGATCATGCTGTTGATGGTCTTACAACCAGACGTTGGAACCATGTCGATCATCGCCGCAATGTCTTTGATCGTCTATTTTGTTGCAGGGGCGCCGATCACCTACGTGACAGGATTGATCCTAGCGGGAGTGGCAGGTCTTGCCTTTCTTATTACCGCGGCTCCCTATCGTGCGGCACGGTTCACGACGTTCTTACATCCTGAACTTGATCCTCAGGGGATCGGCTATCATATCAATCAGGCTCTGCTCGCGATCGGTTCTGGGGGGATTTTTGGGTTGGGGTATGGACATTCACGACAAAAGTTTCAGTATCTTCCTGAGGTTTCCGGTGATTCCATTTTTGCGATTGTTGCAGAGGAGATGGGACTGGTCGTCGCCGTTTTGACCATCACCTTGTTCCTGCTCTTCTTATGGAGGATGTTGGCGATTGCTAAGCGTGCGCCTGATAATTTTGGGAAGTATGTGGTTGTTGGGGTTGCCGCGTGGATTGTGATTCAGGCGTTTGTGAACATCGGTAGTATGGTGGCGCTCATGCCGATTACTGGTGTGCCATTGCCGTTCATCAGCTATGGAGGAACATCGCTCGCGATTTCTCTCGCCGCAATTGGGGTGGTGTTGAATATTTCTCGGAGCGTGAAGAAATAATTGTGTATGAAAATTCTATTCACAGGCGGAGGGACGATGGGACCTGTTACCCCACTGTTAGCCGTATGGGAGGCGTGGAAAAAATCCGATCCAACCGTTGAGGCAATTTGGGTCGGGACGTCCAAAGGTCCAGAGCGGTCGGTTGTCGAGGCGCAAGGAATTTCATTCCTGACGCTTCCCGTTGTCCGTTTCCCTCGATACCCAAGTGTGGAATGGTTCACCGCGCCATGGTTGTTCTTGCTTGCTTTTTGGAACGCGATCCAGATTTTACGATCGCAAAAGATCGATCTTGTCGCATCCGCAGGAGGGTATACTGCCGTGCCGGTTATCTACGCCGCCAAATTACTCGGCGTCAACGTGTGGGTACATCAGCAAGACGTGGAACTGACAAGGACGACAAAGCTTACGGTTTTTTTTGCGGATCTCGTGACGGCTGCTTGGGAACGGAATCGAAACGAACTCGGCGATCGAGCAAAGGTGGTTGGGAATCCGGTTCGACCGAGTCTTCTGCGCGGATCGCCAGAGCGTGCCTATGAAGCGTTCAAGATTTCAAGACTCAAACCGACGGTGCTTGTCGTGGGCGGAGGAACCGGCTCGGCATGGATCAACAACGTGATTGATGAAATTGCGATCGATCTTACAAAAGAGGCAAACGTGATTCATCTGACGGGGCATGGGAAGGGAATTGAATCCAGACACGCCGATCACCATGTTTGCGATTTTGTTGACCAGCAAATGGCCGACGCGCTTGCGGTCGCGGATGTGGTTGTATGTCGAGCCGGACTTGGAACCATCACGGAACTTGCCGCGCTCTCCAAAGCTTCGATCTTGCTTCCGCTTCCACACTCGCCACAGAAAGCGAACGCGGATATGGTCGCGGATGCCGCAGTTGTTCTAGACCAACGTCATGCATCTCCAGGACAACTTTTTAAAGAAATCGTCGCCCTGCTTGAAGACGATCAGCGTCGTCGTGAATTGGGTGAGAAGATGCATGGCAAACTTCGTACCAATATCGCCGACGAGCTTGTAGATCTACTTAAGACGCTCTAAACAAAAACAGGCTTCTTTCGAAACCTGTTTTTGTTATGTTGGTGACTTATTCCGCAGATGGCATGTCGCCTTCTGCTGGAGCCTCGGCTGATGCTCCCTCTGGAGCCGTGGCGCCATCGGCGCACATAGGACACTTCTGCTCACCATTAATCTCAACGCCACTTGCTCCGCAAGCGACGCAAACACCTGATCCTTCCATAGTGATTTGCGGTTACAAATTAGTGTCGACAGTATACAGTGGGTGTTGCGTGTCTTGCAATGGGTGAAGGAAATTGATATATTCACGCCACTACTGATGAGATCGTCCTAAAATTTGATGAGATTGCCTTGAATGGGGAAGCCAGCCGCCGAGACGTAGGTAAATCCTACGGTGAGGCGGTGGCGGGGACCCATGAAAGACAAGCTCGCAAATTTTAGGACGATCTGCGCGCTGGTAGCTCAGGGGTAGAGCAAGAGCCTTTTAAGCTCGTGGTCGTGGGTTCAAATCCCACCCAGCGCACCAAAAAGAACGCCATGTCCGTGACGTTTTTTTCTTTGCCTGCGAGGAAGCCTGATTCTTTCATTTCTGCTAGAATTATCACAAACCTATGGAAACATTTCTTTGGCACACATGTTCAGTCGCGGATACGCTTGCGGCGCTTGAGACGAATCACCAAGGACTTTCCACAACCGAGATTCCGCTTCGCGTCCAGCAGTACGGGAAAAATATTCTTCCAAGTCGGACGTCCAACCCATGGTGGAAGGTATTTGCGCGACAGTTTATGAGCCCTCTGATTTTGATATTGGTCGTAGCCACCGTGATCAGTGTGGTTCTTTCAGATTTTGTTGATGCTGGTGTGATCGTTGCGGCTGTTGTTGTGAACACAGTGATCGGATTCGTTCAAGAGTATAAAGCCAACAAAACGCTGGAGGAACTTCGCGCCTTGGTTCAGCCTACATCCATTGTCTTGCGCGCGGGAAAGGAGATGTCCATTTTGGCGACGGAGATTGTGCCTGGGGATGTGTTGGTTTTGCATGCAGGAGATCGCGTGACCGCGGATGCGAGGATCCTTGAGAGTGTTGAGTTAGTCGTGAACGAAGCGGCTCTCACGGGCGAGTCGTTTCCTGTCCATAAAATGGAAACACGATTGGAGGCGGGTTGTCCGATGGCGGAGCGGATAAATATGCTCCATGCTGGGACACATATCGTTGGCGGTGGTGGAACAGCCGTGGTGGTTGCCACAGGAACCCAGACCGAGATTGGACGCATTGCGACGCTTGTGCAAGAAACTCAGGAGTCTCATACCCCTCTCCAAGAACAACTCAGGCGACTGGCGCGCTGGATAGCGACATTGGTTGTTCTGTTGGTTGTTGGTCTTTTTGTGGTCGGGATTCTTTTTGGACGGCCTGTGCATGAAATGTTCGAGCTTTCGGTTGCGCTTGCTGTTGCGGCGATTCCGGAGGGACTTATCGTTTCCGTCACGGTAATTCTTGCTATTGGGATGCAACGTATCTTGCACAGAAAGTCCCTTGTGCGTCGTCTGGTTGCTGCCGAAACGCTAGGCTCTGTCTCAATCATTTGTTCGGATAAGACCGGAACGATTACGGAGGGGGAAATGCGTGTCACGCATCTCATTACTCCCAAGCAAACGTGGACGTATCCATTTTCCGCCGGTGAGGAGCCACATGCGGCGATGCGTAAGCTGTTTGAGGTCATGGCGTTGTGTAACGATGCGCAGATTGTGGAAGATCATCGGGATCCTCTGCGCGGGAGTCCAACCGAGCGCGCATTGCTTGCGGCTGTCTTGGAACAACAGTTGGATCTTAGAACACTCTCGTTCCATTTTCCGCGCGTCTGGGAGATTCCCTTTGACAGTGCGTATAAGTACATGGTCACGGCGCACGCGTCAGGAAAAAAGACGGAAGTATTCCTTAAGGGAGCTCCTGATGTTGTTTTACTATTTTGTTCGATGATCCAGGTTGATGGGAAGATGGGAACACTCACTCAAGCGCGACGCGATGAACTCACCCAAGAGATTATTTCTTTGTCGCGAAAAGGGATACGGCTTATTGCCATCGCAACAAGAACCGTGGATCCAGATGCCCCCCGACTTTCTCGAGAAACGATGGAGGGGTTTACGTTTTTGGGACTCGTTGGATTGCGCGATCCCTTGCGACCGCAGATCCGTGAGCAGATCCAGGCGGCAAAGTTTGCTGGTATCCGTACAATCATGGTGACAGGTGATCATCCAGAAACAGCTCGTGCTATCGGGTTGGAAGCCGGATTTGTTGTAGGGCCTGAGTCGGTCGTTGTGGGCTCACAACTTGATGCGTGGAGCGACGAGGAGCTCAAACGTCGCGTGGAGCATATTTCTATTTACGCACGGGTTGAGCCGCGGCATAAGATTCGGATCGTAAACGCCTGGCAGGCTCGCGGAGAAGTTGTTGCCATGACAGGTGATGGGGTGAATGATGCCCCCGCGTTAAAGGCCGCGGACATTGGAGTGGCCGTTGGATCTGGGACAGAAGTGGCCAAGCAGGCGAGTGACATGGTCATTCTCGATAACGATCTTGGGACCATAACCGCCGCCATTGAAGAGGGACGCGTGATTTTTGATAATGTACGCAAGACGACGGTGTATCTCCTTGCAGGAAGTTTTACCGAGCTGCTCCTCGTAGGCGGTTCGCTTGTCTTCGGACTCCCGCTTCCGCTGTTGGCGGCGCAAATTCTGTGGATCAATCTGGTGACGGATACGTTTCCTGCTATCGGGCTCACTATTGAACCAGCCGAAAAGGGAATCATGCGGCAACCTCCACGTCCACGTGAGGAACCGGTGCTTGATGCGTTTCTGGTACGGCTTATTCTCACGATCGCCATCATGACCAATGTGGTGTTATTTGGACTCTACCTCTGGCTCCTTTCTTTTTCAGAAGATGTCGCATTCATTCGCAGTATGATGTTTGCCGCCGTTGGGATCGATACGCTCATTTATGTATTCGCCGTGAAGAGTTTCCGATGCACGATCTTCCGCATCAATCCGCTTTCCAACGTGTGGCTTGTGTTGGGTGTCGCGATGGGACTTGGTCTTTTGCTTGTCGCGCTTCTTACCCCGTTCTTCCAGTCCATTTTCCAGATTGTGCCGTTGAGCTTGTCCGACTGGAGCCTATTGCTTACGATAGGAGTCATAAAACTTGTGGTGATTGAGCTGACGAAAGAGTTTTTTCTCCTCAAAAAGAACAATAAAAATCTAAGAGTGCCTGTATGAAAAGACCACGCGTGTTCGCTCAGATTCAGAAAAAGTACCAGGCGCAAAGCCAAGCGCGACGAGAACTTATTGCAAGATCCAACGAAGCGCTCTCAAAATCCAAGCGCGCTATTTTTTCTCTGCACAGAAATGATCTCAAAGAGGCGGCTGAGCATCTCGCCCATGCCGCAAAGCAGTTTGATTCCGTTGAAAAAACGATCCGCGTCATCCCAGAGTTGAAGGAAGAGGGATCGTATCATGCGGCGCTTGAGGAGTATGCGGAGGCGCGACTCTTTGAGGGATATCTCACCACAAAAAAGATTGTCACCCTCGAGTCGCGAGCGAACGAGCCGTCTGTGTACTTAGCCGGACTGTGTGATGCAACAGGTGAGATGGTTCGGTATGCAACGCGCCAGGTGACACTCGGTCATCCAGAAGTCGTGTCAGAAGTTCAAGACGTTGTAGCGATGATCATCGAGTTTTTGTTGGATTTAGATCTTACTGGCTATCTTCGAAATAAATTTGACCAAGCCAAAAAGAATTTGAGTCATCTCGAGCAAATGACGTACGATTTGGCGATTCGAAGACGTGATGGGATATGACCCAGCAAGACCGCGACTATCCGTGGGTATTTCATCGTGACGAAATTGATGTCCTGGAAGATGAACTGGAGGATTTATACGAGGCGTTTCATGATACGGAAACGGGGTCTTTGTTTGAATCAGCTGTTCTTGGTGAACAATTAGAAACAGAGGAGCGATCCGACCGGGAACTTTCCAGTCGGCTTGGGTTTGACGTCCTGGAACCGCCACCACCTGCGGTTCTTTCTGCTCGCCAACCGCTCGTGGCTCCTTCAGACCCATTCGAAACATGGCAACAGGAGCTTGTGCATGTTCGATCGCACCCGCTCTATCAACAGGCAAAGCGATGGGCGATAGGGGTGAAATCGGTTGCCAAGCAGGTGTACGAGCAGGGCGGTGGGTATGCGGGAGAATGTTTCCGTGTCTATGCAAACGTGAATCTTGTCCCCCTGAAAATTTTTACAGCGCTGTGCGAAGAGATGCATGAAGACGATGTTGGGTGCGAAGTTGCCAAAGAGGAATATCGCCTTGCGCTTGTTTATATCGGTCGAATTGTCGAGTCATTAAGTTTGATGAGTCTGTCTGTGGAGATGAGTGATTGGGTACAGACAAGCAAAACAGGCGCGAAGGAATTGCAGGAAGCGCTCGTGTCGGCTCGTTCGAACCTGTCTCGTCGAAGGTAGGATGAGGTACGATGAAAACATGAGTGGACGAGAGCTGTGCTACAATAGCTCATAACCACCCCCAACCCCTCCTTAAAAAGGAGGGGAGGATGAGTAATTATGTCCATCGATTTATCCAACGTGAAGAATTTTCAAGACGCACCCGTGACCGTCATGGGATTGGGGCGGTACAAAAAAGGGTCTGGCATTGGTGCCGCCAAATGGCTCATGCGCCATGGCGCCCAACTTGTGATTACAGATCTGAAGGATGAAGAGGAGCTGCGCGAATCCGTTTCGGAGATCATGCATTGGTATTCCGAGTATCGGACGCAGTTTACGGATCGCGATATTTATCAACCCGTATTTGTTCTTGGAAAACACGACGCGGATAATTTTACGAACGTCGATTTGGTCGTTCAAAACCCGGGCGTGGCGCGAGAGTCAGAATTTGTCGTGCTCGCAAAAGAACATGGCGTCCCGATTGAATCAGACATATCCCTCTTTTTCCGTTACTGTCCCTTCCCGATCTTTTCCATTACAGGGACACGTGGAAAATCGACATCCACCGCGCTTCTTGGAGAGATGCTCAAACACAAACATCCAAAGACCGTTGTTGCCGGAAACATCACCCGTTCGCCGCTTGAAGATCTTGATTGGCTCTTAGAAGAGACACAACCCGTGCCGATTGTGCTTGAGCTTTCCTCGTGGCTCCTGGAGTCCATCGAAGGATTAGGGATTGGACCGCAGGTGGCTATTCTCACCAACGCCTACAAAGATCATCTCGATCGGTATCCTTCCTTTGAGGCCTACGTGGCCGCAAAGGAATTAATTTTTCAAGAACAGAAACCAGAACAGATGGCGATTCTCAACGCGGATCAAGAGATCATGCACGAGATTGCAAGTCGGATTCCGTCCAAACATATCTACTGGTTCTCCGCCAAGTCGCTCCCAGAGGGCGTTAACGGAGTGTATCGAGATGGGGACAATTTGGTTCGTCGGATCGACGGCGCTGTGACGAACTATGCACATGTTCATGACATTAAACTCGAAGGCGAGCATAACATCATGAACGCGTTGTGTGCCTCGCTTGCGGCGCATCTGGCAGGCGTTTTAGATGAAGACATCCACGCGTCGCTCAAGACGTTTGCTGGTTTGCCTGGGCGACAAGAGATTTTGGGAGAAGTTGAAGGGGTGTTGTTTGTGAACGATACGACAGGCACCAGCCCCGAAGGCGTCATGGCCGCGCTCAAACGGTTTGGCAAGGGCGGAAATATCGTGTTGATTTGTGGAGGTTCGTCAAAGGGGCTGAGCTTCACCGAAATGGGCAAGATGATTGGAGAGCAGTGTAAGTACGTAGTGGTGTTTGAGGGCGATGCCGCAAATGATATCGAACAATCAATTGGCGACGGCGCCCCAAGCGTGCGCGCAAAATCCATGGAGCAAGCCGTTCGTGTTGCGTATGAAAACGCCAAGCTTGGCGACGTGATTCTGCTCTCGCCAGGAACTTCAAGCTTTGGGATTTTCAAAAATGAGTTTGACCGAGGGGATCAGTTCAAAGCCGCGTTTGAGAAATTGGGAGGGAAGGGATCTGCGTGACAACTTGCAGATCAGGAATGTTTTTGAAGTCTTTGGTATTTTTCGTGACGAGGGGAACACCAAGTTCAATAGCTGTGGCGGCAATGAGTAAGTCCAGCACATGTTTTTTTTCTTGTTCTTGCCAAGATTGAAGCTTTTTGAGCAATTGAGTGTAAGGAGTGTTCGGATCCTTGATTCTTCATCTACTTTGAATTACAAAACTCGTTTTCGTCTCCGTTCATAGACAAACAAAAACATCCATCACGGAAGTGACGTTCGCGGAGAAAGTCGTGGATGGTGAGATCAATTTAGGTCAGCACGTGTGCAAGCAACGACCACACGTAATTACCTAGGTACCCGTCTATGGAACGAGGAAGTGACGTAAGAAACCCGTGAAACATTTTCAGTGAACGAAACGTGTTCTCAATTCTGACACGGGTGTTATAGAGATGATACTGCCAAGCGGTGATGAGCTTCTTCATGGTCTTGTAAGGCTTGGCGAAGAAGATGCGTTCGCCCTCACGATTAAACGCATCTGAAAGTTTTTGCGAGACGTAACCAGCATCGGCGACGAACAGACCTCTGAGATCCTCATTGAGGATGAGGAACTGTTCTCGTTCACTCCCCGAGGCTGGTGTGAATGTGATGGCCAGCAGGAGTCCATTGAGATCTGCCGTGGCATGCAGTTTCAGCCCATAAAACCAGCCTTTTCCTGAATGTCCCCACGTAGAGCATGGACTCATCGTTTTGTGACGCTTTGCATTCTTCACCAAGCACACAGGAATGTCTGTCGCGTCGGTGTGTTTCACTATAGTGCTCACACTAAGAAACAGGACTCATCCCAAGTAAGGTGTAAGGAAATGTTGTTGTGTTGAGAAACGTCACGAGGTCATCGGTAGCAACATCAATGTCATCAATAAATCGGT
>SCSL01000046.1 GCA_004298405.1 Patescibacteria group bacterium | reverse complement strand
CGTCCGCTTCCACGGCAATGACATGCGCGTCTGCGTCAACAAGAGCTTGGGTGAGGATCCCTGTTCCAGGACCAACCTCAAGAATAGTCTCTCCAGGGACAATCTGCGCGGCAGAGATGATCTTCTGCACAACTGTGTCATCCACAAGCCAATTCTGTCCGAACGATTTTTTTGCTTTTAAAAACACAGTGAACGGGGCTGAAGCCCCTAAGAATTTAGGGTGATGGTGCCCTGTCGTAAAACCTCTGGATATCCATAGTCGTCAATGTCGACGATCGTTGAGGGGGGTTCTGGTTTGAGCTCGCCGATGTCCAAATAATAATCGGGACCTTCTCGTCCTTCGAATTGTTTCTTCACGTCTTCGACGGTATAACATGTCCTCTCGCCGCTGAGGTTCGCACTGGTTGAAACGATCGGCGCGTCTATTCCTTGTGATAGAGTTGCGGCAACTGGATGCGAGGAAACGCGAATAGCAATCGTCTCGTTTCGACAAACTTCAGGAACAAGTCGAT
Source organism: Patescibacteria group bacterium (assembly GCA_004298405.1). Classification (GTDB taxonomy): domain Bacteria; phylum Patescibacteriota; class Patescibacteriia; order UBA9934; family GWF2-40-263; genus UBA12478. The sequence goes on along the minus strand of SCSL01000046.1, from coordinate 1,437 downwards.
TTCCCATCACTGGAAGGACAAGCGTGAGCGGTCCTGGCCAATGCTGAGCGGCAAGTCGCTCAAGCACGCGTGGAATTCCCGCAAATCGTTCAACCATCTCACGGCTCTGGGCAATCAACGGAAAAGACTTTCCAGGTTCTCGACCCTTTATCGCACATATCCGCGCAACCGCCTGAGGATTGGTTGCATCCGCCGCCAATCCATAGGCTGTCTCGGTCGGAAAAACAACGACACCACCATTACGCAAGGTCGCGACGGCCTGAGCAATTTGTTGTTCGATGATCATCTCGATTTCATTATGATTCTTCTCAGGGGCTTCAGCCCCGTCTCCGGACGCCACTAAAGTGGCTAAGAAGATATCTCTAAATATTCTTGAACCACAAGACGGTTTTTTTGAGACCTTCCTCAAGTGAGACCCCTGGTTTCCATCCAAGCTCGCGAGCCGCTTTGTGAGAATCTAATGCCGAGCGCATCACTTCTCCCTTGCATACAGGTCCATGCACTTCTTTTTCTTTGGAACCCGTCAGGCGTTTTATTTTCGAAAACAACGAATTGACGCTCGTCTGAATCCCGGTCCCGATGTTGAACGTGCCGGTAACCGTCTTGTCCATGGCCAGCATATGCGCCCGAACAATATCCGAAACAAATACGTAGTCCCGTGTCTGTTTTCCATGCCCGTTGATCACAACTTTTTTCCCAGCGAGCATCTGTCGTGCAAAGACGGAAATAACTCCCGCGTATCCCCCACGCAAGGCTTGGCGTGGGCCATACGCATTGGCAAGACGCAATATGACATACTTCATCCCGTGAATACGCTGCTCAAAATCCAAGTACATCTCAGCCGAACGCTTGGCAATCCCATACGGGGACAGTGGTTCTTCCGGTGTCTTTTCGGAGTACGGTGGACGCACGGAATCCGAATACATCGCCCCACCGCTTGAGGTAAAAATAAACTTCTTTACACCACTCTTGGCACAAGCATGGGCAACATTGAGTGTGCCTAGAATATTCACGCGTGCATCATCTGATGGATTTTCCACACTGCATCGCACGTCAATCTGCGCGGCAAGGTGAAACACCACGTCTGGTTTGATTCGAGCAATCAGTTTTGTGACAGCTTCCTGATCGACAATGGAGATCTTGTAAAATGTTGCGTTGGGATTGAGGTTTTTGCGCGAGCCGGTCGATAGGTCATCGATAACGTATACCTTAATGCGACGACGGATGAGCGCGTCCACAACATGGGAGCCGATAAACCCGGCCCCACCGGTCACAAGAGCTGTTTTATATTTAGGCATAGACATTCAACTTTCACAGCCACTTTAGTGGCGTCGAAGCTAAACGGGGCTGAAGCCCCTGAGAAGAATAGAGAAAGAACTCTTCTCAGCCACTTTAGTGGCGTTGAGCTACGAGACGGGGCTGAAGCCCCTATGAAAC
>SCSL01000002.1 GCA_004298405.1 Patescibacteria group bacterium | reverse complement strand
ACCGATTTATTGATGACATTGATGTTGCTACCGATGACCTCGTGACGTTTCTCAACACAACAACATTTCCTTACACCTTACTTGGGATGAGTCCTGTTTCTTAGTGTGAGCACTATAGTGTTTGTTTGCTCACTACACTTCATGATCAAAATGAAACCCACTTGAGCGGGATTTGAACTCGGTCTGAAGTGTTGCGCCACGTTTCCAGACGCCTGAGCCGTATCGTTTTTGGAGTTCGTCCAGAGCAGAAAGGACGGAAGTCATGTTTCGTTCTTTTTTGAATAGCGATGGCTGTGTTGAGCCATGAGAAAGGAGCGATGCGGAGAGGCCGATGAGTCGTACATCCACGAGGCAGATTGGTTCAAGAATCCTCCAGGCCATGTGGAAGAGTTGCATTCCGTCAGCCGTGGGTTCGTGGAAGGTGCGTTGCTCCCCATGACTAGAGAAATCGCCGAAGCGTACAAAGGCTGTTACTCGTCGCGCGGTCACATTGTCGCGCCGCATACGCCAGCCGACTTTGTCCGCGAGCCCAAAGAGGTATCGTTTGAGCACACACGCATCGCTCGTATTTTCTGGGAGCGTGTAGGAGTGACCGTAAGACTTCGCGTCTGGGGTCAGGTCTCCGGTCGTCGGTTTAGATGATTGTGAAACGCCTTTATATTCTGAAAAACCGACGACCGGAGACCTGACCCCAGCCCAGGCCGCTTCATGGAGCCAGGTGCCGTAGCTGTGAAATTCATGTTCGAGATTTTCTCGTGGAAATTCTCGCAGCTGTTTGAAGTTTGAAATACCCATTGCGTGTAAGCGTTCCTTGATTCTAGGTCCGATTCCACAGAGGTCGTCGAGTTCAGAATCATCCAGAAGTTTCAGACAGTCTTCTGGTCGCACCACGGTGAGGCCATTTGGCTTCACGTGTCCTGAGGCGAGTTTAGCCATAAGGTTGTTTGGGGCGATGCCGATGGAGGCCGTAATGCGTTCGCCGAGCTCCTCGTGGAGTCGTGATCGGATCGCCTGAGCCATGCACGTCGCACCAAAATAATCCTCGGCTTCCTCAGTTATATCTAAAAAACTTTCGTCTACGCTGAACGGTTCCACATGAGGTGTGAATGACTCGTAGATCGTGTTAAAGCGATGCATGATGTCGGAGTATTTTTCCGGATCGCCCGACCAGAACATGATCGATGGACAGATTTTTTTTGCTTCCCACGTCGACATGGCTGTTTTGACACCAAGTGCCTTAGCTTCAATCGACGCGGTCGCCACAACCGAACGTTCCTGGTTTTTGCCAGTGATCCCAATAGGCTTCCCGCGCAAAAACGGATTCGCCTGTTGTTCCACGGAGGCAAAATACGAATTCATGTCGATGTGGAGGATGATTCGAGAGGGGTTATCCATCCGTATAAAGCTCAACCAGCCGCCATTCGAGGAATTCGGGGTCGAGTTTTAATTTGAAGTAATTGGCGGCGTCGGAGACGGAGAAATAGAAGACACGCTTTGTACCCTCACGTGCGGTGTGCACAAGGTTTACTTGATCGATTTTGTATTCACGTTCATTCCAACGCATGGCACGTGGAAGAACGCGATTATCTTTGAAGGCGACGGTGACATCGATGGGGTCGTTTAGGATTTCATGCATAGGAGAAGGGTTAGAAGGGTGAGAAGGGCTAGGAGGGTTAGAAGGAGGGGGACAATGCGCGGTGGTCTAATAGCTGACGAATTGTTTGCTTAAAACGACGCCGGCTTGTTCGAATTTTTAGTGCTCGCAACCCTTTGACGATTCGTTTGTCTCTCTGGCGTGGAAGGAACGCAAGCGTGTTGAGATGATGGCGTAGCGTTGTCGTAGACATAGGTTGAAGGTCGTTTAAGAGTAAGAGTTGGCAAACTAAAACCCCATGGCCAGACGCGTGATCCCTTACGCGCCTCACCATGGGATCTCAGATTGTCAATATCTGCAGGAGGGCCCTCCCACGAGTTACACAGGTTGAAATTTTCGAATCACCGCACGCACAACTCCCTGAATGATGCAGTCTTGGACGAAGATCGGTTCCATGGAGCTATTTGCCGGTTGAAGACGAATTCGATTTCGTTCGCGATGAAAACGTTTGAGGGTAGCAAATGCATTATCCAGAAGCGCCACGACTACCTCCCCATTGCGCGGACTGGGATTTCGTTCAATGACGACGAAGTCACCATCCAAAATTCCATCTTCAATCATAGAACGTCCTTTTACACGCAGGACATAGGAATTGGCGCCATCCAGAACGAAATTGGCTGGAACAGCCATCGCTTCGTTATCTTGCACCGCTTCGATTGGTTCTCCGGCGGTAATAAGCCCCATCAGAGGGAGCATGATCGATGAGCCAGATGGAACTTCCTCAACGAGTTCAATAGATCGCGCCTCGCCATCTTCTCCCGCCGTGATGAGACCTTTTTCTAGGAGTGCTTGCACATGGCCATGCACCGTTGCGGGGGAGGAGAGACCAAAGTGATCAGCGATCTCGCGGTAGGAGGGAGCATAGCCGTTGTCCTCTAGATGCTCGCGTATGAAGTCCAGAATCTCGGATTGTTTTTTGGTAAGAGGTGGCATATGTATTGTTCGTTTTATGTTCGTATGATAGCCCGAACAAAAACCGAACGCAAGAGATGAGTGTGGATAACTCAACGAGCGTCTGTTGTGCACTCATCATCCCCAAGTTGTCCGATGACAAGCGATTCGTCTTTTGATATTCTCGTCTGAGTCTCTATGAAAAAAACGGTTGAATCTGTCACCCAAGGTCACCCCGATAAAGTCTGCGATCAGATCGCGGATGCGATTGTTGACGAGTACCTGCGACGCGACAAGCAAGCGCGTGTTGATATCAATGTGTTGGGAAGTCACGGCATGATGATGATTGGAGGCGAGGTCACCAGCACAGCAGATTTCGATTTAGGTGCGCTCGCCAAGCAAGTCTATGCAGAGATTGGATACAAGGATGACATGGAAGTCTTCGTGAATATCGACACGCAGTCCGCAGAGATGAAGCGCGTACATAATGGAGTGACCGATAACGTCGTCGTAAACGGTTTTGCCACGAACGAGACGCGTGAGCTCTTACCGCGCGCGCTTGTCTATGCACATAATCTCGCACGACGTCTGGACGACTTGCGCAAAACCGACCCGGCGTTTTCTTGGCTCAAACCGGATGGCAAGATTCAACTTACCATGGACGGCGATCATGTATGTGGTGTGACCGTTTTGGCGTCCCATCATGTAAGTATTGACGAGAAAGAGGTAAAGACCGCGCTCTTGGAGCGTTTGCTTGTGCCGATTCTTGGCGAGAACGGCGTGGTCATGTACATCAATCCGATTGGAACATTCATCGACGCGGGATTCAAAGCAGATTCTGGTGCAAGCGGACGCAAGCTTACCGTCGATACCTACGGCGGACTTATTCCCCAAGGCGACAAATCAATCTCGGGCAAGGATCCTTCTCGCGTGGATCGCGCGGGTGCGTATATGGCTCGGTTTGCGGCGCGCTATCTTGTTGAGCAGGGTCTCGCAACGTCCGCGATGGTAAGTTTGGTGTATTCGATGGGACGAGCTGAGCCGGTGCATCTTCACGCAACGGGGATGGGAGAGAAGTCACGCGGGGCAAAGATGGATCTCTCGGAGCTTTTGAAGAAGATGTTTGACTTCCGTCCTGAGGCGATTGTCGAACGTCTTCATTTGATCCAGCCGGTGTATCGTGCCACGGCGAGTTATGGACATTTCGGTCGTACGGGTTTTCCTTGGGAAGAAGCAACCATATAAACAGCGACCTGCTCGAGTGTGATACAATTTTCTTGTATGACATCTCGCAGAGCAAATAAAGATTCAAGCATGGCAATCGCGATCGTGGTCGCGATTGTTTTGATCGCAAGTGCCCTGCTTATTCTTCGCCCTAACCCAGAAGAAGTCGTCGCTGTATCACAAGACCATGTGTTGCGGGTGGAAGGAGTTACTCGATCATCGAGTTTGGTGCTCATTGAGCGTCTTGATGGCGTGGAAACATCCATTCCAAATCTCGTCAGCCCTGTCTACGAGGTCTCCCTCACGGATTCTGGTACCCTTCAGGAGTCGGTATTCACATTTTCTTTTCCGGCACTCTCTTCTGACCTCTTGATTCAAGACGTGGCAGTCTATCAGTTCAGTCGAGAAACGCTTTCGTGGGAAGTCGTCCCAACATTTTTTGATTTAGATACACAGACACTCACCTCTGCAGTCGAGTTTTCCGGAAGTGTTCTGGTGGGACTGGGGACGCGTGTGCTATAATTTGATCAACATTTTTTTAACCGTTCGTTCCCTATGCCCGCAAAAACAAAAAAGGTGTCTGCGTCACCTGAAGAAAAGGTGACGGTGAAACCTGTGGCTAAGAAACATTCAGCGAAAAAGTCATCTGCAAGGAAGACTCCCGCCAAGAACATCGCGGCAAAGAAAACAGTTCCCGTCGCGACGGTGACGGTTTCTGAAGAGATGGTTCCTGTCGTGACGGTTGTTGAGAAAGCCGTACCTACGACACAGGGCTCTGTCGAAGTTCATCACAAATACGTCTTTATCGGTTCGTGCCGCAACTGTGAGCATATGCCTATGGGCGCGAATAAACTTGTGGCCGTTCTCTCGATCGCCATTGCCATCCTTTCAGGTATGATTATCTCCACCTCCCTCCCAACAAGTTTTGAGCTTCCATCCATTTCGATGGGATCGCTTACCAATTGGATAACTCCTGATTCAAATGTTCAGAGTTTATGAAGCGTCCTGTTCTTATCACATTGAGTGCTCTGCTGTTCCTGGGGGCAGGATGCGCGCCAGCTTCGACGCCTGAGGTTGCTCAGACTCCAGAAGAGGAATCGGCGCTTACGTTTACCTATCCTGACCAACAAGAAGAAACACCTATGCCTACCTGGGAATTTCCTGGCGTCCTCGCTGGGGAGAAAATTTCAGACAAACAGATCCGCGTGACAACTCAGAAGGGGGACATCGTGTTTGAACTATTTGCCGACACAGCTCCTGCGACGGTTTCAAATTTTGTGTATCTGACGGAGGGGGGGTATTACAACGGCATCACCTTTCATCGTCGAGAAGAAGGATTCGTGATTCAAGGAGGTGATCCAAATGGGAATGGAACAGGCGGGCCAGGTTATGAATTTCCTGACGAGCTCACGGATGAGTACACCTATGAGCGCGGAATAGTCGCCATGGCCAACCGCGGGCCAAACACAAACGGATCACAATTTTTTATCATGTTAGGGGACACACCTCTGCCCAAAGCGTATACGATCTTTGGTCGAGTGACTGAGGGAATGGATGTGGTAGATGCGATTGTGGTAGGGGACGTAATGACGACTGTGACGGTTGAAAATAAAACAGAATAGTATGTTCACAAAACGCCAGGTCGAGTTTCTCGTCCCGGCGTTTTTGATTTCGACGCTGGTGCCAGCGGCTGGATGCTCTGGAACGCCCGCAATGTGTACGAGCGGGCGGAGTATTTGCCTTGATCTGTTATAATGGTCTCAGTTCGCTAGGATATCTACGCCCTTTTAGGGCGAGGACTTTCAGCCGCTACCCACGCTCTGGTAGGCTGAAGGGGTATGGCAAGGTACAACCGTTATGCAACTCACAG
>SCSL01000045.1 GCA_004298405.1 Patescibacteria group bacterium | reverse complement strand
GGAGAACGGAGACGTTGTGACTTTTGTGGATGTATCTGCCCATGTACGGTTATTGTACGCGAGGCAAGCATCGCGGCAAGCCGCGAGGAATATGACCCAAGGGATTCAAAGTATGGTACGATCTACATTCCAAGATCTATATCCTACGAATCTTTCCGATTTCAAGTCATCAAAAAACACGATCAGATTTCTGACCGTGTTTTTGGTGGACCGTATCGGTCTCGAACCGATGACCTTCTGACTGCCAGCCAGACGCTCTACCAACTGAGCTAACGGCCCATATTCACCATTTCTACAACTATTTCAGCATAATCCGAAGATCATTAAACACATCGGCGGAAAAATAGTCAATGCGACAAACTCCTTTATAGCCCTCTTTCTTTGTTGGCACGCCAATGGATCGTTTATCAACTTGCGTGCGATAACACTGGTTTATTGGAATATGTGTAAGTTCAGACCAATACCGTTTTAGTTTTAAATCAGATTGATCAGCACGACACTGCACAGTCAAACGAAACTTTTTTTCATCAATTGAATACACGCTTCTCAACAAACCAATAAACAGAGTTATTGTTTCAGGATTCGAATTTCCAAAAGATATTGACCCACCTTGTTTCTTTCCTTCACCCAGATAGAGCATTGCCAGCGCAATTTTAGCTGTTTCTTTTTCTTGAATTGAAAAAAGTGCCCATTCATTTCTTTTTCTAATTTCATCTAAATACTCCTGACGGTATCGTTTGCTCGCTGTATGAGCGGTAATCCTGACCTTATTTAAATGTTCATCCGTCTTTTTCTTTAATCTTGCCTTTGCTCGTTTGGATAACTTCAAGCCATGAAACCAACCAGACAAAGTACTCTTTGGAATTGCTTTTGATGACGTTGCTCTAATTTCTGAGTACGTATTCCCTTGTCTACGTAAATGAATGGCTTTTTCTTTCATGTCACTATTTGTCATACATGCTGACTTATTCCTCAATCGCTTCTGGAACTTCCGTTGAAACCTGTCCGGTGAGCAATCCCTCTAGACGTAACTCGACGATATCGTTCCCAGGATTCAGCTCGAGCACGACCTCTACTTCACGCACAGCCCCAGCCATGTCGCCTTTCTGCTCATAGATAGACGCGAGGAACCAATGGGCATTCGCATACCCAGGAGCAAGTTTAATGGCATGCTCAAATGCCGCCTGTGCATGATCCATGTCTCCAACGCCCCCCCGCTCGAGGTATAACATTCCAAGCTGGAAGAATACTCCGACATCTAACTGGTTATACTGCGCCACACGCTCCATCTTTCCGATCGCGTCATCAAGTCTACCTTGTCGCTCAAAAGTTACTGCTAATTGAAAATGGGCTGGCGCATAATTCGGTTTAAGCTCTACGGACTTTTCAAACGCCTCTTGCGCACGTGTCAAAAGTTGTGTGAGTTGCGTTTGCGCCTGCTCCGCGCTCGTGACATCTGGACTAACTGTGAGCGGTCGAATGTGCTCTGCTACAGCGAGATACGCGCGGCCGAGTTGTGTCCAGTTCTCTGGGTTGAGTGGTTCCAATTCAATCGCTTTTTGATAGCTCATAACCGCAAACTCACTCGCCTCACCCAAGACAGGAATAAGCTCTCGATAGACAAAACCACGTGAAAGCCAGTTGAGGACGTTATGCGGTGAGAGATCCGTGGCTCGGACAACCGCGTTCACTGATGCGGCCACAAGTGATTGGATGTATTGTGCTGACTCCTGTGTGAGGGTATCGATCGAACGGACACCATGAAGCTCCTCATCAACCCGAAGGAGAAGCGCCTCTCCAAGATTCCGGTAATACGTGTCATGTGATGGGTTGAGAGTGGCAGCACGATCCAACAGCGTGACGACCTGCTGAAGATTTGCCCCTTCACGATCCAACTGTGCCGCGCGTGTAAACGCGATTTCAGCGAGATATCTCTGTGATGTCACAAAAATTCCAATGAAGAACGCGAGTGTAAGCAAGACAAACAGAGTAGAGATCACGAGCTTTACTCCCGGTGCACGCGTAAGAGACGTAGAGCACTCCTTACGCATTACTTGGGACGCAAGAAGCCCAGAAAAAATCCCGAATGAGACGATGAGCGTCATATTCCAAGAAACAAGAAACGCTGAGACAACAAGTGTCAACCAGGGAATGACGTGCACAAAGCTCTCCAACCACTCTTGACGCGAGGCGGGACGTACAACTTGCACAAGAGAACGGATGGCTAAGAACAGGACGAACAATCCCAACATGGTGACACCGAACACCCCAATTGTCGGAACAAGCGTCAGAACAAAACTTATGGCGCGATCAAATCGCGTGTTCCAGAAGTCTGCCTCATTCAATGAGAGATCGTGAAATCGGCTGTAATCAAATACGTATGTTCCGGGACCTGATCCCCAACTGCTGGAAAATGCTGAGAGTGTTTGCTCTGCCACAATGAGAGACCCCGCAGTATTGGGCGTGACTTCCAACGGAAGAGCAAATTGATTGAGGCCAGGAAGGAAAAACCAAAACATGAGACCTCCAAAAAACAACACTCCTAGAACCGAGAGCCTGCCAGGATGCGGAATATCCTTTGCGCGGAACACGACAAAAATGAATATCAAGGCAAGCGAAATCGAAAATAACATCCATAGTCCTGGATCGTCCAAAATGAGCAGAAAGAAAAACGTCACAACACCGACGAAGAACGTAAGGATGCGCTCGATCGTTCCTGTCATATGCTCGTGTAGAAGCGAGTCTCCTTTGCGGTGGGAAAGAAAAGCGGCTGAGAAAAATGCGTTGAACGTGATGAGAAATGCTATGAACGTGCTCGGTGTCCCAACGGTGTTGTAGGCAAGAGCTGGTGCGAGCGTCGAAAAAATATCAACCCCAAGGATCTGAAGGACACCTATGAGTGCAACAATGCTCGTGCTGACCACGAGCGCCAAATGGACACGTCGATGTTCCTGCCGCGAACCCATGGTATTTCCCAAAAGGTAAAACAAAACAGCCAGCGCGAGAACGGTCAGGACGCTTGTATATTCGCTCCGATGGGCTCCGACCCAAGAAAGATAGGGAGCGACGGAATACATCGCTGGGACGATAAACGCGAGGACAAGAAACCATGGAAGGAGATTCATCCATCCTCGACGAATGGTCACGTGCCGCGACAACAGCATGTGAGCAATCCAACAGAGGGCGGTCGCGCACGTGAAAACTAAAAGAAGGGTTTGCTTATTGGTCTCGAGCGGTTCAAGAGTTATAGGAAGAAAAAACAATGGCATCAAAAAAATGAGCATGATGAGCAACCAACGCGTTGCGGAAAGAAAGTGATCTCCTTTTTGCATAGCACAGATAGTATAACGCAAAAGCCGCGAGTGTGGGGGGCTCAGCGGCTTTTACATAGAAGAAAGTGAAAGAACGTGATCTACAATAAAGGATCGGCCTCAGCAACAAGACCTTCACCTTCAATTGTTGGATCGACAAGGAATTCATCCGGACTCTCCGGAGGAGCAGGTTCTTCTTCTACGGTCTCTACGGCTTCTTCAGCCTCTACGACCTCTATATCTTCTACAGCCTCTTCTTCTTGTGCTTCATCCATGC
>SCSL01000044.1 GCA_004298405.1 Patescibacteria group bacterium | reverse complement strand
TTGAGTTGCCCAACCGTATCGTGAGCAACCATGGACAGGGGTCTGCCTATGTTTTTCATGAGAATAGTATCTCATGGAATACAGTTTTAGTATAGATTAGTGAGGGATGGTATTAGATTGCTCGCACATCGTCCGTGGAAGACACGTCGTCTCCGGTTGCGTACTTCCAGAGGTAGGTGCTTGTCACCTCGATGATCCCCTTGTTCCAATCGGAACCGTAGATTTCATCGGCAACGGTTTCAGACACAATCCAATGGAGTTTATAGTCACTTCCGACGACATACACTTTATTGGACACGTCAGACTTCACGCGTGTACCCGCCGCAAGTTTGAGATCGCCTTTATAGTCGTAGGTGTCGAGGTACACATCGATCGTTGTTTGACTCACTTCAAGCGTATCATCCCAGGAATCAAACCACGTGAAGTAGACGGTCTCATTTGGAATAAGCCACATGCTGTTGTCAGCGACGAGGTAGATCCCGTCGGAGGTGTAGGAGCTAAACGCTTCTACATCCTGACGAGCTAAATCGAGCAGGGGCGAGAAGGTCACCTCATAGAGATTGTTATCCTCCCCCATCCAGTAGGCATGTTCACGATCAGAAAGCACCACAGGTTCATGGCCGTAACCAACGTTCAACAGATGATCGGTCGTGAGGTTCTGATACCAGACACTGCCGCTCTGATCGATTCCCACGCGGATATCTTGATAGGTGTCAGTCACGAGGAACTTGAGTGTCTCCCATTCACGCGTCGAGAAATGATAACCCACGTAATCCCCTTCGCTATTCTTGAAGTAAATCGCATCCTCGTCGAGGTTGAATTGTCCCTGTGTCGCCACGCCAAACTTGCTCACACCGTTGATGTCACTGACATACAACCCATCCTCAGCATCAATGTAGGCCATACGGTCACCGACAATTTGGAGGGCGTCTCCAACATCATCAAACCAAGAAAGATACGCGCCACCGGCATCGGTTGGTGTTGCATCCGTTTGTGGGTTGTAGCTGAAGAGTCGGAAGTTACGGAAGTAACGAATCGATCCGTCGCTCACGAAGTGTGCCCCAACAATATCACCTGGATCTTCTGTCCATGTATCTGGAACGGCTTCCATACGGCGAGCTGTTTGATCGATAAGCCAAAGCTGTTCAAAGCCACCGGAAAACTGAAACTTCACAAGGGCGAGTCCGTCCTGGACATCCGCAATCTCCTGCCAAGGCGCGGTGAGTGTGTAGGTAAAATCATCACGACCATAGGTTGAGTCGTAGTCGTAGACAGAAAGTTCTGATTCAACCTGACCCGAATCTTCATCGGTATGGATGGTTCCGAAATACACACGGTCACCATCGGTGGCGAACGTCATAAAGTCAAGGTCATCTTGCGTCTGTTCGATATCGGTCAATTTGATCGACGTCCCCGTTGTTGAGTCGTACTCATACACCGTTCCCCAAATCTTGCCATCATCAGATGGCACAAGGTAGATGAAACGGCTGTCCTGAGCTGTATGCCAAAACGCAGAAGCAACGCGCTGGTCGACGCCGGCAATCTCAACGGCTTCCCCGTCCTGGAAGATGGTCATGTCGACCATTTCACAAGACGCTTCATAGTCACAAGACTTGGCAACCTCCGTCACAAAGACAGCGTCGTTAAAGTCATAGGGACCGGATATATCGTCAAACGCAAGACGCTCGACACGGTAATAATCGTAATCCCAAGCCGCACGTGCGACCGTGTTGGACCAGCTCCCTGAGTCAGCAAAAACTCGTGGGAGCAACGGGCTCACCAAAATCGCCACCGCGACAGCCAAAATAAGTGATTTCTTTAACATAATGGAAAAATAGTTTTTGCTAATTTAACGCAAAAAGATACCAAAAAATAGGACTTTTGTCAATAGAAAAGCCGTCTCATCCTCCTGAAACGGCTTATTTTTTCCTACTTTAGATGACTTTTGAGGTACTGCCCGGTGACGCTTCTTTTAATCTTCGCCACTTCTTTGGGAGTCCCTACGGTCACCACTTCCCCTCCCTTGATTCCCCCATCAGGTCCCATATCAATCACCCAATCTGCCCCCTTAATGACGTCGAGGTTATGTTCGATGATCACCACGGTGTTCCCCTTATCGACAAGTTGATGCAAGACACCCAGCAACCGCTTAATATCTTCAAAGTGAAGTCCTGTCGTTGGCTCGTCTAAAATGTAGAGCGTGCGACCCGTTGCACGTCGAGAAAGCTCGGTCGCGAGTTTCACGCGTTGCGCTTCTCCTCCTGAGAGCGTCGTCGCGCTTTGCCCCAAACGTAGGTACCCAAGACCCACTTCGTGCAAGACATTGAGCTTCTCGAAAATCGCGGATTGGTCGGCAAAGAACCGACGTGCTTCCTCAACCGTCATATTGAGAACATCGGCAATATGTTTTTGCTTGTAATGAATTTCCAACGCCTCCTGATTATAACGCGTCCCGCGGCACTCTAAACACTCTACATACACGTCCGGCAAAAACTGCATCTCAATCCGACGCATGCCATCTCCTCCACAGGCCTCACAACGTCCCCCTCCTTTCACATTGAAACTGAATTTGCCGGCATCAAACTTACGCATCTTGGCTTCTGGAACGCCGGTAAATAAATCACGGATCGCCGTGAAGACACCTGTGTAGGTCGCGGGGTTGGATCGCGGTGTACGCCCAATCGGCGACTGGTCAACCGCCACAACCTTGTCGATGTTCTCGACGCCGTGAATCGTCTTGTGGTCTCCTGGATACACTTTCGCGCGATAAAACCTTCGACTGAGTGCCTTCCCGAGAATATCCAGAATGAGTGTTGATTTCCCTGAACCAGACACCCCCGTCACACACACGAGTTTTCCAAGCGGGATATCCACGTCAACGTTCTTGAGGTTAAACGCCGTTGCCCCCTGAATACTAATTTTCTTTCCATTCCCTTTACGATACTTCTTTGGGAGCGGGATCTCTTTTTTCCCCGTGAGGTACTGACCCGTGAGCGAATCCTTGTTCTTCTTGATCTGCGCGGGCGTGCCTTGCGCAACAATTTGACCGCCGTATTCGCCGGCTCCTGGACCCACATCAAACACATAATCGGCAGCCTCAATCATTGCCTCGTCGTGCTCAACGACGATCACGGAATTTCCAAAATCTTTGAGCGCTCGAATCGTTTCGATCAGATGATCGTTATCGCGTGGGTGAAGTCCAATCGATGGCTCATCCAAAATATAGATGACCCCCGAGAGCTGACTCCCAAGCTGAGTGGCAAGACGCACACGTTGACTCTCCCCGCCTGAAAGCGTCATCGCTGAGCGATCGAGCGTGAGGTACCCAAGACCAACCTGCATCAACTGATCGATGCGTGCCCTCACTTCTTTCTCCACCCGCTCCACGACGAGTTGCTCTTCTGTTGTTAATCGTTGCCCTCCCTTATCCACCTTCGCCACCTGTTCAAAAAACACCTTCACGTCCTCCACGGGCATGTTCACCACATCCGAGATCGATTTTTCCGCGATCGTAATCGCCAACACAGTGGGCTGAAGCCGCTGACCCTGACAGCTGGGACAAATCATCCGGCGCATATAGCCCTCAAGTTCTGAACGGACATATTCAGAATCTGTCTCGCGATACTTTTGTTCAAGCTGAGCAAGAATCCCCGGGAACGTCACCATCTCCCCTTTGTAACTGTATTGATCCTCACCGGTTCCCATCAACAGCAGATCAAGTTTTGACTTCGCAATTTTTCCCACGGGAGCATCCAAAGCGATCCGATGTTTCTTGGCAACCAGCTTGAGCATGTCCATGTAGCTTGTCTGGTTCCCGGCAATGCGTGTCCAGGGACGCACAGCTCCTTCTTCAAACGTGAGTCGACGATTTGGAATCACGAGATCCGGTTCAAGCACAAGTTTTTCTCCTAATCCCGTACATTCAGCGCAAGCGCCAAATGGCGAGTTAAATGAAAACAATCGTGGCTCTGGTTTTGGGAGATTCAAATTGCATGTTGTGCACATGTAACTCTGGCTGAGCGTCGACTCATCCCCATTGTCGTCATTGAGAAGCGTGACAAACCCATTGCCATACTCAAGAGCCTTCTTCACCTGTGCGGTGATTTGTTCCGCAGAATACGTTTGATCAGAAGCAAACTCAAACGTGACAACATCGATATCATGCGTCTTCTTTTTATCCTTGCGCATGGTGAGCGCTTCTTGGGTATCCATGGTCAGGCCATCGAATCGCACGCGCGTGAATCCGGCATTGAGCGCGGCTCCGAGCGCAGGTTTGTGTTCCCCCTTCAGAGCCTGCACGACAGGAGCCAACAAAAGAATCCTGCTTTCCCCGAGAGTCTTTTGAACGTGCGCAACGATTTGTGGAACGGACTGTTCAGACACAGGGGTTCCGCATTTCGGACAATGTGGACGACCCGCACGCGCAAATAAGACGCGTAAAAAATCATAAATCTCCGTCACGGTTCCCACGGTTGAACGGGGGTTGTGTGACGAAGATTTTTGATCGATGGCGATCGTTGGAGAAAGACCCAGAATCTCGTCCACATCAGGTTTGTCCTGGAGTTCGAGAAATTGTCGCGCATACGAGGAAAGCGATTCCATGTAGCGACGCTGTCCCTCGGCATAAATGGTGTCGAAGGCAAGAGAAGATTTACCAGACCCGGAAAGACCTGTGATCACGACCAGCTGGTTCTTCGGGATATCTACATTCAGGTTCTTCAGGTTGTGCACACGAGCTCCACGCACGGAAATCTTGTTGGACATAGATGATGTTCTCATTCTCTTCTCAGCCGCTTCAGCGGCGTCGAATCCACGACGGGGCTGAAGCCCCTGTGAAGTGCGTTACCTATAAAGCGCTCGCTAGGCTATCACAAAAATAAACACTGGGCAAGAGTCGAGCCGTGTTCTAGCTCTCTCAAAATAAAACGTTCATTATGCGCAATGAATTTTGTTGTGTGAGCTCTACCTCAGAGATCTTCTTCTTGCAGTAAAAAGGGATAGACATTCTTCTGGTTGATCGTCTCAAAAGAAGCATTTTTATAATGCTCCATAAAGGACTTCGGCGCCTGTGCAGATATGCTCCCCCATTTAAATTCAAATGCCTTGATCCTACCATTGCGTTCTTCGATATAATCAATCTCTTTTTGATCAACAGTACGCCAAAAGAATTGTTTGGGCGCCCTGTGTCCAAGATGTACAACATGTTTTAGCCGTTCAACAATCATACAATTTTCAAATACAACTCCAACGTCTGGGCGTGCCGTCGATTGCATTGGTGCAAAATTATCAATGAGTGCATTGCGCAGACCCAGATCGATAAAGAATATTTTTTTTGAACGAACGACTTCTTTGCGACCATTCCCTGAATACGCACCAATCCGCATGATCACATAATTTGTTTCCAGAAGACCAATATATTTCTGCACCGTCGCGATACTGGCGTTCAGTGTTTGAGAAAGTTCGCGAAAAGACACCTCATGACCAATCTGGAAGGCAAGAAGTTTCAAGAGCGAAACAACAAGCTCTGGCTTGCGGAAACCTTCGATCGAAAGAATATTTTTATAGAGATATTGGGAAACAAGCGCGTTTAGTTGTATCTTTTTTTCTTCCTCCGTCTCGCCTTGGAGACCTGGATACCCTCCAAAACGCATGAAATCACCTAGACGATTCTCCGCATCAAACGCACGATCCGTCAGCTCGGTCAGACCAAGAGGATAAAGTATATATTCTCGTGATCTTCCTGTTAACGGCTCTGAGACTTCATTTATAAGATCAAAGGACGAGGAACCTGTAGAGATGTACTGAATTTCTGGATAATGATCGAACAGACTCTTGAGAACAGAACCGATTCCTTTCACGGTTTGCGCTTCATCAAACACAACAATTTTATATCCACGAACAAGCGAGAATATTTCCTCCGTGTTACGACGAGTTAGAAGGTCATGATTGGCAAGAAGCTCACAATCAACAAAGCGAACCGACGTACCAAAATCTTTCACGATCTCTTTCACAAGTGTTGTTTTCCCAGATTGTCGTGGTCCATACAGTATAATCACCTTTCCTTTAAAAAGCTGGTTTTTGATGACTTCCTCTAGTGTTCTCTTTATATACATACATTTATAGAGTATCGTATATTTAGATATTTGTCAATATACGATGAACAAAAATACCAGGCAAGAGTCGAGTCCGGTGTTTGAAATTGATTCTGGTTCAGGAAATAAATCTCCGTCACGGTTCCCACGGTTGAACGGGGGTTGTGTGACGAAGATTTTTGATCGATGGCGATCGTTGGGGAAAAACCGAGGATCTCGTCCACGTCAGGTTTGTCCTGAAGTTCGAGAAATTGTCGCGCATTACGAGGAAAGCGATTCCATGTAGCGGCGTTGCCCCTCGGCATAAATGGTGTCGAAAGCAAGAGAAGAAATGAACTGCCCCACCGCAAGCGACAGGGTATCGCAGCGGAGTAATTTTTTAGAGCACGCGGCAAGCCACGAGGAATATGACCCAAGGGATTCAAAGTTACTCAGTACAGAATTCCTATATTTTCACCATCTTCCGACCGAAAAACCCAAGCCCATTCACTTGGCCCATTCGCTTGAACTTTTGCAATTGAATGCTTTACCAAGACCAAATATTACACTAAAATCCCCATATTTTGCTTGACAACTTTCCTCCGGAGGAGCCACTCTGCATGGATCCTCAGCACACAGTGAACCCAGATCCGTATCTGACTGCTGTGAAAGATTATTATTATCTATCTCGTCCAGTTTTAAATCAGTATTCCCGAATCTTACTATAATATCGTCGTAGTCACTACACTTTTTTATATTCTTACATTCATACACCAACCGAGCACAAGTTCCGGTTGTCAGTGTGGACACATTGGAACTGATACCTCTCGAAAAAAAACAGCGGATCTCATTTAAAATCTTCCCAGGATTCCCAGGTGCAAACTGTTTTGTCGTCAACACTGAGCAATTCTCCGAAGTAGGTGCTTTAACCTTAAGACAGGTGAGACATTCTGCCGTAGCTCCCACACCAAAACAATGCATTTTCTCGTTACCATCCTTTGGACAATAATCATAGGTACAAGTCATGTCATCTGCAACATGTTTCCCTTCGGGGTCTTTAGTCACATTGGCAACAGTCCCACAATTTGTATCTTTTGCGCCCTCAAGGGTGTATGGATTCCCAATACCCATCACGTGCGGAGAATCAAGCGGAGCACCATTTGCTATAAGATAAGCCTGCGTTCCCCACTTTCCCGTGAGATACCCGCAACTATCCTGTCCAACAACGGACACAGGCTTAATTAAAGGAAACGCCGGAACCTGAAGCCTTAACAACTGAGGATTCACCGTCAATAAAATGACGTACGTCAACATTAATAAAACCAGACCTATTACGGCATTAGCGATCGTCTTTTTAGCCTTTCCGATCTGTTCTGGACTCAATCCTCCTAATGTCCACCTCAGTCCTGCCACCATCAATAATACGATTGCAATGGTCGTCGAAGTTCCAATCAGCCACTTGTAGGCCGTCGCAATATACTCACCAAAATCTCCCGTAACCGTTAGTCCAGCGATGGGAACTTGGAGGGTTGTTTCCATTCGTGTTTTTGGATCCGGATAGCAATAAAACATCCCCGCTTTACAATCTCCCGGTTGGGTTGGTGTCCCTGTCCCACTCGCGGTTATCGTACCTTTTTGGGCTGTACACTCATCAGGAGTAAAACACATCACATTGTACTCTGGCTTCTCGCTTGGATTGAGTGCGCACACAGCTACGGAGGAATTTCTATCTGCACACAGCTTTTTACATTCACTGCTTGTAACATCCGTTTCTTCATCTGGAACCGCTGTTGCTCCCGTTCCTTCAATATTGCAATAGCACTCACACTTCTTCTCAGCTGCCTGAATGGGGAGAGTAACGGTAAAAAGTCCAACAGCAAATACCGTCAACAAGTTCACTCCAAAATATCGCCGAAGGATTTGCATACTATTGAGCTTCACGATTCACGATAGACACAATAAGTGCATCTAATATATTTTTCGGAATAGCGCCGGCAACACGATTTCCATTGATAAAAAACGTTGGTGTCCCACGCACCCCTGCTTCCACACCCGCTTGATAATCTTCAAGAACTTCATCCGCATATCGTCCTGAGGTCAAACATGATTCAAACTGGTACACGTTTAAGTTGAGCTCTTGAGCAAACTCGACCAGACGATCTTCTGAAAGACTCGATTGATTTTGATACAGCTTGTCGTGATACTCCCAAAACTTTCCTTGATCCTGTGCGCATTCCCCCGCCTCGGCAGATTTTTGCGCGAGTGGGTGAATATCAGTAAGTGGAAAATCTCGATACACGAATCGAACATCCTGCGGGTACGCAAGCGCGAGCTCACGAATAACAAAACTAGACTCTCGCGAATAAGGACATCCGAAATCCGCAAACTCAACAATGGTGACAGGCGCAGAACTTGATCCAAGGCTCGGATCATCTGTTGTTGCCAAATCGAACATGCCATCTTGCACAGGCTGACTTGCCAACGCGGCACTCACGGAATACGCGTTCGTGAAGGAAAGAGAAGCGGGATCCGTTGCACCTGAACGAATGAGATTGATGTAATACACAACTCGAAAAACAAATACCCCCACCAATACCAACACCACAAGCGTTGCAAGAGTGGCAATCAACCCACGTCTTCGATGAATAGTTGCATCTTCGTCCATAAAGGAGTTCCTTGAAAATTATATCATGGAATTGACCAGAATGATGATATCTGATAGTATCTGTACGAACTATGACGACGGAAACAATCCTCAATGCATCGCAAATTGTTCTTGCTGTTTTACTTGGCGCCTCCATTTTGTTGCAAGCACGCGGCACAGGTCTGGGAGCCGCTTTTGGCGGAGGAGGAAATGTCTATCGAACCAAACGGGGAGCGGAGAAAAAAATCTTCCAGCTCACTATCGTGCTCTCTATTCTTTTTTTCGGTGTTGCCTTGGTGAACGCTCTTGTATAACAGGGCACGCCCGAACCTGTGCCTGATATACGCACATTGTTTAAACGAAAACGCAAAGACGTAAAGTCCAAAGCCCATGATCTGACCATGCGTCAAGTCTTTGCGGTTCGCAAGACCAAAAGTTTCCCTTCGTGGAAACAATGGAAGCAACTCCCAAACGTTCTCTCCCAATCTGAACGACGCACCGTGAGTGGAGCCATTGGACTCATTATGGTGTGTGCGTTGGTCTTTGGAGTCTCGTACGTCGTGGGACACCGGATCAATATTCCCGCAGTCGGAGGAGAATATACGGAAGGACTTGTCGGAGAACCTCAGTTCATCAATCCCCTCTACGCCATTCAAAGTGATGTTGACCAGGATCTTGCAAGCCTCATCTACTCCGGACTCATGCGCTGGGACGCACAGGATGGATTTGTCCCGGATCTGGCTGAATCGCTGACCATCAACGAAGACGGCACGGTCTATACGCTCAAAATTCGAGACACGGCAAAATTTCACAATGGAGAAGATGTGCGCGCGCGTGATGTCGTCTTCACCATCAATGCCATTCAAAACTCCAGTTACCGAAGTCCCCTTGCCGATCAGTTTTATCAGGTGAGTGTTGTGCAAGAGGATGATAAAACGGTCTCGTTTATCTTAGAAAAAGCATTCGCTCCGTTTGTTCAATATCTCACCGTAGGAATCCTCCCTGCAGGACTCTGGGCAGAAATTCTTCCGCAAAACGCTCCGTTGGCGGCTTTGAATGTCCAGCCGATCGGGTCAGGCCCTTATGAATTCGCCGAGTTCGCAAAAGATAAAAAAGGATCCATTCGCAGTTACACGCTCAAGCGCAACGATGACTATTATCGAGACGCGCCGTACATCGAAACCCTGACGTTCAAATTCTATCCGGATGCGATGGCCCTCACAGAAGCTCTTTCCAATAAAAATGTGGAAGGAGCAAGCGTGGTAGGATACGAAGCACGCGAAGAAGTGACCTCAAATAGAAATGTTGAGCTCCTGGAACCAAGTCTCCCTCGGGAAACCGTCCTCTACTTCAACCAGAATCTGAACGAACCTCTCAAAGACATCATTGTTCGACAAGCGATCCAAAAAGCCATCGATAAAACGTCCCTTGTTACAACGGTCTACGCGAATTCGGCACAAGTCATCCATGCACCGATTCTCCCCGGCATGATTGAATACGATGAAACACGCATGGATGTGTATGATCCCCCTGCCGCAAACACGCTTCTCACAGAGGCTGGATACACTCTATCCGAAGAAACAGGCATGCGTCTGCTCAAACCTTCCTTGCAGTCAGAAGAAGAACCGGGAAAGACACTTCACTTCACTCTGACCAGTCCTGACTCTGCCGATATGCGCTTGGTCGCAGAAAAAATTCAAAGCGATCTTGGCGTCATCGGCATTGAACTCACCCTGAACTTCGTCTCATCGGAACTCATGTCCACGGACGTCATCGCTCCTCGCAATTTTGAACTTCTGCTTGCGCCCATCATGCTCGAAGCCGATCCTGACCCCTACCCGTTCTGGCATTCTACCCAAACCAAAGGATCCGGATTGAATCTTACGGGGTATAGTAATACGGACGTTGATACCCTTCTTGAGGAAGCTCGAACGCTGACGGACGCGACCGCTCGCGCGGAAAAATACAAACAATTCCAGGAGCTTCTTGCAAAAGACGTGCCGGCCGTGTATCTCTATCAGTCGACCTATGGCTATGCGCTTCCCAAAAAAGTGCAGCATCCAGGAATTGAGAGTATCATCCTCCCTTCTGATCGGTTCGCAGACATCACGCTCTGGTATATCAAAACAAAAAAGGCTCTTCGATAGCGAAGGGCGCCACGCGGATGTGGCGGAACTGGTATACGCGTACGTCTCAGAAGCGTATGGAGCAATCCTTGAGGGTTCGAGTCCCTCCATCCGCACCATTCGACTACCGTTGTATTTTTTATAACGGTAGTCGAATGTCCCGAGCGAGTCACCGAGTCGAGGGGCCGCAGTATAGTTGTATCCAACCGCTCATGGTCTTCGACCAAAATGATTTTTTGCCAAAGAGATGAGCGGAGGCTCGTCTCTTCCCAAAAGATCACCTTCGTTGTCTTGTGTCCTTTCACAATTGAACATCACTAATATAAAGAGCGTTAGGTGGTTAGAGCACTGGGTGGTTAGGTTTTATGCCTCGTATCCCCTAACCCCCTAACCACCTATCCCCCTAACCACCTACTATTCTTATGGTTACACAAAACTCACAACGTAAACCCGGCAGTCCGCCGGGCAAGCCCCAGCAACATCGTGGGGCCAAACCTAAATTCAGGGGTCGCGTCTTTCGCTCAAATCGACCCGCACCTCGTCCTGACATCAGCGAACACACGCAACCAAAAATCATGCGCTCCCCTTCCGGTGACAAACTTCGCATCATGGTCCTTGGGGGCTGTGAAGAAGTCGGTCGTAACTGCACGCTCATTGAATACAAAAACGATATCGTCCTTGTGGACATGGGTCTCCAATTCCCTGAGGAAGACATGCCGGGTGTGGACTACATCATCCCCAACATGAGCTATCTCAAAGGGAAGGAAAAAAATATCCGCGGTGTCATTATCACGCATGGTCACTACGACCACATCGGTGCCATTCCACACACGGTTCCCAATATCGGCAACCCGCCAATCTACGCGCTCCCCATGTCGGCGGCGATTATCAAGCGACGACAAGAAGATTTTCACACACGCCAACTCAACGTAAAGATCACAAAAGTAAGTGACGTTCTGCGCTTGGGAAATCTCACGGTCTCCTTCTTCCACATCAACCACTCTATTCCCGACGCCGTCGGAATTGTCATCGATACCCCCGCCGGGCGTGTGTGCCATACAGGTGACTGGAAGTTCGACTTCCATCCTGAAGGAACGGAACACGCGGACTTCCAGCAGATCGCGGCGCTTGGAAAAGAAGGCGTGCTCGTCCTCATGGGCGACTCCACCAATGCCAACCACGAAGGTCACCAAATTTCCGAGAAAGTCATCGGTGAAGAACTTACAACGATCATCGAAAAAGCTCCTGGCCGCGTGATTGTTGGTACCTTCGCGTCGCTTCTTGCGCGCGTTAAACAGATTATCGAGGCCTCAGAGAAGCTTGGAAAAAAAGTCGCGATCGATGGATATTCCATGAAGACCAACGTCGAGATCGCCAAGCACATGGGCTTCATCAAATGCAATCAGTCAACGCTCATCAAGCCCGAACAAATGGACGGGTACCCAGACAATAAGATCGTCCTGATTTGTACCGGAGCTCAAGGCGAAAAAAATGCGGCACTCAACCGCATCGCCAACAACGAGCACCGGAGCGTGCGTGTAGGCGAGTCAGACACGGTGATCTTTTCCTCATCGGTGATCCCGGGAAACGAAGGTTCTGTTCAGCGCCTCATGGACACGCTCTACCGCAAAGGCGCTCATGTCATCAATTATAAAATGATGGATGTGCACGCCGGCGGTCATGCCAAGAAAGAGGACATCAAACTCATGCTGGCGCTCTTCAAACCAAAATTTTACGTGCCCATCGAAGGCAATCATTTCCTCCTGCGCGAGAACGCCAAAGTCGCTTACTCCATGGGATGGAACAAAGACAATGTCTTCATCGTCGACAATGGACAGGTCATGGAGTTCTGGAAAGACGGCGGCATGCTCACCAAGGAAAAAATCGTTACGGATTATGTATTCGTGGATGGACTGGGTGTGGGCGATGTTTCCCAAGTCGTGCTCCGTGATCGGCAAGTTCTTGCCGAGGACGGCATGGTCATCGTGATTGCCCAAATTGAAAAAAAGACCGGTAAGATGGTCGGCTATCCAGACATCATCAGTCGCGGCTTCATCTTCATGAAGGAACATCAAGAGCTCATCAAAGCGACTCGTGACCAAGTGAAAAAAGCGATCGACGATAACGATCCAAAATCGGCTGCGGATCCAAAGTATACACGCGACCGCATCCGCGACGAGATTGGAAAGTTTCTCTTCATGAAAACAGAACGAAGACCGATGATTCTCCCAGTCATTATCGAAGTGTAAATCAAAGCCACCCCACCGGGTGGCTTTGTCATACATAAAAACGCCAGGTCATATGGACCAGGCGTGAGTGAGGGTTGAATCGCGAGGAAAGTCGAGGCTCAAGGGCTGAGCGTCTTCACTTCCGGCGAACGCAGAGGGATCCGCAGCCCGGGCCGGGGATGCCAGAGTGCCTGCTGAGGTCGAGCCCGGTCTGACCGCCCCACACCCCGAGGTACGCGCAGCTCACGCGGAGGCCGCGAGGCACCGTGCCGGGCAGGTCGATGATGTGCTCGCCCTGCACCACGATGTGGGGGTGGTGGGCGTAGGCGAAGATACCTTCCATTGCCGTACCGACCAGGATGTCATTGGTCGGCTCCTCGCGGCAGTGGTCGGGGCGACGTTCGCGGTTCTTGCGTCCGTCGTCATGACGGAACCAAAACGGGGTGACCGGGATCGCGAACCGTTCGTCGAAGGGAACAGCGTCCCCTTCTGAGTAGCCCAGCTCCTCGTACAGGACACCCAGGAGCTTACAGCTCCGCAGAAGTCCCGGGCGCGGGTCGGCGAGGGAGAGGAGGGAGAGATCCGCGTCGTCCGCAAGCAGGCCTGCGGGGATCTGGGGAATCCCCTGGAGGTAGGTCTTGAAATTCTTGGCATTGACGACCGGGTCACGACCGAAGCCACGATCCCAGAGACGCTTTGCGTGGATCCTCCACTGATTCACGCCGCCCAGTTCCAGGCGACGGATCAGCTCATCGACCTGGGCACCGATGCCTTCCTGACCAGCGCGCAGACGCGCTGTCTGGATCTCGTGGAGTTTGGCCACATGGCCAACATCGAACAGACTCATCTGAACCTCCGTAAGCCGGTATCCTCACAAGAGCCTCAGCCCTACACAAGGTCACTCCGACAAACAGTGTATGCACGGTTCCGCCGCGCGCAGGTGCCTGCAAAACCAGAGGATCCCGGCTGTGCAAACGACTGAAAAAAATACGCTTGTTTGATGGAAAAGTCAATAGTTGGTAGGATGTTTTATCTGGCTACAAATACACAGACGAAAATCAATAAAGAATTCAACATCCTCAAACAAGAGGTGCGTTCACTTCGATCTTTTAACATAAGCATGCCTGGACAGGATACCGAAGGTGAATATCGACCAGAACTCGTTAAAGAACTCGTCCAAGCTTCGGCAGAAAAATCAAACTATATCTATACTGGTGCAGGATCTCTCCTCAAACAAATCAAGAATCTATGATCCGCATCCTCACAGCTCTCCAACCCTCCGGAATCCTCCATATCGGAAACCTCTTTGGCGCCATTGAACCAATGGTGAGACTTCAGGCTGAAAAAAGTGAGAATCTCCTCTTCATTGTCGACTACCACGCCATCACGGTTCCGCAGGATCCCGCACAACTTCGTCGTAACATTTTGTTTGCAACCGCCACATACCTCGCGGTCGGGATCGATCCAGAAAAAACCATCCTCTTCCAACAGTCACGCATATCAGAACACACCGAACTTGCATGGATCTTGAACTGCCTCGTTCACATGGGCGAATTGGAACGCATGACTCAGTACAAAGACAAGGCTCGGGGGAAAGGCGAGTCTGTCTCGGTTGGTCTCTTTGACTACCCAGTCCTCATGGCCGCCGATATCCTTCTCTACGACACGAATATCGTGCCGGTGGGAGAAGACCAGAAGCAACATGTTGAACTCGCGCGCGACCTGGCTGAGCGATTCAATTCTCGTTTTGGAGAAACCTTTGTGATCCCCCAACCACAGATAAGGAAAGAGGGAGCCCGCATCATGGGGCTCGACGATCCAGAAAAGAAAATGTCCAAATCAGCGCCAAGCGAGAAGAACTACATCAGTCTCATGGATGACGAGGCAACAGTGCTCAAGAAGATCAAATCGGCTGTGACAGACTCAGGCTCCACGATCTCCTACGAACAAAACCGTCCCGGTCTCGCCAACCTCCTCACGATCTACTCGCTCGTCACAGAAAAAAGTATCGACCAAATCGTGGCCGAGTACGAAGACAAAGGCTACGGCGATTTCAAAATCGGCCTCGCTGGGGCTGTGAGCGCTTACCTCACTCCGATCCAAGAAAAGATCAACGGCTTTCTCAAAGACGAACGTTCACTCCTTGCGATCCTCGACCAAGGAGCCACACGAGCCAAGACCATCGCCGCAAAAAAAATGGAGCTCATCCGTGAAAAAATAGGGGTGAGGCTCTAACGTATTGACGTTTTCCTCTAAATCGCTTATCCTCCCCCTGTCCATATGGATGGTTGGATGGCTACGTGCGCGAACGCGTGCGAGGAAAGTCCGAACACCCGTCATGTCGCAAGACGTGATGACAAAGAAAGTCGCTAACGGCGACCAGGTATACGAATCAGGGCTCGCGGAATTGGAGAAATCTATTCCATGGTTCCTGACTCAAAGCCTAGGGAAAGTACCACAGAGACAATACTAGTTCGGCCCCGGTCGGACGAAAGGTGAAAAGTGAGGTGATGTCGCAAGGCTACACCTCTCGCTCCATGGCGACATGGAAGCGTGGCAAACCCTTTCTGATGAAAGAGCAAATTTGGTAGCTCGATTGAATCGTCCAGCAATGGGCGATCAAGATAGATTGCCATCGTAACAAAATTCGGCTTACAGACCACTCCCTATGGACGACAAAGAATCTCGCTAAGCGCGAGGTTTTTTGTTACCATTGGTTTACTCGTATGAAACGTTCTGAACTCACATTTACTCTCGCCCTTGTCCCGCTTGATTTTCTCGCTTTGCTTACGGCCGGCATTACCGCGTACTTCTCCCGCTTCCACCCTGGCCTCACCGCCATCCGTCCAGTCATCTTCGATCTTACCTTGCAAGGCTACCTCAAGGTGGTGACGCCGATGGTGATCGTGTTCATCCTGGTTTTTGCCGCATCTGGTCTCTACGGTGTCACACGCCGTTCGGTCGCAAGCGAACTCTCTCGCATTGTCCTTGCGTGTTCCGCTTCCATGGCGCTTGTTTTTGCGATCTCGTTTTTCTCACGTGTCTTATTTGAGTCACGCTTTATTGCGATCGCGGGTTGGGGTTTGGCAATTCTGTTTGTGGCACTGGAGCGACTGGTGGTACGCGGACTCCAGCGATCCCTCCTACGTTTTGGAATTGGGACACACCGAATCATCCTCATTGGAAAAACCTCTGCCGCCGAAGCCCTTGTCAACGAGTTTAGAGAGAAAAAACGTCTGGGCTTCCGCGTTGTGGGTCAGTATAAAAACTTCACCAAGGCACTCGCAAAAGAACTTCGCCAGATGAAACGAGAAGGAACGATTGACGAGATTGTTTTGGCAGATCCAGAAGCTTCCCGACAAGAGACCCTCGAGATCATCGCCTTCACAGAGCAGGAGCACTTGGGGTTCCGATATTGCGCCGACCTTTTCTCTGCCGCAATCGGTCGCTCCATCATTCAAACCTACGCCGGCATTCCCATCATCGAAGTTCAAAAAACACCCCTCGATGGATGGGGGGCCATTTACAAACGCATCTTCGATGTAGGGGCTTCCCTCATTCTGATTATTCTCGCATCCCCCATCATGTTGCTCGCCGCGCTTGCCATCAAAGTTGATTCTCGCGGACCAGTTTTCTTCTCCAGACTCGATGATGGAAGTCCTGCCCGTCGAGTAGGTCAAGGCGGACAGCTGTTTACCTATTTCAAATTTCGATCGATGTGCCCAGGCACGCACACCCTACGATATAACGAACTTGCCGCCGCTGATACACGCAAAGGATCTCCGCTCGTGAAGATCAAGAACGATCCGCGTGTGACGCGTGTAGGAAAATTCATCCGCAAATTTTCTATCGACGAGCTTCCTGAATTTTTCCTTGTCCTGCGTGGACACATGAGCCTCGTGGGTCCTCGTCCGCATCTTCCCGAGGAAGTCGATCGTTACAAACCAGAACAACGCAAAGTCCTTACGATCAAACCGGGCATCACAGGCATGGCTCAAATCTCCGGCCGCGCAAACCTCGACTTCGACGACGAGGTACGTCTGGATACCTACTACATCGAACACTGGAGCCCGTGGTTGGATCTTTACATCCTCATCAAAACCCCGCTCGTCGTCCTCTTTGGACGCGGCGCATCCTAATACCATCCCCAATTAACCTATACACATTGTTCAACAATCCATTGGTAGCCAACGAGCCTCTGTAATGCGTCAGAATCGTTGATGAGCTCTTGGATGGTACGTTCTATCACCTCGTTT
>SCSL01000043.1 GCA_004298405.1 Patescibacteria group bacterium | reverse complement strand
AAAATTTTCAGAAGTAAATGTGTGTTCAGACATAGCATTTATCGGAGATTGACTCCTTCGATTTTTAATTCTTTGGTAATACGATCCTCGGTATACGCCTCAAGTTGATCCCCTTCTTCCGGTTTCACTTTTCCTTTATAGCTCATTCCGATCTCTTGACCCGCTTGAGCCTCTTTCAGCTCTGCGCGACCGAGTTGAAGACTCAAAATGCTTCCTTCGCCAATATACTCCCCGTTTCGTGACAGACGAAGTTTGGCACTCTTGTGAATCTTATCTGCTTTCACGCGGCCACCGATAATCCACCCACCGTCGATCTTCTTAAAGTTCTTGAGAACCTCGAACCTTCCTTGTTCTTCGATCACCGTATCCGATGGAAGACGCTTCTTCAATTCATCAATCACCTCTTCAAATAATTTGTAAATAATTTTGTACTCGCGCAGATCCACTTCTTTCTCACGGGCGAGTTCCTCGGCACCTCCACTTGGTCGCACATTAAATCCAATCACAATCGCCCCTGTTCCCGCTGCGGTGTTGATGTCCGCATCGGTAATATTGCCAAGTCCCTTTTGAACTACCTTCACTCCCACCTGTTCATGTTTGATCTTATCAAGCATACCGAGGATGGCTTCCAATGATCCCAAGACGTCTGCACGGATAATGAGATTGACGACGTGTTTTCCTTCGTCTGCCTCTTGTCCTTCCTCTGAGGTCTTCATCACATGGCGGATGGATGCCACCTCTTCCGTCGCTTTCAGACTGGAGTCCGTGGATTTCATCTTTTTCAATTCCTTGACATCAACAGGCACTTCCATGACATCTCCCACGGCTGGGGCAAGTTTCCATCCAATGATCTTGGCCGGGGTTGAAGGCGGAGCTGACTCAAGACTCTCCCCTTTCCAGTTTTGCATGGCACGCACACGACCAAACTGTGTTCCTCGCACACCCAGGTCGTCACCGATCCGGAGCGTCCCACTTTGCACAAGCACAGTTGCAACCGGACCAGCCCCTGGATTCACATTTGATTCAATCACGGTTCCGATCGCGCGACCATCGGGATTGGCCACAATGTGTGCACGTTCCATTTCCTCCACCAACAGCAACATGTCCAACAACTGTTCAATATTCATCCCAGCCTTGGCACTCACAGGAACGACGAGGGTTTTTCCTCCCCAATCTTCTGGGACAAGTTCAAGTTCTGAAAGCTGTGTTTTTACTTTTTCGATGTTGGCTTCTTCGCGATCGATCTTGTTGAGCGCCACCACAAACGGAAGACCCGCCGACTTAATAATGTTGATCGCTTCTTTTGTCTGTGGTTGAACACCGTCATCCGCGGCCACCACCAAGATGGCAATATCCGCAACCTTGGCTCCTCGTGAACGCATGACCGTAAAGGCCTCGTGTCCAGGGGTGTCGATGAACGTGAGCATCTTTCCATTTCGTTCCACTTGATACGCGCCAATATGCTGGGTGATGCCGCCGGCTTCTGTGTCCATCACATTGGTCGAACGGATCGCATCCAAAAGACGTGTCTTTCCATGGTCAACGTGACCCATAACCACGATGACGGGAGGTCGGCGTACAAGCGAGCCTTTCTGTTCTGTCTCAATGCGGTCGCGAAGTTTCTCTGTTCCTTCCGTGTCTTCCTCGGTCGTTTTTCCATCTTTCAAAATGGCTTTGAATCCAAGATCCTCCGCGAGAATGGACGCGGTATCAAAATCGATCCGCTCGTTGATCGCCGCAAGAATGCCGTTGCGCATAAGCTCTTGCATAATGCGGGGAACCGGCTGATCAAGTGCCGAAGCAAAATCACGAACCGTCATCACCCCTGGGAGTGAGACGGTTTTGCGTTCCGTGTCTGGAAGATCGCGTCGAGCCGCCTGAGCCTTTTGGTCTCGTACTTTTTCCGCAAGCCGTTCCTTGCGACGCATTTCATTCCACGCTTCCGTGATTGCCTGCGCCTGGCGGTTGTCGATTTTCAATGCCTTTTTTCCCACGGCAAACCCAAGTTCAGGCAACTTATTGTGAAGTTCCTCAGGTCGAACGCGAAGACGACGGGCAAGTTCTGTGATGTTCATGAAAGTAGGGGGTTAGGGGCTGGGTGGAATGCTCTAGCTAAAGACGCTCCAAAGGTTAGCGAAAAAAAGGAAATTGGTCAACGAACTCGATTATCGATCCGGGAAATAAGCTTCTGAGTATTACCGTGGCTCAACAACCCACGATACGATTGAATCACTGACTGGGATGGCGTTTGGGATAAACGCGCCAACATCCTCTGTTTTGTCGCTGTTCGTAGAACTCGATGATCAGAAAAGTGAATCCAACCAAGGAAATCCACGCCAGAAGCAAATGTCCGTAGCTCGACCTTGTTTGGATGGAGGGATACATGAAGGTTCTGTTGAAGAAACGTCGTGACAACAGAAAGTACGTCTTGCAATTCACGACGATCTTGTGACAGGAAAACAAAGTCGTCGGCATAGCGGATGTAGTGCTTAAACCGAAGCCCGTGCTTCACGAACTGGTCGAACTCGTTCATGTAGATGTTTGCGAATAGTTGAGAGGTAAGATTCCCCAGCGGCAAGCCCTTCCCTGGCTCGACATGGAAACTCTCCACAATCGTACTAAGGAGATTAACGACCAGCTTGTCGTCCAGCCGTTGACCGAGAATATGAATCAGCGTCACATGGTCGATGCTGGCAAAAAATTTACGAATATCACATTTAAGCACCCAGATAGTCCGTCGATGATTATGTGAAACAATCCAAGCCAGCGCTTGAAATCGATTAAGAGCTTTGTAAGTTCCTTTCCCAAGTCGACACGAATATGAGTTAGCGATAAAGGCCGGATCAAAGACTGGATACAACTTACGGTATACTGCTCGGTGAAGGATGCGATCGATCACTGTGGCTTTATGAATTTTTCGAGTCTTTGGATCTGAAATGGTAAATGCCTGGTACGGTTCATGACGGTAACGGAAATTGGCCAGTCTAGAATGAAGCTCAATCAAATTCTCCATGAGGTTCACCTCGAACTCCATTACATCACCTCGTGCGCGTTTTCCACGAACAAATTCCCCCCACGCTTCAAGTAAATTTTCTAACGAAATGATCTCCTTATATGTTACCCCCCCGAACTCCTTCCGGTCTTACAAAAGTTGAAACAGGCATATCTTGTCTGGTTTGAATATTATCCAACAATCCCAAAAGTCCATCGGTACACACTTGCCTCACGCATCGACATCATTCTTATCGAGGCAATAGAAATGACCAGCACGGCAGGCTTTACTCCACAGGCCGATAAACTTCCGTATGTCCGAACAGCGATTCGAAAACTTGATACGGTAAAAATCCTACTTCTGGTTCTCTGGGAAACAAAGTCTCTGGACAACAAGAAGTATATCGCGCTTTCAGAAAAACTCTCAGAGGTCGGTCGCATGCTTGGAGGATGGCATGGAAATCTGATCGCAAAACAAAACTCCCCAAACAGAACGTCTGGAGAGAAATGAAGAGGGTTGCGACGGCAGAAGACCCAGCGGTTGTCGGGATTCCACTGGTTGTCAGGGTGACCGTTGTTCGTCTTGAGCCAGAGCTCGCCCCCGTCGTGGTAGACGTTGAAGACGTTCAGATCGCCATCGGAGTCCGCACGTATACGCAAGTAGCCTCCCAACACACCACCCTTCGAGTACTCTCAGGGTTGAATCGTATTCGTGATCTAAAGTCACCTAGCTACCTGCGCCAAGCATGTTCATTTTTTGAACGACTCGTACACCCACTGTCTCAAGCCGTAGCCAAAGTCATTCTCAGTATACGAGTGTTAGATTCGGCAGTCAGTAGCCATGACCACTAACATATTCGCCTAGTACCATCTCTAGCATACAGGACAAAAGAAAAAGGACTAAGGATCCAAGTGCCAGAGCATGACACAAGGATCCGAAGTCCTAAGCGCTAGGGCTTGCGACGGCAGAAGACCCAGCGGTGGCCGGGATTCCACCGGTTGTCAGGGTGACCGCTGTCCGTCTCGAGCCAGAGCTCGCCCCCGTCGCGGTAGACGTCGAAGACGTTCAGACCGCCACCGGAGTCCGCGATGGCTTCCATCGCGATACGCCGGTATTCACCGGCGGGCTGGTCGTTGTACTGATCGCGCGTGGCGGGACCCGTCTCGGCCGGGCAGGGATAGAGACCGAACGTGACGGCACGCTCGTAGCACTCGCGGGCCGTGTAGACCTGCGTGAACCCGAGCTCGGCTCCGCTCACATCTACCAGCTCGAGATCGACCACCTCCTGCGAGCAAGTGATCTTCATGAGGATGTCGCGGGCCCACTTGTTGATCTTGTGACCCTTGGCCTCGAGCACGGAGGCGTAGGCCTCGGGCGACTTGTGGAGTCCGAGCTTGATGAGCTTCCAGGTGGGGAAGACCTTTCCCTGGATCATCACCCGCCCACCGTTCTCGAGGAACCGGACGAACTCCGGCGCCACCTGAGCGATGTCGTGGATGAGGGGCTGGATCTCGATCCTGCCCCAAGGAGTGCGCTTGGCGAGCTCACACATGAGCTCCCAGCTTTGTCCGATAAGAGACATGACTTCTCCTGCTGTGGTAGCCTACTTCTCTGATGCAAAATGCGTCAGTAGCAAACCTCAGCCACAGCGGTAAACACCCATAAGGCATTCAACGCTATGTCCAAAATAGAAAACGACGATACCTCCAAAATCCAAAAAAGTCAAGCAATCGAACAGGGAACTCTTTCCAAACAAGGTTTCCTTCTTATCGATAAACCCGCAGGGATCACGAGCCATGACGTGGTCGACCGAGTACGCCGACTCACAGGTGAGCGGCGGGTTGGACACGCGGGGACGCTGGATCCGTTTGCAACGGGGTTGCTGATTGTTGGTGTTGGACGTTTTGCTACACGAGAGATGGAAAAGCTCGTTGGGCTCGATAAAGAGTACGAGGCGGTGTTTGTGTTGGGAGCAAGCTCGACAACGGATGATACGGAAGGGACGATTACAGAGGCGTCGGTAGTGTGGTCTCCAGACGCGATCAATCAATTCATCGGCGAGATTGAGCAAGTACCACCCACCTATTCGGCAATCAAGGTTGGCGGCAAAAAAATGTATGAGGCGGCACGGGAAGGGAAACCGATTGAGGGAAAGGCAAGGAGGGTGAAGGTCTACTCATTCGAGCTGCGTAACCACCCCCAGCCCCTCCTTAAAAAGGAGGGGGGCCGGATTGCTGTGACAATCCGTTGTTCAAGCGGGACGTATATCCGCAGTCTTGCTCGGGATCTTGGACGCGCGCTGGGCGGCGGAGGTTATGTGGAGGAATTGCGCCGCACCCAAATTGGACCATTTTCCGTCACTCAAGCATCGACCCTCGAATCGCTCGTAGGGCGCGTAGAAACCGCTCTTATTCCCGTATCTCAACTTTTAAGGACTCTTGCGCAAGTCCACGAACATCGTTCACACTGTTAGATGAGTAAACTCTGTGCCAAGGACGGTCACGAGATGGGCGTTCAGGGCACGGATTTTTGTTTCCCTCTTCTCTTTGCGGGATGCTC
>SCSL01000042.1 GCA_004298405.1 Patescibacteria group bacterium | reverse complement strand
GTGTGATGTTCCTTGGACAGATTCTTTTGGCCGTTTCCATGATCTACGGATCTGTCCTCCAAAGCCTCAAAAAATTTGTACTGTTTTCATTGGCGCCCATCTTTTATAATATAGGAATTATTGTTGGAGCTTTCGTATTTGTGGATCTGTTTGGATCCATTGGTCTGGCGTGGGGAGTTGTTCTTGGGGCAATTCTCCATCTTGCTGTCCAGATATTTGGCGTTTGGGGAAGCGGATATCACTATGCGTGGATCTTTAAACCGCAGGCAAAGGATATTAGAGAAATGGTTCGACTCATGGGTCCACGAACCGTTGGACTTGCGGTCAACCAGTTGATGCTTCTTCTGCTTACGGTCATGGCTTCCACCTTTATTGTCGGCTCCTTGACGGTTTTTCAATTTGCCTACAACATCGAATTTTTCCCTGTGGGGATCATCGGCGTTTCATTTGCTATTGCCGTATTTCCGACCCTCTCTGAGATGGCCGCCCGCAAGGACATGCAGGGATTTATCGAGACAATCGTCAACACCACACGGCAACTCCTCTATCTCCTCGTCCCGATGATGCTGATTTTTTTGGTCTTTCGTGCCCAAATCGTTCGTGTGGTTGTTGGGGCAGGCGCATTTGATTGGGCGGCAACCATCGCAACGGCCGACACACTTGCTTTTTTTGCGCTAACATTCATTCCTCAATCAATGGTATTTGTGCTGGCAAGAGCCTTTTATGCCTTACATGATACGCTCTCACCGCTTATCATCGCGTTTGTATCGGTTCTTGTAGGTATTCTGAGCGCGTTTCTCCTTAAGGATCAATTTGGGGTGATTGCCCTTGTCATCGCCTATTCGACGGCCTCGCTCGTGAATGCGGTTCTTTTATGGATTTTTCTTCGACAAAAACTTGGCACGTTAAAAGAGTCAGATCTTTTGACTCTTGTCTTCAAACTTAGCGTTGCGGGAATGTTGGCGGGACTCGTGATGCAATTTGCTAAGCCTGTTGTTTTGACGTTCCTGTCCTTGGACAGCTTCTTTGGAGTCTTGTTTCAAGCGATTTTGGCTGGCGGCCTCGGGCTTCTTGTGTATATCGGGATTGCCTCGCTCCTGCACGTCGAAGAACAGAAGCGTTTTTTTGAGAGTTTGAAACGGAGCACCTTGCGTCAATCGCGTCCACAAGAGGTTGTGTCTGACAGTCATTGAACCTCAAAGAATGAAATGCTAGAGTAGCACTCACTGAACCCATAGTGAGTTTTTCCTATGCCCAACAACCATCTCTGCCAAGAAGCAAGGGTTTCCCTAGAACGTATTCGCGTATTAAAACAGGATTTTGATGTTTCTTTTGAGAAAGCATTAACGTCTGGTGATGAGACGGACAGACAACAAGCACAACACAGCAAACAGGTGCTAGACCAAGAGATGACCCAGCTACGTATTGAGATGTATGCATGGGAAAAAAGAGCCATTGAATCTCAAGAATTAGCGTTGTTGGAATCTCTCTTGAGTAAAAAAGAAACAGACGATCCCTTGAACAAGTACGAACTCTTTGTTTTATACGAGATCCATACCAACAAACCTCTCTCAGATGATCTTCTCGAGTGGCGCAATACACGAGATCCCAAAGAAGATCTCCTCACCATGTTTGATTCCTCTCCACACCAGATAGCTCGTTCTTTGGAAGAAATAACTCCAGAGACTCAAATCTATATCGGGAAACTCGAAGACGGTTTCTTCCAACACATTCCAGACACTCTTGAACTCATCTACACCTCATTCCCTGAGAAACGCATTCGCCGACAGAATATTGAGATTGGGGGTAAAGACGAACTCGAGCTCGAGACACTGCTAGAAGACAATGGACATAGAATTGGTGACTACGCCAAATCAATGATGGCACACGACGACTTCAGACGCTCCCTTCGTGAGCCAGATCCCACACAACCAGACTGGAGGAAGTGGAAGATTAAGTCCCCAGAAGAAATAACCCTTATCCGTCTTCATGTAAAAGACCTTGGATTCCCAGACGGTGCCACAACGGATCAGATTTATGCGCGAGCAGAAGAGCTAGGTCTCGAATTCTGTCCACCGGAAGTCGGTCCACAATTTCGTTTGCAATACGCTAACCAGCCGATGGACGAGTACGTCTACGTCGGCATGAAGCAAATTCCCGACTCGGACGGCGGCCCGAGCGTCTTCCGCGTGGAGCGCGATGACGGCGGGTCGTGGCTCTTCAGCGCTTGGGCGAAGCCGGCGGACGCGTGGGATGCGGACTATCAGTTTGTGTTCCGTCTTCGCAAGAAGCCCTTGGAGCCTTAGTCCCTTTTTGACCCTTTGATACTTTGACCCTTTGATTCTTTCCGTTGCCTACCTACTGGCGGGTAGTTAGGGGCTAACTTTGCAATGAAACCGTACCACCCCCTCAGAGCGTATACGGGAATCGTTGTTTAAGAATCTGTGTTGTTTGTCCGTCGTGTTCTGAGACGACACGGACGTATGCCGTTTCC
>SCSL01000041.1 GCA_004298405.1 Patescibacteria group bacterium | reverse complement strand
TCAGGTTCCAAGAACGCCAGGATTCAGGTCAAGCGAAGCTGAATCTTTGATTCAGCGCCCGCTTGCACGACCGAGCAAAGCGAGGTTCGGGACCACGGGCTCTGCCCGTGGGGGTCCACTCTAACGACTTCCTCCCTCGCCTTTCGACGTCCGAGTTCGTACTGAAGCGCGTTGCCGACCGGATCGCCGAGCACACCTAGCTGGTGTTTCTTCACTTGAACGCGGAACCTGTTGATCGTCCGTGAGTACTTCCAGTCTAGAGCTATCTGCTCCATTGTCCTCGCCTTCGGGACGTTGATGCCGAACCGTTCGCAGATGAGCTTGCGTTCGTCCTCATAAAGCGACTTAAGCAAGTCATCCAGGATCGTGAAGACACTCTCGTCCCAGATCGGCATGATCTGGGCGCGCCGCTGGGTGAGCATCCGCCGCACGATCATCTGACCCAGGTGCCAGTGCGAATGAGGAGGCGGCTCTTTCCCAGACCTGATCGCCGCGAGCATTTCATGCCACCAGTGTTCGGTGGCGGTGAGCGGCCACGATTCCGTGTTGCACGGATCGCGGACGGCCACCCCGAGGATCACACCGAGCAGACGCGCATGATGGTGACGTTCGGGCGGAAAGCTCGGAACCGTGAGCTGGTCGAGCATGATCTGGAGGCCGCGGAGCATCGTATGAATCAAGTCCTCTCGAAGCCACGTCGCGAGTGCTTGACGCACCGCGTCCTCTCCCTCAGCGACCTTCCATTCGTTGTTCGTGAAGACGATCATGATCTGCGCGTAGCGACGGATCACTGCGGCGAAAACGTCGCACTTGTGCTTGGGGCGATTCGGGAACGCTTTCTTCCCACCAAGCCGTCGGATGTCTTGAACGATCGTCGCCTCGCTCCACTTCGTGATCTCGGCGATCTCTTGAGGCGAGAAGCCGAGTCCGTAGATCTCACGCACGAGCGGCTCCCGTTCGCGACGCCCTCC
The DNA here is from genome assembly GCA_004298405.1 of Patescibacteria group bacterium. GTDB lineage: Bacteria > Patescibacteriota > Patescibacteriia > UBA9934 > GWF2-40-263 > UBA12478. The sequence goes on along the minus strand of SCSL01000041.1, from coordinate 11,121 downwards.
GTGATAGTCTCGCATCGCTTTCCTCCTTCGTGAGTCCAAGTGGACTCGGTATTTAAGAGTAAACCCGAACAAATGTCAACGGTCTCCTGTGTTGATTTTCATCATACGATACAGTACTCTGTTCTCACTCGGGCGTTTAGCGGCCCCCTCGTTCCTCGGGGGAGCTAAACGCGCCTCACTCGGAACTGTCCAACCGTTGGTTGTTCAGTTCTCTCACTCGGGCGTTTAGCTCAGTTGGTTAGAGCGCTTCGTTTACATCGAAGAAGTCGGGGGTTCGAATCCCTCAACGCCCACCACAAAAGATACCTCGTCACGGCGAGGTATCTTTTGTTATACTGTAACCACTATGTCTCCCCTCATCCGCATTCCGCTCGGGCTCGCGGTTATGGTCGTTGGGTTTTTGATGGTTCAAAAGACGGATGTTGTCCTGTCTTGGTTTGGTCGAATTCCGTTTGCGGAAGAAAAGTTTGGATCTGGTGGATCGAGATTTTTTTATAAACTCTTAGGGATCGCGACGACCTTTCTAGGTATTTTCATTGCAACGAATGTGATTTCTGGGATTCTCGAGGATCTCGCGGGAATCCTAACTCACAGTGGTTCTTGATTGTCTAGGTTGTCTTTGCTAGGCTCGTTGTGTCTATGTCTTCATTCTTACAACCAACCTATTGGCTCACCTTGCAACCTCCCGAAGTCGGAGGGCTTCTTGGCAGCATCGTGTTTGGGCTCTTTGTGCTTTTCCTGATTTTGGGAATCATCGGCCGTATCGTCGTCGATCGCAGGGGAGGGGATCGCTACAAGCGAGAGGTCGGAAGTCGTGTCTCGACTCTTCTCGTTACCATGGGAATCCTCGGTGTCATTTTGTTTTTTTTCAGCTTTGAGGGAATTCAACTTTTTGGAGCCCGTTTCTGGTATCCCATTTGGATGATCGCCACGATCGTGTGGGTGTTCTTCTTGGTTCGCTACATGAAGCGGGACGTTCCCGTTAAGCGCGCTCGAGAGGAAATGCTCAAAGAGCAAGGAAAATATCTTCCGCGTCGAGCTCGACGTTAGTATGGACGACAGGAGGCGATTCGGAAATGCAGGAGAACAACTGGCCGCAGAATTTTTACAGTCGCAGGGTCTGCGTGTCATTGAGCGCCAGTACAAAAAAACATTTGGAGAAATCGACCTCATTTGCCAAGACGGCGACGAGGTCGTTTTTGTTGAGGTGAAGTCGCGATCCACCTTTGCGTTTGGGTATCCTGAGGATTCAGTGACGCCTCAGAAAATTCGTCATATCTTGCGCGTCGCCCAGGGATATCTTCTTGAGACCAAGCAGGCGCACCTTCCTTGGCGGATTGATGTGCTTGCGATTGAGTTTCAAGAAGCCCCTCCCAAGATTACGCACATAAAGAACATTGACATCCCCGAGCGCTTTTGGTAGTCTTTGCACATCAGAAACCTGTCGCTAAGACGGGTTTCTTTGTTGAAACATGTATGTCATCTCCTATTGAACAAGCGATCCGTCAGATTTGTGAGGAAAAAGGTCTGGCTTATGAATCTGTGATCGATGCGATTTCGTCTGCGCTTGCGGCGGCGTATCGCAAAGATTTTGGCGATAAGAATAGTAACATTGAAGTCGAGTTTGATCCGGCCACGGCAGTATCACGTGTATTTGATGTGAAGACGGTTGTGGAAGATATGGATTTGGAGGAGTTGGAAAAACTCGAAGAGGAACGCAAAGCTCGCGCAGAAGCTCTTGCTCTGCAGATTGAAGAGGCGCGCAGAAAGGGAGAAGAGATCCCTGCCATTTCTATTGAAGATGACTTGGGTCCACGGTTCAATCCAAAGACGGATATCATGGTTTCCGAGGCACAAGTGCTCAAGATGGGAGCAAAAGTCGGTGATATTATTCGTACCGAGATGCCGACGCCAGGAGAGTTTGGTCGCATGGCCGCTATGACCGCCAAGCAGGTGATCACGCAGAAATTGCGTGAGGCTGAACGCGAAGTGATCTTTGGCGAATTTAAGGAGCATGAGGGAACCATCATGAACGGAACGGTTCAGCGTCGCGAAGGACGTATCGTGCTTGTCGACTTGGGTCGCACGACGGGTGTCATGCGCTCTGAAGATCAAATTCCATCTGAACGATACAATCCAGGGGATCGTATCAAGGTGTTTGTGAAACAAGTCGGTCTTACCACCAAAGGTCCGGAGATTCTTGTTTCTCGCACCAGCGAGGAAATGGTTCGAACCTTGTTTGAGTTTGAAATTCCTGAAGTGTCGGAAGGGTCGGTTGAGATAAAAGGCATTGCACGCGAGGCAGGTTCGCGTTCCAAAGTTGCCGTTACAACCTCGGAGAATTCCATTGATCCAATCGGTGCCTGCATCGGTCAGCGTGGGACACGCATCCAAACTATTATTGCGGAACTTGGTGGAGAGAAAATTGATATCGTGGAATGGAGCGAGGATCCAAACGTATTTATCACAAACGCTCTTTCGCCCGCTAAGATTACGAGTCTTGAATTAAAACCCGATGAGAAAGGTGCCTTTGTGAAAGTGAAAGAAGATCAACTTTCGCTTGCGATCGGGAAGGGAGGACAAAACGTCCGACTCGCAGCCAAACTCACCGGATGGAAGATTAATATCTCAGGAGATGAGATAGAAAAGGTGGAAGAGGTGGCGGAGGGGGTGGAAAAGGTAGGAGAGGTAGATGAGGTGGAAAAGGTGGGGGAGGTGGGGGAGGAGGAAAAGACAGCAGCAGAAGAGGGAAGCGCTCCGACGGAAGAAACAACGACATAAGTATGGGTGAATTTTTTCACAATGTCCTTTCCGTTCCCATTTTCAACCTCCTTGTTTTTTTGTATGACGTTTTGCCTGGAGCGGATATTGGGTTCGCGATTATCGCACTTACGGTCATTATCAAACTGATCCTTTGGCCGTTCATGAGCCAGTCGCTCAAGAGTCAGAAAGCGATGCAGGAGCTTCAGCCAAAGATCGAGGAGTTGAAGTCTACGCATGCGAACGATAAAGAAGCGCTTGCCAAGGCCATGATGGAACTTTATCAAAAAGAGAAGGTGAACCCGCTTGCTTCCTGCCTTCCTTTACTGATTCAACTCCCCATTCTCATTGCTCTGTATCGCGTGCTTCTGGCAGGGTTTGGTCCTGAGACGCTCGCTGAGTTGTACCCGTTTGTGGCAAATCCTGGCCAGATCGGTCATGTATTTCTTGGAGTGATTGATCTATCCACCGCAAGTCTTTATCTCGCGATCCTGGCTGGATATTTCCAGTTCATGCAGACGCGGATGCTCATGCACAAGCAACCTCCCAAGCAGGTGAAAGGAAAGAAGGGAGCGCTTGACGAGACCATGCTGGCCTCCATGAACAAATCAATGCTCATGTTCATGCCAGTCATTACGGTCGTGATCGGAGCCACGCTCCCGGCAGGACTTACGCTGTACTGGGTTACCGTGAACATCGTATCGATCCTTCAGCAACAGTTCGTCTTTTCGAAGATACGGAATCCAAAAACAGAATAATTGAAACGACCTCTTCATCAAAGGGGTCGTTTTTCATCCACAGCCATAAACAGGGCAAGACTGCTAAGATGCCTCTATATGGGAGTGCATAGTGACCTCGAGCAATCGATTCTGCGGACAGTGCTTTGGTTTTCCCAGTTTTCTTACCCACTCACACTGTTTGAGATCTGGAAGTGGTTGCTCAAGCCTGAACGACCGTACGAGCTCGCGCAGGTGTATGTCATTGTGGAGCGAAGCGAGTGGCTCAACGACCAGCTCGAGGTAGAGAACGGCTTTTATGCGCTTAAGGGTTCGGGAGTGAAACAGCTTGTCGAGGGTCGGCAAGATCGGTTTTTGGATGCAGAGCGGAAATTTCGGGTGCTCAGACGTGCTGCTCACTATTTTTCACTCCTGCCTGGCGTACGAGCCGTTGCCGCAGGGAATACACTCGCCTGGTGGTCGACCAGCCAGGACAGCGATATTGATCTTTACGTCGTCACGCGTCCGGGTCACATTTGGTCCACGCGTTTTTGGCTTGTACTACCGTTTCTTTTGTGTGGTCGTCGTCCCACACACGGTCAACCTTCAAGTGTCCAGGATCCATTTTGTTTCAGTTTTTTCTCAACCACACAGAGACTGAATTTTGAGGAGCTGTGTCTGCCACGCGATTACTACATGGCCTTCTGGGTTCGTTCCTTGGTTCCCGTACTTGATCGCGATGGATCGCTTGCTACGTTACAAGCAGAGAATCGGTGGGTGTCACGCAGTCTCCCCAACGCCCAACCGCGCACCAGCCATCATCGTCACGAACCGTATCGTGTTCCAAGCATCCCTCTCCAATGGAGTCTTACTGAACCGTTTTTTCGGTCCGTTCAACGCAATCGACTTCCTGTCCCTCTGCGAGAGCTGGCCAACCTTGATTCACGCGTGGTTGTAACAGACGAGATGCTCAAATTTCATGATAACGACCGGCGGGAGCAGTATCGCGATACATACGAATCCCTCCTTGAGCGCTACCTATAGTCATCACATTATGAAACAGGATTTATCCATCCACCAGGAGGTCGGTCTGCTTGTCCTTCGCATCCCATCCATCCTGGTGGCGTCTAAAGTCCCGTTTCATAATGTGATGACTATATGATTCGAAAGTTTGCTAACATCCTGTTTCTCCTCTCGATCTTTTTTCTTCCTTGGCAGACAGCCATGATTTTGTCGACCGCGGAAGTCTCCGGCGAACCGTCCGCGTACGGCGTATTCTCCATCTATGTTGTGGAGGCCATGATCGTCTTTGCCTTTTTTTTGCGCGGACGACAACACACGCATCCGCACGTGTCTTCCATAATCCGCTCAATGTATTTCTTTCTTGCCGTCGCATTTTTTTCCTTGAGTCTCATGCAGGTCGAATGGGTTGGGTGGTTTCACCTCATCCATGTTGTTTCGGCCGCCATGTTGTTTTCCTTGATTACGGACGATCGAACCAATATCCGCCAAATTCTTTCTCTTTTTTTGATCGGTCTTGTGGTGCCGGTTCTTTTTGGATGGTTCCAAGTTTTGCATGGATCAAGTCCTGATGTGACGCTTGTGGGGATGGCGGCAAAGGAAGCAACGACTCCTGGAATTGCGGTTGTGGAGGCCGGTGGCGAGCGGCTATTGCGTGCGTATGGAACGTTTCCGCATCCAAACGTTTTTGGTGGCTACATCGCCTTTGGGATTGTGGCGCTGGCATGGCTCACGCGGCTGGTTGAGAATAAACGTCAGCTCGTCTCAGCACTGATCGCTTCGAGTCTCTTGGGAGCGACGTTGATTGTCACGTTCTCACGCTCCGCCTGGCTGGGATTGTTCCTTGCTCTTTTCATACTCGTGGGGTTCATGGTGTGGCGCAAACGCATTCCTCCGCGGCGCGCCATCCCGATTATGGTGTTGGGTCTTGCCTCGATTCTCTCGACACTCATCATCTTTCACGCGCAGGTCTTTTCTCGATTTGATCCCTCACAACGTCTCGAAGTTATTTCTTTTGAGGAGCGGGCCAGCCAGTACCAAACGTTTGGCGATGTCTTTTTTCAGGCTTCCGTGTTGGGAGTGGGACCAAGCGCCTACACATTTATTCTTGTGCGTCTTGACCCAGGACATCCTCTTTGGTCCTATCAACCCATCCATAACGTCTTTTTACTTCTCCTTGCCGAGCTTGGTCTTGTTGGGCTTATGGCCTTTGGGTATTGTGTGTTTAGAATTAATCCGTTTGCGAATGCCCCGATGGGGAACGTTGGCACGCTCTTTGCGATGACTGTCACGATTCTTTTCTTCACGATTGGATTGTTCGATCATTATCTGTGGACACTGTGGCCTGGGCTTGCTCTGACCGCGCTTGCGACGGGATCGCTTACCCATTGGGCGTATCTGTCTTCACAAGAATCGACATAACATTTTTTTATGGGAGAACAACCTGAACAAATTCATCAAAAAGTTTCAGACCAGGATACCTACATTCCACCAGAGCGGCCAGAAGTGGCTGAAACGATTCATGTCGAAGAACCTGACACGGTTGGGCAAACCGCGCGAGCTCTACGCGAGTTGCGCAAACAGCTTTCTGATGAGACTTGGGTGAAACGTGCTTTGATCGAGATCAAGGAAGGAGTTGGGGTTCCAGAGGGATACGTTTTCCATACCTCATTGCAAGAAGAACTGGCTTTGATTCCTCCTGAGGGTATTCGCCAACAGCGCAATAGAGATAACCCGCCGCCTCCCCTGATGGATGAAGAGGGAGAAATGGTCATTCCAAAAAGAATTTACGCCAGTGGGCTTGTCTGGGAGATAGGAAAGGAATTGGGTAGGGGGGCGTATGGACGAGTGTTCGAAGTGCGCCATTTAGGCGGTACGCAGAGGCCTCGGCTTGTAAAAATGATGATGGTCGAAGAAGGCTCTTCGAGTTCCGTGTTAAAACGAGCCTCGCTGTGGAATGAAATTGGAGCATTGATGGCGGCGGGAGATTACGTCCAGAATGAGACGGTCCATGATGAGCAGGGGAACATTTGGACGGCCATTGTGATGGAGCGGCATGATGGGAGAACACTCCATGAAGTGATGAAAGCAGGAGAAATGGATCCAGAATGGCAAGAAAAATTGAAAACAGGGGAGTGGGGATATAAACAAGCGGTTGCCTTGCGCGCGATTGTAGGAACCTTGCGTCGGATGCATGCGCATGGATGGGTACATCGGGATATCAAACCGTCTAATATCATTGTCAATTTGATTGATAAAGAAGAGTCACTTTCACGACCCATTGATTTTGGATTAGCTATCAAAGAAGGCATTGTTCGGCAGAAAAAAGGTACCGTTGTTGGAACACCAACCTATCTCCTGCCAGAAGCTTGGTATCAAAATGATATTGATTTACGTATAAGAGACTATTGGGCTAGCGTTCTTTCGGTTGGTATGGCCGTTGGATTGTTTGATGCTCCAAAAGGAGGAGAGATATTAGAAGTCCAGCTTGACCTTGCTGATGGTACCTATATTCAGGCACCCAGGCTCCGGAATCCATCTGAAGCAGATGTGTATTTTGCTAAGGAATCTATTTCTGGAGCGCATCGCGCATTTTTGCAGTGGTTATATGACTTTATTCTACCGGATCTCTCCATCTATGAACGGAAACAGCAATGGAAACGTTCTGGAGTGACAAAACATTTAGAAATCCCGCCAAGAGAATCTTCTGCATTGACGTATCTTCCTTCTGAAACGGCTGTGAGAATCTTTGAGGGGGATTTCCTTGATGATGATAAGTTCGTTCGCGAGCTGGAGGCTCATATTCGCGCGCTTGCAGAACAAGCAGGGATTAAGATGCCCAAGGGGATGCTGGAAAATCTGCAAGAGTTTCCTGCCGGACAGGCTTTAGAGGAGAGAATTTTTGAGTATGAATAGGAGTTTTTATATCCCTTGACAGCAATTACTTTTTTGACCAAAATGAGGACGCTAGCAGTCTAGGAGGAAGACTGCTAGCGTACTTTTTTCTTCTAAAATCTTAATGATTTCATGCATATGAAACTCAAGCCCGTTGGCGATCACATCATCGTGAAAGCCCTTTCAAAGGAGGAAACATCCGCGTCTGGGATCATTATTCCTGACACGATCGATAAAGAACGTTCTGAGCGCGGCGAGGTGATTGCCGTTGGTCCAGGTCGAGAGCTTGAAGCGGGGAAACGTTCTGCGATGGACGTCATAGTCGGGAATCAAGTCTTGTTTAAGAAGTATGCTCCAGACGAGGTGAAGATCGACGGTCAAGAATTTTTGATCATTCGCATGGAGGACGTGATGGCAATCATCGAATAATCAAACAGATATATGGCAAAACAAATTTCGTTTAATGAAGATGCTCGTTCAGCTCTTAAGCGTGGGGTTGATAAACTCGCCAATGCAGTGAAGGTGACGTTGGGTCCAAAGGGTCGTAATGTCGTTCTGGATCGTGGCTTTGGCGCGCCTACCATCACGAAAGATGGAGTAACGGTTGCGAAGGAAATCGAACTGGAGGATAAGTTTGAGAATCTCGGCGCAGAGCTTGTTAAAGAAGTTGCCAGCAAGACCAACGATGTAGCGGGAGACGGAACCACCACAGCTACCGTTCTTGCGCAATCGATGATTGCGGAAGGTTTACGCAATGTGACAGCCGGTTCCAACCCACAAGTATTGCGTCGAGGAATTGAGAAAGGCGTGGAAGCACTTGTACGAGAGATCAAGGAAAAAATTGCAACGCCAATCAAGGGCGGAGAGATCGAGAAAGTTGCGAGCATTTCTGCCAATGATTCAGAGATCGGATCCATGATCGCCAAGGCCATGGAGAAAGTTGGTGAGAATGGAGTCATTACCGTGGAGGAATCACAGTCGTTTGGCGTTGATGTGGAGGTTGTCGAAGGAATGCAGTTTGATAAAGGATACGTTTCTCACTACATGGTCACCAATGCAGATCGCATGGAAGCCGAGTATCAGGACGCGTATATTTTGATCACCGACCGCAAAGTGAGTTCCGTGCAAGACATTCTGCCAGTTCTCGAGAAAGTTGCGGCGACTGGCAAGAAAGAGCTTGTGATTATTTGTGAAGATGTTGATGGGGAGGCACTCACCACGCTTGTGGTGAACAAGCTCCGTGGAGCATTTTCCACGCTTGCGATCAAGGCGCCAGGTTTTGGGGATCGTCGCAAAGCTATGTTGCAAGACATTGCCGTGCTTACGGGAGGAAAGGTTGTATCCGATGAAATTGGAATGAAGCTCGAGAACGTGGAGCTCAATGACCTTGGACAGGCTCGTAAAGTTGTTTCCAACAAAGACAACACGACCATCGTCGAAGGCCATGGCGACAAGACGGCGATCAATGAGCGTGTTGGACAAATTCGTACACAACTTGAAGCAACTGATTCAGACTTCGAGAAAGAGAAGATGCAAGAACGCATCGCCAAACTCGCTGGAGGAGTGGCAATCATTCGTGTGGGAGCCGCGACCGAAACAGAAATGAAAGAGAAAAAGCATCGGATTGAAGACGCGGTGTCCGCAACCAAGGCCGCGGTGGAAGAAGGAATCGTTCCTGGAGGCGGTGTCGCGCTCATGCGTGCCGCGCGGACTCTTGAGACCGTGCCTGTTGATGGAGATGAACGCGTGGGTATTGATATCTTGCGCCGCGCGCTTGAGGAACCACTGCGTCTCATTGCTTCAAACGCGGGAATGGACGGTTCGGTTGTGGCAGAAAAAGTACGAGAAATGACCGGTGGACATGGCTACAATGCGGCGACAAATGAGTATCAAGATCTCGTTGTCGCGGGCATTATCGATCCAGCCAAGGTCACGCGCTCTGCATTGCAAAATGCGGCATCGATTGCGATCATGATTCTCACAACCGAGTGCGCGATCACCGATCTGCCAAAGAAAGAAGAACCTTCTGCTGGCGGTATGCCGGGAGGTGGAATGGGAATGTACTAGAGGAAAGGGAATTGAGGGAGTTTAGGGAATGTGGAATGCAGAAACTTGTAGAACGAGGGGAGACCCTCGTTCTTGCTTTAGTCAATTCACTCAATCTGGTACCATAGAAGTATATGAATCAAAACGAAACAGATTTCATTGCGGCATCGCAGGATATGCAAGACGATCGCCTTATTTCGGCGATTGGATATCTTGGGATCCTGTGTTTGCTCCCGCTCCTCTTAAGAAAAGAGAGTGCCTTTGCCCAACATCATGGCAAACAAGGACTCGTCATCCTCCTTGTGTGGCTTGCCCTGTGGTTTGGGATGATTATCCCTTTCTTGGGACAAATCGTTTGGGCGCTCGGCTCGCTTGTGCTCATCATTCTCGTCATATTGGGAATGGTAAATGCTCTTCAAGGCAAAATGTGGGAGTTACCGGTGTTAGGGAAGTACGCGAAGCAAATCAAGTTGTAGGGTATGAACGAACTCCTTAAATCTATCAAAGACCTCCGGGTGAGGATACTCGACACCTGGAGGTTACTTTGACCTTGATACCGTAAAAATAAAGATTGCGTCACTTGAGGGGCAGATGTCTGCGCCGGAATTTTGGAATGATGCGGAGCAGGCACAGAGGGTGAGCAAGGAGGCCGCCGAGTTACGACAGGAGGTGACTGACTGGGAGGAACTGATTGGAGAGGTGAGTGAACTGGAGGAATTGGTGGGGCTTGGGGATGAAACAATGAAAGAGGATTTGGAGCACAAATGTTCGCTTGCGCAAGAGAAATTTTCCAAGATGGAATTCGCCACGCTTTTTGCTGGAGCATACGACAGGGATCCAGCCATTGTGGCGATTCATGCAGGCTCAGGAGGAACGGAAGCACAGGACTGGACGCAGATGCTCACGCGGATGTATATGCGCTATGCGGAAAAAAAAGGTTGGCGGGTAACCGTGCTGTGGGAATCGCGCGCGGAAGACGTGGGGCTCAAAAGCATTACGTTTCGTGTCGAAGGACGTTGGGCGTATGGATATCTGAAGAGCGAGGCTGGCGTGCATCGACTCGTTCGTATCAGTCCATTTGATGCCGAGAAGATGCGTCACACGACGTTTGCCCTGGTAGAAGTCATCCCTGAACTTGAAGATGTGGCTGAGATTCAGATCGATCCAAAAGATTTGCGCATCGACACATTTATGAGCGGCGGCAAGGGTGGGCAGAGTGTCAATACCACGTATTCGGCCGTGCGCATCGTGCATCTTCCGACCAATATTTCTGTTTCCTGCCAGAACGAACGTTCTCAGCAACAGAACAAGGAAACAGCTATGAAGGTTCTCAAATCAAAATTGCATCAGCTCGCGTTGAAAGCAAAAGAAAAAGAGAAGTCGGAATTGCGCGGAGAATATCAATCGGCTGAGTGGGGGAATCAGATTCGTTCGTATGTGCTCCATCCATATAAACTCGTAAAGGATCATCGGACCGACTTTGAGACGTCGGACGCGGAGGGAGTTCTGGAAGGGGACATTGAGGCATTTATGGAAGCGTATCTGCGACATGAGCTTGGGGAAACAAAAAAATAGCTTCAAAAAAACGTTTCATAGGGGCTTCAGCCCCGTCTCGTAGCTCAACGCCACTAAAGTGGCTGAGAAGAGTTCTTTCTCTATTCTTCTCAGGGGCTTCAGCCCCGTT
>SCSL01000040.1 GCA_004298405.1 Patescibacteria group bacterium | reverse complement strand
GGTACATGCACGAAACATACTTGCCCAAGAAGGCGATCGAGGTTGCACGTGAGACGGCGTTGCAGGTTTCTCAATCTCGTGGAAAAGATGCGCTCGTGACAGGTGAGGATGTGGCACAGATTGTAAGTTCAAAAACAGGGATCCCCACGATGTCTGTGGCAGAAGATGAAAAAGAAAAGCTCTTGGGACTCGAAGAAAAAATGCATGGCCGTGTGATCGGACAGGATGAAGCGGTGAGCGCGGTGTCCTCGGCCTTGCGTCGAGCTCGTACGGAATTGCGTTCACAAGCGCGTCCGATTGCGACATTCCTGTTCCTTGGTCCAACCGGTGTCGGTAAAACGGAACTCGCCAAGACCGTGGCAGAAACATATTTCGGAAGTGAGGACATGATGGTACGACTCGACATGTCCGAGTATCAGGACGCCACCAGCATCAATCGGATGCTGGGCACTCCAGGTTCTCAAAGCGGGGGACTTCTTACGGAGGCGGTGCGCAAGCAACCGTTTGCGATTGTTTTGCTCGACGAGCTCGAGAAAGCTCACCCAGATATTCTGAACATTTTTCTTCAGGTGTTTGACGATGGTCGCCTCACGGATTCCGTTGGTCGTACGATCGATTTCACCAATACGATCATCATCTGCACAAGCAACGCGGGCACGCAGTACATCCAAGACGCGGTCGGTCGTGCGGAGGACCTCGAGGTTATCAAGACACACTTGGTCGAAGAAGAATTGCGAGGGATTTATCGGCCAGAGTTTTTAAACCGTTTTGATGGGATTGTTGTCTTCAAGCCGCTTGCACAAGAGGATGTTGTAGAGATCACCAAGCTGTTCATGAAGGCAGTAGCTTCACGACTCGATCCAAAGGGAATTGGGTTCCGTGCGGAGGACGCCGCCGTGCAGGACCTGGCACAGCGTGGGTTTGATCCAAAGTTTGGCGCACGTCCCTTGCGACGTCTGGTTCAAGAAGAAGTCGACAACGCGATAGCGAATGCCCTTTTGCAAGGTGAGGTTCGTCGTCGTGATACCATCGTGCTCACGGAAGGAGGCAAGATTCGAATTGAAAAGGGAGAGGATCTATGATGACTACACTCATCCTTTGGGGGACGCTGGCGTTTGTCCTATCGTTTTTTTTGACGCTGTTTGTTCGGCGAGTCGCGATTCATTTCGGCATCATTGACCAGCCAGGGTCTTGGCGAAAAATTCATTCGCGTCCCGTGGCTATGTTGGGGGGGATCGCGATCTTTGTCTCAATCACCGCCGCGACGATTGGGATCCTGATTTCGAGTGATTGGTTGACTTCTGGTGAAATCGCCACACGGCAATATGTCGGCGTGCTTTTGGGAGGACTGATACTGATGGTTGGCGGGATCATTGACGATCGGTTTACGCTTCCACCGCGCCTGGCGATCATCGCCCCGATCCTCGCCGTCCTTACAGCCATCTGGTTTGGCATTGAGGTAGAAAAACTTTCCAACCCGCTTGGTGGTCAGATTTTTCTTGCGGGTTGGCAATCGGATCTGCTCGTGTTTGTCTGGCTCTTGGTGGTTATGTATACGACGAAATTCCTCGACGGCCTTGATGGTTTGGCAACGTCCGTCACGAGCGTGGGGGCTCTCATGGTCATGCTTCTCTCGCTTACGGTCGCCTACTTCCAGCCGGATGTTGCCCTTCTATCCGCTGTTGCATTGGGCGCGTTCGTTGGGTTCCTATTTTGGAATATCCACCCAGCGTCCATTTTTTTAGGAGAAGGAGGAAGCACGTTTGTCGGATACATGCTCGGAATTCTTGCGGTCATCTCTGGAGGGAAACTCGCGACCGCGCTCCTTGTTTTAGGCATTCCTTTGTTGGATGTGGTCTGGGTTGTGAGTCGACGATGGCGCGAGGGTGGATTTTCGCGGATTTTTCAGGGCGATAAAAAGCATCTCCATCACCGACTTCTTAAACTCGGCTGGGGACAGACGCACATCGTGCTTCTCTATATCGTGATCGCCTCTGCCTTTGGTGTCAGTGCGTTATTTCTTCAGAGTCGTGAGAAGCTTGTGGCTCTGTTGATTCTTGGAATCATTATGGTGCTGGGCGCGCTTCTTCTTGTTCAAAAAGATCGACATGCGTAGATGGTTTGTTCTTTCACTTTTGTTTCTCGGCGCAGGATGTTCGCCTGTCGAACCTGTCGTCGTTTTTCCCAACGAGACCGTTGTCCATGTAGACATCGCCGACGATATTTTTGAGCGCGAGAAGGGATTTTCGGGTCGCGAGTCGCTTGAGGCCGACGAGGGTCTTTTGTTTTTGCACGATGGATTGGAATATCAGCGCTACTGGATGAAGGACATGTTCATCCCAATTGACATTCTCTGGATCGATGGGGAACGTGTCGTTGGCTTTGTGCAGGACGCTCAACCAGAGGATCCTGCTGAGACGATTTATACGTCGCCCGCCCCTGTGGATAAGGTTTTGGAGGTTTCTGCAGGGTTTGTCTCTCAGAATGGATTGAAAATAGGCGATATTCTTGACATTCGACTCGCGGATGAGTAATCTACCGGCGTTATTACTTATTAACGACGCTGGTATACTGGTTACTGTGACGGGGCTAAAGCCCCTATGAATTCTTCATAGTCACTTTAGTGGCGTCCCACAGGAACAGAGGAACCGCGGAAATACTGCTATGGCAACACTCGCCGTAATCCAGACAGGAGGGAAACAGTACCTCGTCCGAGAAGGACAGGAACTTAAGATTGAGAAACTCGACTCAGACGTCGGAGCAAACCTCAGTTTTGATGTTCTGCTCGTGTCTGACGAGGAAGGAACAGCTACACAGGTGGGAACACCCACTCTTAGCGGCGCGAAAGTGTCGGCAACGGTGCTTGAACAAGGTCGGGCTACAAAAGTCTCGGTCATCAAGTACAAGTCAAAGTCTCGGTACCGACGAAACGTCGGGCACAGACAGCCGTACACTCGAATCAAGATTGAAAAAATCGCCGCCTAAAACGGCGATTTTCTTTTATGCGAGAACACATCAACACAAAAGCGATACTGAAACTTTTTTGGGAGCATATCCGACCATATTCTGGCCGAGCCATGTTGTTATTGTCCTTGATCGTACTTGCGAAAACCGTCGACGTCATCATACCGGTTTTCTATAAACGGTTCTTCGACCTGCTCGCAGGTGATGTCATAGCTACAACCAATTTACGTACAGCGTTGGTCGGTACCGTGTTTATCATCCTCTGTTTCCACCTTGGCGCTTGGGTGTGCTGGCGCGCTATGGCGCTCATCAATAATTGGTTCCAGCCTCGCGTGATGACGGATCTCAACGCAAGCGCCCATGAGTATCTTCATGGTCATAGCTATAGGTTTTTCACAAACAATTTTGCTGGTTCACTCGTCCGAAAAGTGAATCGCATCGGAAATGCCTTCGAGAAGCTCATGGATCAGATTCTTTTTACATTTGTTCCTGTGACGGTGATTATTATCGGAAATCTCTTCGTTCTGTGTGGTCGAAGCGTCCTGTTGGGAACCGTTTTGTTCGCATGGGTTTTCTTTTACCTATTGTTCAATTTCTTGTTCTCGCGATGGAAGACGAAGTTCGATTATCGCCGTTCGCAGCTGGACTCAGAGGCAACAGGAGTTCTTGCTGATTCAGCGTCGAACGCAATCACAATTAAACTTTTCAACGGACTCAACCACGAACAGAGTCTCTTCCATGAAGTGCTTGAGCGTTGGCGTCGGGTAAATACATTTACTTGGAACCTCGGAGAAATTATGGATGCCGGCCAAGCTATTCTGATGATCGCCATCGAGTTCTTGATCATGTATTTTGCCATCGGTCTCTGGCAGGAAGGTCAATTGACGATCGGAGATTTTGCGCTCATCCAGGGATATCTTATTGGCTTCTTCATGGTTTTGTGGGATATCGGCCGTTCCGTTCGTCGAACCTACGAGGCACTGGCGGATGCGGATGAGATTGTTGAGATCATGAATACGCCGTATGAGGTGCAGGATGTCGACAACGCCAAGGAGCTCCAGATTCAGTCTGGTCGCATTGAGTTCCAACACGTCTACTTCAGCTTCAACCAGACGCGTCGAGTGTTGCGCGACATGAATCTTGTCATTGAACCTGGAGAGAAAGTAGCGCTGGTCGGACCCTCTGGAGCAGGGAAGTCGACGATCACAAAGCTCCTATTCCGATTTTATGACGTGGAGCGCGGAAAGATCATTGTTGGGAATCAGAACATCGCTAAAGTAACGCAGGAGAGCTTGCGAGCAAACATCGCGCTGGTTCCACAAGAACCAATCCTGTTTCATCGCTCGATCATGGACAACATCCGTTACGGACGTCGCGACGCGACAGATGAGGAAATCATCGAAGCGGCAAAGAAGGCACACGCGCATGAGTTCATTGAAGGGTTGCAGGATGGTTATGGGACCTTCGTCGGTGAGCGTGGAGTGAAATTGTCTGGTGGGGAGCGCCAGCGGATCGCCATCGCCCGAGCGATCCTCAAGAACGCGCCGATTCTTGTACTCGATGAAGCCACATCAAGTTTGGATTCCGAGTCAGAGGCCCTCATCCAAGAAGCGCTCGAGGAGTTGATGCGTGGGAAAACAACCATCGTTATCGCTCACCGGTTGTCGACGATCATGAAAATGGATCGCATATTGGTCATCGACAACGGCCAAGTGGTCGATTCCGGAACGCATAAACAACTCCTCAAGAAAAAGGAGAACATCTACAAGAAGCTCTGGGAAATCCAGGCAGGAGGATTCATTCAGTAAAAAGACAGGCGTCAGAGGGGCGCCTGTTTTTCGTTGTGCGTTGTGGTCGATCGGGGAGAGATGGTCTGTACAAGGGCGGTTGCGAGGTGGTGGGCGAGGGGGCGTTGGGGAAGGCGCCAAAGTGCATCGTTGAGCTCAAGCTGGACCGCGTCAAGTCCACGCGTCCCAAACTGCTTGGCCGCGCGACGGACGATCCAGCCTCCGCGGTAGCGTCGGTCGATTCCCCGTGCGGGGTCTGGCGAGAATGCGACGGAGAAGTTCTGACGAAGATTCTGTGCGAGTGCGAGGTCGAGGGACCGCGGCGATGCGCGATGCTGATCTGATCCCAAGATCATGTCAGGTCCTTCAGGAAGGGAGCATCGATGGATGTCCAGCAGCAAGCATCTCCCGAAGTACGTAAGCGCGGTCTCCACTGCGTAGTCGAGACTCTCGTGGTATGCGTCGAACTCGCGTTCGAGCCCGGGGACACATGCTCGTGCTCGGTCTGTCTCGTTGGGATCGACCTGTGAGCGATGGAGATCGAACCAGACAAGCGTTGAGTCCTCTCCCAGACAACCAAGCTCGTGTCGAAGCGACATGGCCAGCGGAAGCGTTCCCAGGTCGCGTGGCTTGGTTGAAGTGCGCCGTGTGATTCCAGGAAGAATAGTCGCCCCGTCGTGGGGGACGCTGAGCACCAACGGACCCCGACCCTGGATGATATTCGTGTACACGTCACCTCCTTCGGTGTGGAAGAAATTAAAAAGACAGATACAAGACCTATCCTCTTGAAGGGAAGGGTTAGACAAAGCTCGACCAGGTTTTGAGAAGACCGTTGAGAAGCATAGGGAATTTAGATTTGTTTACGTCCTTTGAGAGCATCCCCCAGCGTCACTTCATCAGCGAACTCCAACGTGGCACCAAGGGGAAGGCCGCGGGCAAGGCGAGTGAGGGAGCGACCCAAGGGAGCCAAAGATTTTTGAATGAAAAGGATAGTTGCCTCGCCGTAGGTCGTCGGGGAGAGCGCGAGAATGACTTCCTGTACTCCGGGATCGGACTCAAGTCGTTCACGTAATTGTCGATAACGGATCGTGTCAGGTGTCATGCCCTCGATCGGATTGAGTGTTCCGCCCAGGACATGGTAGAAGCCGTTGTACATACCGGTCGACTCGATGGTCGAAATGTCGCGTGCTTCTTCCACCACACACAACAGACGTGCATCACGTTTTGGATCCTGACAGATCTCACAAAGATCCCGCTCGGTGTAGGTGAAACAGCGCGGGCAGATTTTGATTCGTTCACCCAGTTGGGTGAGCGCTCGTGCCATCACCTCAAGATCGACGATTGGTTGGGTGAGAAGATAAAAAACATAACGTAGGGCCGTCTTGGGCCCCACGCCTGGCAGCCGCGCAAACGCCGCGACGAGGTTTGAAATGGGTTCAGGGAAGCGTCGCACAATTTATTCGCCACCTCCCCCAAAGTTTTTCAGCATATCCATGCCGCCCATGTCCTGCATCTTCTTGGCGAGCTTCATTTGAAACTTCATTCCGGTCGCATCTTTCCACGCCTCTTTAATAGCCTCCTCGAGTTTGGTTTTGTCTGTAAGCATCGTCTCGTCAATGGCTACACTGATCAAGTCACGATTCCCATTGACGGTCAGTTTCACCTTTCCCCACGCAGATGACCCTTCCTGCACGACGGTCGCAAGTTCGTTCTGCATAATCTTTCCTTGTTTCTTGAGATCCTTGATGTGTTTGAGTTTGTTGAACATAGGAATGCGTTATTATATTTCTGCGAGTTGAGGATCAATCGGGGGAGGAGCGATCGGGGCGTGCGGCCGTGCGAGCGGGGCAAACCCGCTTGTGGAATCTTCTGCAGGAGGAGGAACTCCTCCACCCGGGCGTGTTTCCAGATTCATAAACGACGCACGCTTTTTGTCGAAGAAGAGTCGGACCATCCCCGTGGGACCATTCCGATGTTTCGCAATGTGAATTTCCGCGATGTTTTGTTCTTCCGGTGGGATGTCTTCTGGACGGTAGCCATGATCGGCGGTTTTGCGATAGATGAACATCACAACGTCTGCGTCTTGTTCGATCGATCCAGAGTCGCGTAAGTGGGAAAGACGAGGGATGGCAGGCTTCGTCATCTCCACCGCGCGCGAGAGCTGGGCGAGAGCGAGCACAGGAACATTTAACTCTTTCGCGATCATCTTCAGACCTCGAGAAATTTCTGAAACCTCCTGGACGCGATTATCGGAACTTTTACTGCCGCGTCCCTCCATGAGCTGGAGATAATCAACCACGATGACGCCAAGACCATGTTCATTTTTTAGACGGCGCGCCTTGGTGCGAAGTTGCATGACGTTGAGTCCCGCCGCGTCGTCAATGAAGATAGGCGCTTCTGAGAGTTCTCCAAGCGCGTTGCCGATCCGTGGGAAATCGTCGTCACGGTCTGAGAGCCGACCTGTTCGCAGTTTCCACAAATCGACGTTCGCCTGGGCGCAGATCATACGGTCGACGAGCTGTTCCTTACTCATTTCCAACGAGAAGAATCCAACAGGGAGTTTCGAATGAACGCCGATTTGGCGGGCAATATCCAGAGCGAGCGATGTCTTTCCTACAGACGGACGAGCCGCGAGAATCACGAGATCGGATTTTTGAAGTCCTGCCAAAAATGCATCGAGCTCACGAAAGCCCGTGGGCACGCCGCGAAGTTTGCCTCGATCACGGTGGAGTTCATCAATGCGATCAAACGCATCATGCAAGACAGAGCGGATCGAAACAAATGTGTTCTTGTTAAATTTTTCCGAGACACCAAAAAGCGCCCGCTCCGCGCGATCCAGGCTCGCCTCAACATCCTCGTCCTCCTCATAGCCGATTTGGGTAATTTCTGTGGCGGCGGTGATGATGCGTCGGAGTGTCGCCTTCTTCTGCACGATATCCGCATAGTGTGCGACGTTGGCGGCGGTTGGAACGGCATTGGAGAGTTCCACCAAGTAGGCTCGACCCCCACTTCGCTGTAAGAGCGATTGTTCTTCAAGTCGGTTTCCCAAGGAGAGAATATCAATCGGTTCATGGCGTTCATACAACTGAAGCATCGCCTCAAAAATATGTTGGTGCGATTCACGATAAAAATCATCTGCTTTGGTCCGATCGGCAATTTTCGTCATGGCATCCTTGTCGATCAATAAGGATCCGAGCAAGGACTGCTCCGCCTCGAGATTTTGTGGAGGGATTCGTTCGTGTACCGCCATAGATGCGGGTGCATAGTAACACGCGAAGCGCCAGGTGCAAGCCTCAAATATGCTATACTGAGCGTATCTTGTGGACTCTTCTATGGTTCATCCCAATCGTCCTTTTTTGCGGTCTGTTGGCATGATGATCGGTGCGATCGTCGGTGTAGGCGTTTTTGGTTTGCCGTATGCCTTTGCGCAGAGTGGATTTGGGTTGGGACTGCTTGAACTTCTTTTTCTATCTGGAATGCTCACCGTGCTTCAACTCATGATGGGGGAAATTGTTGTTCAAACTCCCGGCCATCATCGCCTCGTAAACTATGTAGGAATCTATGTAGGGAAGCTGTGGAAATGGGTGACGCTGGTGATTCTGAGCTTTGGAATTTGGGGAGCCATGCTTGCCTACATGGTGGTAGGCGGAGCTCTTCTCCATCTTCTCCTGGCGCCCTTTTTTGGCGGTGAACCAGCCGTCTACTCGTATCTTTTGGCTGGCATCGCCTGCGTGCTTATCTTTGGTGGCTTGGCCATGGCGGCTCGTATCGAATATCTCGTTGTAGGGGCACTGCTCTTTTTGTTTACCTTTATCATTCTCGCGAGTGTCCCATCGATGGAGATCGCAAATTTTGCCACGTTCGATCTGAGAGAATTTTTTATTCCCTATGGAGTTATTCTCTTCTCGTTAGCCGGGTTGGGGATCGTTCCAGAACTAAAAGACGTTCTGGGAAAAAAGCACAAAAGGCACATTAACTCGGTCATTTGTTTAGCGATGTTCGTGATCGTTTTGCTTTATGCGTTGTTTGCTCTCGCGGTTGTGGGTGTTACAGGAACCGCAACAACCCCCATGGCGTTTGATGGTCTTGTTCCGATGCTGGATGGGACATTTCGCGTGGTTGGCGCTCTTCTTGGTTCGCTCTCGATTCTTTCCATTTATATGGTACTTGGGATCGAACTTCTCAACACATTCAAGTTCGACTTTGACTTGGGTCATTGGACGGCATGGGTTCTTGTATCCATTGTGCCGATCGTCTTGTTTGCCGTGGGTATGCGCGAGTTTATCGACATCATTGGATTCGTAGGCTCTGTGTTTGTTGGTGTGCTGGGAATTTTAGTCGCGCTCAGCTACTGGTTCATGCGTCGCCAGGGGATCTGTCAGACCCATCACTGCATCAATTTTCCTGCGCCGCTCACCTGGCTCATTATCCTTATTTTTAGCGCTGGCATCATTTGGGAGGTCAGCACCGTCTTCGTAAAATAAACAATATGGAGCTCAAAACGATTTTGACAAAACGATGGTTCGGCTACTTTGCGTTGCTGTTTATTGTCTGGTATCCGGTGTCGTTTCTTATCGTGACCATGTACAACATCCTTCAGCACCCCATCTTTCTTTTTGTTGGGAATGTCTTTACGCCCTTGTGGATTTTGCTCGTGAGTTTTTTGTACTTTCGCAAAGCTTGCGATGACTGGACCGCACGGTTTGTGACAGCGATTGGATGGATGCTTTTGCTTTTTCTTTTCTCTGCGATTTTGCTTCAACCCGTATACGGTTATCCCTGGACTACGCTCTTTACGTGGAATGTGATCAACGCCAACTGGGTAAATTTTATCGCGATCCTTGTCGGAGGAGTCGCGGCGCACAAAACGGGTCTGGCGACGGAACGCCGCTAAAGCGGCTGTGAAGAGAGCGGCGGAGAGAGAAGACTGTATGCCTTGAGAATGTTCACGAGAAGCATCGCGACCGTCATGGGACCGACGCCGCCAGGAACAGGCGTGATGGCTCCAGCAATTTTTTCGACCGACTCGAAATCCACATCCCCCCTGAGACCTTCGTCTGTCCGTGTTGTGCCAACATCGATGACCGTTGCGCCAGGTTTCACCATCGGGCCGGTAATGAGTCCGGGAATTCCTTCTGCAACAATCAAGATATCCGCGGCGCGGACGCTCTGTGCAAGCTCTTGGCTTTCTGCCTGAACGACCACGGAATCAATCACCTGTTCTTTCAGGAGAATCTGAAGAGGCGCGGCAAACAGAGAAGAAGAAACGATGCACGCGTTACCGTGAGCTTTTGCTTCGTCAAGTAATTTCATCACCCCAAGCGCGACCGCTGAGGCAATCGCTGGCTTTCCTTCACGCAAACGTTTGAGATTTTCTGGGTGAAATCCATCGACATCCTTGCGTGGATCAATGGCGGCTATCACATGGTCGGCGTTTTGAGTCGGGAGAGGAAGTTGCACAAGAATGCCGTGGATATCGTCGCGTTGGTTGAGATCTTGGATTTTTTCGACGAGCTCATTCTCGGAAGTAGTAGTCGTATACAAAAAAAGTTTAAATGCAATCCCGGATTCCTCACAGGCTTGCCGCTTAAGACTCACGTACAAGTGAGAGGCGGAATCATCGCCAACCAAAAGAACGGCCAATCCCGGTTTGGATGGAAGTGCCGCGACGCGCGTTTTAATTTTTTCTCGGATACGTTCAGCGAGTGCACGACCGTCGAGGATATGGGCCATAAACGAGCAATAAGCAAGTTTTTAGTAACTCAGTAAGGGATACAGCGGGAATCGATCAGTCATGATTTTTACTTCTTGTCGGATTCCCTCGAGCTTCTGTTCATCCGCATAATGCTCAATCGCCGCCTCAATCCATGCGCCGATCTGTTTCATCTCCTCTTCTTTCATGCCGCGCGTGGTGAGCGCGGGTGTGCCGAGTCGAATACCTGAAGGATCAAACGGAGATCGCGGTTCAAAAGGAACCGTGTTTTTGTTTACGGTGATTCCCGCGCGGTCGAGTGCAAGAGCGGCTTGCTTGCCTGAGATGCCTTTGTTTGTGAGATCAGCGACCATGAGGTGATTGTCCGTGCCACCCGTCACGAGGTCAAACCCGCGAGTCATCAGCTCGGCCGCAAGCGCTTTTGCGTTTTTCACAATCTGGTGGCCGTATTCTTGGAAGTCTGGCTGGAGGGCTTCTTTGAGAGCGACAGCGATCGCGGCGGTTTGATGGTTATGTGGGCCGCCTTGAATCCCTGGAATAATCGCGCGGTCGACGAGCGTCGGGATGTTTTCTTTTGTAACATCGACGCTCTTGAGCGGTGTTGATGGATTCCCATTGCACAGAATCATGGCTCCACGCGGTCCTCGGAGGGTCTTGTGTGTCGTTGTGGTGATCACGTCTGCAATGCCAACCGGTGTTGGGTGATCTCCCGAAACAATAAGCCCGGCGATGTGCGACACGTCCGCCATAAGAAACGCGCCGATCGTATCGGCAACCTCGCGCGCCTTCTGCCAGTCGATGAGACGTGGGTAGGCTGTTGCGCCCACGATAATCAACTTGGGTTTGTGTTCAAGGGCAAGCGACATCATTTGTTCAAAATCAAGATACCCTTCCTTGGTCGACGTGTACTGAACAGATTTGTAGTAGCGACCTGAAAAGTTTACGGGCAAGCCATGTGTCATGTGTCCTCCATAAAAGAGGTTCATGCCCATGAGCGTGTCGCCAGGATGCAAGAGCGCGAACATGGTGGCGATGTTGGCGGCGCATCCTGAGGCAGGTTGAACATTGGCGTGTGTGACACCAAAGAGTTGCTTGGCGCGGTCGCGCGCGAGATTCTCTATGACATCAACCCATTCACAGCCAGAATAATAGCGCGCCCCAGGGTATCCTTCGGAATACTTATTCGTGCCGATTGACCCAAGCGCCTCAAGAACTTCGTTTGAGACAAAGTTTTCACTCGGGATCATTTCAAGACCTGACTGTTCACGTGTGAGTTCTTGGTTGAGTGCGTGGGAGAGTTCTGGATCAAAGGTGGAAATGGACATAGGTCTTGCTGTTCCAAAAATTATTAGCTTCGCCTGCCTACCCGCCAGTAGGTAGGCCACGGAAAGAATCAAAGGGTTTCCCGCCTTCGCCCTACGGGCTACGGACGGGCAGACTTGCGAAGACGGAACACGAACTCGCTGTCCGCATTCCACCTGCCCGCCGGCTCCGCCCAAAGGCTGTAGAGCCACGACCCATCGTCATCGCGCCCCACGCTGAAGACGTGCGGGTCGCCGTCCGAGTCGGTGATTTGTCTCATGCCGACGCGGATGTATTCGTTCATTGGCTGATTCACATATTGCAGACGAAACTGAGGACCAACTTCTGGAGGACAAAGTTCCAAACCTAATAGGATGGCGCGGTCGAAGATTTCCTGTGTTGTGGCACCGTCTGGGAATCCAAGGTCTTCTACACGAAGACGAATAAGGGTTATTTCTTCTGGGGATTTAATCTTCCACTTCTTCCAGTCTGGTTGCGTGAGATCTGGTTCGCGAAGGGAGCGTCTGAAGTCGTCGTGCTTCATCATTGATTTGGTGTAGTCACCAATTCTATATCCGTTGTGTTCGAGGTGCTTCTTGAGCTCGTGCTCGTCTTTACCCCCTATCTCAATGTTGTAACGGCGAATGCGTTCTTCAGGGAATGAGGTGTAGATGAGTTCGAGGGTGTCTGGAATGTGTTGGAAGAAACCGTCTTCGAGTTTCCCGATATAGATTTGAGTCTCTGGAGTGATTTCTTCTAACGAGCGGGCCAGTCTGTGTGGAGAGGCATCAAACATGGTGAGGAGATCTTCTTGGGTGTCTCGTGTATCGCGCCAGTCGAGCAGATCGCTTGATAGAGGGTTACTGGTGTAGATCTCGTACAAAACAAAAAGTTCGTATTTACTCAATGGAACGCTTGTTTCTTTTTTTCTTGAGAGAGATTCCAACAATGTTAGTTCTCGAGCCTCAATGGCTCTTTTTTCCCATTGATACATCTCAATGCGTAACTTCATCATCTCTTGGTCTAGCGCTTGTTTATTTTGTTGTGCGCGTTGCTTGTCCGTCTCATCACCAGAAGTTAATGCTTTCTCAAAAGAAACATCAAAATCCTGTTTTAATACGCGAATACGTTCTAGGGAAACCCTTGCCTCTTGGCAGAGATGGTTGTTGGGCATAGTCACGATTGTTTCGTCGATCGACATTGTACGTGAGGCACTTCTCATTGACAATGAAGTGAAATATCGCTAGGCTGAGATCAGCATGCGATTCACATATCTGTTTGATACAGAAGTAAGGAGATCATCGTGGAGCACCATTCCAACCGCGTCGTGCGTGTGAGCGAACCCACGGGCGAGTTGACCATGCGCGACGTCGCGCAACTCAACCCAACCGCGGACGCGGCAACACTTCGTCAGTTGATTCTCGGAAATCAGCTTGTCGTTTCACAAGATGGGCTCCACTGTGCGCATATTGTGGTGCGCCGTCATGAGGTGGAACGGGTTGTTCATTCCCAATTTGGAGTGTTGGAACCTAGTTTCCAACGGACATCGCCTCGGGAAGGAACACGCATTCTTGGTCTGGACGGACGCTCAGTACTCGTATGGGGCGTGGTCGAGGATCATCCTACGGGTCTGTGGAGACTCGATGGGACTGGTGGCGGAACATTCCTCACGAGGCTCGATACGGTGATGCGACCCGGGAGCGCTTCTGGCGGACTCGTGCGTGGAACCCGCTTTGATCGTCCCAGGGAACACCTCTGCCTGAGCCCTTGGGGCGATCTGTGGCCTATCCACGAACGTGCCGTCGTTACACCTCATCAGGGCGGTCTGTGCGTGGTCGAGGAGATCGCGGGCATCCTTTACGCCTACGAACTCCGGCAGAGCGGGGGGATTGATCCCTTCAAGATTCTCACGATTCAGAACGACGATCGTCTGATCGGGATCGTGTCCTGGCAGGGACGACTCATGCT
Source organism: Patescibacteria group bacterium (assembly GCA_004298405.1). Lineage (GTDB taxonomy): Bacteria > Patescibacteriota > Patescibacteriia > UBA9934 > GWF2-40-263 > UBA12478. The sequence goes on along the minus strand of SCSL01000040.1, from coordinate 27,113 downwards.
TGCCCTGAGCCGCGGCAGTCAGTCATGGCTTGTCGAGCTGAATCCTCGTGCCATGGGAGAAGTCCCCGAACGGATTCAGATCGATGGAAACTTGCAGGGGGTGTGGTCCTCTCCCGGGAACATGACCATGGTCCTGCTCGTCCATCCACGCGGTGAACCCGAGGGAGTCCATCGACTTCAATTAAGCGAGGGATGGATCATTCATAAGGGTCGATTTTCCCTCGATCCATCCTCGATCGTATGGTCGCCCAACGAGTTCCATCTTGCGGCCACGATTCATGAAGGAGCATATCTAGATCGTCTGCCCCATGAGCGAATTGTGGGGTCACGACTTGATCAACCAATCCCACCCGGACTGCACGTCCGTGAGAAGCTGATCGCAGATGATGGTTCGCTGGTCGCAACGATCCAGTGCGATGGAGAGTACGATCAGCCGATCATCATGAGTCAGGCTGGCACGCCTGTGCCGCTCGCATGGAACCTTCACAGCAAGCCAGATGGACGCATCTCCTGGACTACGGTTCATGGAGATCGAATTCTCACCTGGACGCAAGGAACGGCGATTGTGTGAGTTGCCGGTTACATCATGCGTCAACCTCCAGGTTGGCGCTTTTATGTTAGACTGGGAGTTGTATGTTTCAGACTTACAAACATGTGCATTTTGTTGGCATCGGAGGGATTGGAATGTCCGCGCTTGCGAAATGGTTTTTGCATGAGGGAGTTGCCGTGAGTGGATCAGACGTCCATCTGAGTGCCATCACCCATGATCTTGAAACGCGCGGGGCTCATATTTTTTCTGGTCACGCCCCAACGAACATCAGCGTAGATGTCGATCTTCTTGTGTACTCTCCTGCGGTTCCGTCGACGAACATTGAACGTGCTGTCAGTGAAGAACGTGGGATCCCGTCGTGGACGAACTTTGAAGTGCTCGGAGAAATTTCAAAATCGTTTTCTACGATCGTGGTAAGCGGCACTAACGGCAAATCCACGACGACTGCCATGCTTGGGCTCATGCTCGAGGCGGCAGGGTATGACCCAACGGTTCTTGTCGGTTCATTTGTTCCAGGATTCAAAGACGGAAATTTCCGACAGGGAGGGGGTCGGTTTTTCGTAGTGGAGGGATGTGAGTATCGAGCCAACATGCTGAATTTTTCTCCCGAGATGATCGTGCTTACGAACATCGAGGAAGATCATCTTGATTATTATCGTGATCTCGCTCACATCCAGGAAACATTCCAGATATTTGTCGACAAACTGAAAGGGCAGGGGATGGTGGTCGTGAATGCCGATGATGCTGGGAGTCGTGTCTTGCAGGTTAGTCGACCCATAACGTACGGATCGACTCGAACCGATCCCACGTATCAGTTTGAAGAGCGCAAAACTTCCATGGGGAGTCAGATGGTTCGTACAAATGTGGGCGAGTTCGAGCTTCAGATTCCAGGCGAGTTCAATGTGTACAACGCGCTTGCCGCGACGTCCGCGGCTCTTGAGCTTGGTGTGCCATTTGAGACGTGCCGCCGCGTACTCAAAGAGTTCCGTGGGATCTGGCGACGGTTTGAACGGGTTGGCGTGTGGAAAGGCGCGGATGTCATTTCCGACTATGGTCATCATCCTTCTGCTGTGAAGCAGACGATTGAGGCCGCGCGGGAGTTTTTTCCCGGCCGGCGGATCGTGCTGTGTTACCAGCCGCATCAACATGATCGAACCAAGAAACTTTTTGAGGAGTTCGTAGAGACACTCCCGCTTGCCGATCACGTGATCCTTACCGAAATTTATGACGTCGCAGGACGAAATGCCGTGCCTGCCCTGCCTCCCGGCAGGCGAGGCGGCAGGCAGGAAGAAGCTGACGTGAGCTCTCGCGACTTGGTCAAGGCAATCAATACATCTCACACGACCTATGCGTCGAATCTCAAAGAGGCAGAGTCTCAACTTCGTGAGGTGGTTCAACCTGGGGATGTTGTCCTTATCATTGGTGCCGGTGACATCGATGAGGTGGCGAGGAGATTATCGTAAAGGGGGAGGGCCGAAAACAAAATGTATGACCATCACGCAACAACTTCAAGACATTGCTGGGACAAGATGCCTTGAGGACGAGCCCATGAGTAAGCACACGAATTTTCGAATTGGCGGACCGGTCAAATGGTTTGTCGAGGTGCGGTCGGTTGATGAACTCCAAAAGATTTTGATTATCGCCCATGAGAACGGACTCGCCACGTTTGTTTTTGGTGGAGGATCCAACCTGCTAGCGAGTGACCAGGGGTTTGAGGGGATCGTTATCAAAATTGCCATGCGGACCTATGACATTCAGAGGACACGTGTGCGAGCCGATGCGGGAGTTCTCTCTTCCGCGCTCGCGCGTGCAACATCCAACGCGGGGCTTAAAGGTCTCACTTGGGCCATCTCACTTCCCGGGACTGTAGGTGGCGGCGTGCGTGGAAACGCTGGGTGCTTTGGCGGGGAAATGAAAGATCGGTTGGTACACGTGGAAGTTCTGCGTTGTGCCCCACAAATTTTCAAAGGGGCTTCAGCCCCGTTCCAGATTATCGAGTTGACAAAGGCGGATTTGAACTTTGGTTACCGTGAGTCTGACATCAAACATTCTGATGACATCATTCTCTCGGCGACATTTGAACTTGAGGAAGGCGATGCGCATGAATTGAAATCTGAACTGGACGATACCCTCATGAAACGAAAAATGACTCAGCCACTTGATGCTGGATCAGCGGGATGTCTGTTCAAGAATTACGAAATTTTATCTGATGAGGAACTGCAACGACTTGAGGAAAAAATCGATTTACCTTCAGAGATGAAGTCAGCCCGACGTGCAAGCGCGGGCTGGCTCATCGACAAGCTCGGCCTCAAAGGAACACAGATCGGTGGGGCAAAGGTGAGCGACGTGCATGGAAATTTTGTGTTGAATACTGGCTCAGCGACCGCGAGTGATGTCGTGCAACTCATCGCTCTGATCAAGTCTCGCGCACGCAACGAGTTTGGGATACAGTTGATGGAGGAGGTTCAGTATGTTGGATTTTAGGTGGTTAGAGCACTAGGTGGTTAGATAAACTAACCACCTAACCCCCTAAAACCTAACACTAGACTATGCGCATTATTTCTATCAAAGGTGTCAACATGCCGCTCACTCAGGCGATCAAATCCCGGGTCGAAGAACAAGTCCACGTGCTTGAAAAACTGACAAATTGGTTTGAACCCTCAGCCGAGTTGACGGTTGAAGTCGGAAAATCAACCAAGCACCATGTCAAAGGACCATTCTATCGAGCGGAATTCCAGCTTCATGTTCCTGGTTCTGAACTTCGCGCAACCGCGCAGGAAGAGGATCTCTACCACGCGATTTTGGTGGCTCGTGACCAGATTCGACGCCAACTCAAGGATTACAAGACAAAACTGAAGGATAAACATGAGCGAGGAGGAAGACCAGACAAGAAATAATCAGAATCGGCGGGGTTCCATGATCCCGCCATTGATTTTTTGGAGGAAACAGTGGATAATCTTGCGCGTATGTCAAAGATTTTGAAGATCCTTTTTGGTGATCCAAACAAAAAACTTCTGTCTGAGCTTGGTCGCGAGGTGGAGAAGATTAACGCTCTTGAGAGTGGACTGCGTGCATTAAGCGATGACCAGTTAAAGGCAAAGACTCAGGAGTTCAAGAACAGACTTGTCGCAGGAGCTACTATCGATGATCTTGTGCACGAAGCGTTTGCGGTTGTCCGAGAAGCGGCTCACCGCACGCTTGGTCAGCGACATTTCGATGTGCAACTCATCGGGGGGCTTGTGCTTCATCGTGGACAGATCGCGGAAATGCGCACGGGAGAGGGAAAGACACTCACCTCCACGCTTGCGCTCTATACCAATGCTCTGCGCGGTCAAGGTTGTCATCTCGTGACAGTCAACGACTACCTTGCCAAACGCGATGCGGTTTGGATGGGACAGATTTTTGATTTTCTTGGGTTGAGTGTTGGATGTATCCAGCAAGATGGGGGACTGATGTATGACCGGGGGTATAAGAAAGGGTTAGAAGGAACAGAAGGACTAGAAGGATCTAAGGATTCGTTTCATGTGAGAGAGGATTACTTACGACCATGTTCGAGGAAGGAGGCGTATGCGTCGGATATTACCTACGGCACAAATAATCAATTTGGATTTGATTATCTTCGCGATAACATGGCGCCCGCCCTGGATCAATGCGTTATGCGGGAATTGCATTATGCGATCGTGGACGAAATCGATTCTATTTTGATCGACGAAGCGCGCACGCCACTCATCATTTCGGCGCCCGCAGAAAAATCTAATGACCTCTATTATCGATTTGCACAGATTGCGACCACACTCAATGAGAAGGAAGATTTCAACATCGATGAGAAAATGCGCGCATCCACGTTAACGGAAGCAGGCATTGAAAAGATCGAACGAACACTCGGGATTGAAAATTTGTACGCCATCGACCAGGGGCTGTATCAGCGTTTTGCCGACACGGCGTTGCGCGCCCGCGCCAACTATCAACGAGATGTTCACTATGTTGTGAAAGAGGGAGAGGTTCTTATCGTGGATGAATTTACGGGACGTCTCATGCCAGGTCGTCGATTCTCTGAAGGGATTCACCAGGCGATTGAGGCCAAGGAAGGTGTGCCGATCCAAAATGAGAGCCGTACGATGGCAACGATTACGTTTCAGAATTTGTTCCGCATGTATCACAAACTTTCCGGCATGACAGGAACGGCCGCAACCGAAGCGGAAGAGTTTGCCAAAATTTACAACCTGGAAGTTGTCGAAATTCCCACAAACAAGCCTGTCATCCGCGTGGATGCACAGGATCGGATTTATAAAACGGAAGCCGGGAAGTACCTGGCACTTGCGCGAGAGATCAAGGAGTACCAGCAGAAAGGACAGCCGGTTTTGGTTGGTACGGTGAGCGTAGAAAAAAACGAGGTTTTGTCATCGCTATTCACGAAGGCAGGAATCCGCCATGAAGTGTTGAATGCAAAGAACCATGCGCGCGAAGGAGAGATTATTGCTCAAGCGGGACGTAAAGGGGCAGTGACGATTGCGACCAACATGGCCGGACGCGGGGTCGACATTAAGCTTGGAGGAAATCCTGCCACGAAGGAAGAAGAGGAGGAGGTGAAGAGGCTCGGCGGACTGCACGTCATTGGAACGGAACGTCATGATTCTCGTCGCATTGATAACCAGCTACGTGGACGATCTGGTCGACAAGGAGATCCCGGGTACACACAGTTTTATTTATCGATGGAAGATGGGCTCATGCGCATTTTCGGATCCGATCGCGCTCGTGGCATGATGGATCGGCTAGGCATTCCCGACGATCAGCCGATCGAGGCAAAACTGATCACGAGTTCGATCGAAAAGGCGCAAGTGCGCGTCGAGGGTCATCACTTTGATGCGCGCAAACATCTCCTCGAGTACGACGATGTGCTCAACAAGCACCGTGAGATTATTTATGCGCGACGTCATGAGGTGCTTGAGAGCTTTGCAAACGAGCCTGAGAAATTGCGTGATCGCATCCTGGACATCATCGAAGGTGAAGTGGAGCAGATCGTGTTGTTTCATTCCTCGGAACAGACAGGCCGTCCCCCTTCCCAAGGGGGACCACAGGGGGTTGCCGACGCGTGGGACGTGAAGGAGATCATTGAATCGATTGGAACAATCGTGGCGCTCAGTGAGGAGCAGAAGACCCAGCTTACGTCGATTGGACAATCTGAGGCAAAAAACAAAGAAGAACTTGCGCAGGGTCGGTCAGAAGTGATTGGAAACGTCATGGAGATTATTCGCGCGCAATACGACAAGCTCTATGATGTGTTTGAGGAACGAAAGAATGTCTACAGCATTGAACGTGCCGTGATCCTTCGCGCCATTGACATGCTTTGGATTGATCATTTGGCGGCGATGTCGGCGCTTCGTACAGGAATCGGACTTCAGGGGTATGGTCAACGGGATCCTCTCGTGGAGTATAAGAAGGAGGGGTACAACATGTTTCAGCATTTACTCGGATCGATTAACAGTGAGATCACGCAAACGTTTTTCAAGTACGCCAAGCACGCTGTGGACATGAAAGTGCAAGCCGAGCTGGGACGTTCGGTGTTCCAAAAAGCAGGATTGGTATTGCACGGGGCACAAAAGACGAGTAATGGATCTTCTGAACGTCCTCCCTTTTCGGTCTCCCCCCTGCCTGAGGGGGGATTAAGGGGGGAGGGAGCGGCGGCTACCAGCTTTTCATCGAAAGTTGGCCGAAATGTCCCCTGTCCCTGTGGGTCTGGGAGAAAATATAAGAAGTGTCATGGAGGATAGTATGAAAATGCTCAAGTTTCGCCCCTGGTTGGCAGACATGATTCTACGTGGAGAGAAAACAACAACGTTTCGTCTGCTTGACGATAAGGATCTCCAGGTCGGTAATGAGATTGAGTTGGTGAACTGGGAAACAAAGGAACCATTTGGGAAAGCGATCGTCTTGGAGGCATATGACAAGGAGCTGGGACAACTCGTGGAAGCGGACTTCGTTGGACATGAAAAATACGAAAACGAAGAACAGATGTATGCGTCCTTCCGAGAGTTTTACGGTGACCAGGTCACACCCGAGACAGTTGTGAGGATTGTTCGTTTTAAGATGCTTTCATAAACTGCCATCCTATGAATGAGCTTGAAAAGTTAACTCAAATCGTCCTCGAGCGAGGTTAACCCGACCGCTATGAACATCATTCTTGGATCAAGCTCTCCAAGTCGCAAGGCTGTGCTTGAAGCGATGGGATATTCCTTCACGATAATCTCCCCAGACATCAATGAGCGGGCGATTCGACGTGATGACCCTCGCAAACTTGTCACCGCGATCGCGCAGGCAAAGATGGATGCTGTTCTCGAACAAGTTGTTGAAGATGCGATTGTCATTTGTTCAGATCAAGTGATGGTAGTCGATGGTATAGTTCGTGAGAAACCAACGAGCAAGGAGGAAGCATACGCATTCATTGCAGCGTTCGATCAGAAACCGCAGATCACCACCTCCGCAACAGTCGTCTGTAACACCCTCAACGGAAAACGGATCTGTGAAGTCGTAGAGGTCACGGTAACCTTCGATCTGATCCCGCGAGAGAATATTCGTGAATTCGTTGAGACAGAACAGGCATTCAAGTACGCCGGCGGCCTCGCAGCTGAGCATCCGTTGTTTCTGCCGTTCGTACATGTTGAAGGAGAGTGGGAAGCGTTGATGGGACTTCCAAAAGCAAAGACGATGGAGATGATCCAAAAAGTTTCCTAAAAAATCCAGATCCAGCGCATCCCGTCGAAGAAGTTTGAGTCCATACCCTAGAAACACGTTTACAATCGTCTAAAAATCGTCTAAAATACGTCTATAAAACAGGCGTATGTTTGAGCCAAAATACACAATTACTCCCGCCCTTCTTGCCAACATTAAGCGAATCGCCGAGATCGTAACAAGCCTGAACGAACGGCGATTTCCTCAGGTTGTTACCTTTGAAATGGAACGTGTGGCCCGGGAGATTTCCGCCCACGCCTCCACCAGCATTGAAGGCAACCCTCTTCCTCTCACGGACGTAAAGAGGCTTTTGAAGCAAGCACCTGATCGGGTTCGGGACTCTGAACGGGAAGTTCTGAATTACAACGAAGCGCTTTTGGAGCTCAAGAAACGGATTGATTTGGGGACTGCCACCATTGATATCCAGACCATCCTCGATACCCAACGTTCAGTGACCAATAGGTTATTACCGGAGTTTTCTTCCGGAGCTCTCCGAACAGCGCCAGTCTTCGTTAATGATCCAAAATTGGGTCAGACGATCTTTTGGCCGCCGGATCACGAAGACGTCCCTCGATTACTTGAACAGCTGTTGGAGTTTTCCAATGTTAAAAAAGAGAAGATCGACCCGTTGATTCTGGCTGGAATTTTCCATAAGCAATTTGTCCTGATTCACCCGTTCATGGATGGGAACGGTCGCACAGTCAGATTGTTGACCACCCTTTTGCTCGCCGCTCTCGGCATCGACATCTTTCACCTCTTTAGCTTTGAGCGCTATTACAACGGGAATGTGACTAAGTATTTCGCCACGGTAGGTGAACGGGGAAGTTACTATGATTTTAACGTCGATTTTACCCCGTGGCTTGAATACTTCACCGACGGCGTGCTTGATGAGCTTCTTCGGGTCAAAGAGCTACTGGAGAAAACGGTGGAGTCTCCGACATCCGGTTTGAAGGACCACCATCGTGTTATTCTGGAATACCTCCGTGAGCACCCATCCATCAATGACACGGTCTATGCCACGTTGGTTGCTAGAGCCAAGCCAACCCGTGCTCTCGACTTCCGATATCTGCTCGATCAAAAGCTGATTGAGCGCCACGGAAAGGGCCGAGCGACGTACTACACGGCTAAAAGTTAATCCCATTAAAATAACACTTCAAAAAATGTCACGGAGCTTAGCAATAAAGCCGCTCATACGAAGACGGTTGACAGGTTTACAAAAAATGGTAGTTTGTGTTGTCACAAGGAGGTGACGCATGCTCGTTTCAACGTGTGTTTTTCAAGAAACCGGTGTTCGACGCCCTGTGTCTGAGGATGCGTATTGCGTGGTGTCCGGTTGGCCGTTTGTCGCGGTCGTGACCGATGGTCATGTGCTGAGACCGTTGGATGCCGAGGAGGATGAGCTCAACGCCCTTTCGCGTGATGTGCAAAAGTTCGCCCAGCACGTGGCGAATGGGTTGGCTCGTCCGTTCCAAGAAAACTCCTTGACTCGATCATTCTCCCCTGGAGAACTGCTGACGGTCTTTGACGCTGTTCAAGAGTCAGTAGAGAGGCAGTATCCGGACACGATGTACGGAGCCGTTGCTGGCTGTGCCGTGGTCTCTGATGACGGTGTGACGGTCGCGCACGCGGGGGATGTTCGGCTGTATACGGTGATTGATGACAACGATGGAGATCCATATACCCTCTTCACCGCGGATCATCATGTGACAGCGCCCCAGGAGCAAGAGCGGCTTCGTCCGCACTATGCGACCGGACGTTTTACTCAAACGGATCACAGACGTCCTGGTAGCCATACGATGGTCAAGCGCTTTCATCATATCGTGGACGGAAAGCCATCCACGTATGGTCTGATCCCGACGCGTGGATTTGGCAACACGCCATTCCATCCAGCGTTCATCCACACGCCGGATGTCCGCCTCATCCGACCGGATGAAGCGCCCAACGGCACGATCTTTGCCTTGTGCTCAGACGGAGCAAGTGGACTGGTCGAGGTCGCTTTCCGAAGGCTTGCGTACGAAAAGTGTGTCCAGGATTGGGATCGTCTTCAGACGATCGTGACACGTCTCTCACCGATCCTTCGTCCGTTTCTGGATGATGCGACGGTCGTCTTCTTCCAAGTCTGAAAAGGCTTCATCTAAAAGCGTTGACAAAAGCGCTTTTTTTCTTTGGTATGTGTATAATTTGCGCATGATCCTACTTCCGGGAAAGGGAGGCACTCATGGGACTCCCAAGAGCAGAAACTCTCGAGATGATAAAACAGGTGTCAGGAATATAAAAAATCCCGCCATTGCTTTTGCTCTGGCGGGTGGAGCCGGTTGGACTCAGGGGAAGGCGAGTTGTCCGACCAGTCCGTCGGATTGGGCGAGGAGCGTTCGAGGTTCCTGATGAAGGAGCTTCAGAAGATTCATGTGCACTTTTTTCGGAACCGCGATGATCCCAGCTATGGACATCAGGCTCGCCTGATCTGAGGGTGCGATGTTTCGGATGGTTGCGTGGCTCGTACTGATGGTGATCACTCCTTCCGTGACCTGAATGCGGGCTCCTGTTCGGAATGCGATATCCAGCAGGTGAATGTTGAAATCCGCCTGCATCGGTTCACTCCAAACGAGGATTTGGGGTGCGGCATATGTGCGGTTGAAACGCGAGATTGCCTCATCGACTCCGCCGATGGCGGCCAGGAACAGCCATTTGATATCATCCTCTGTCGTGGTTTTCGCCTCGGCTTGGAGGCAAAACGACCGACTGACAGCGGGGGTCGTCACGATGGCTGAGTCCGTTCGCGAGAAGGTGAGCCCATCGGCTCGTACACGGTTGGGCGAGGGTCGGATTTGCACCAACGACCATTCTTGTGGCGTGTCCGGATGGATCACGAGCTCCAGTTGGACACCGAAGGTGATTCCCAGATCCTGAATCCTCTGCCAGAGCTCGCAAGCAAGATCCGAAAGGGGAAATCCCAGGCAGGAACCATCGAAGAGTTCACCAGTACATCGCTCCAACAGAGGTTCCCCGTTCAAAGGATCCAGGACTTCATGTCGTCCCTCATGATCCCACGTTGAGGAAGAGAAGAAGCGGTTTCCTGAGGAGAGTTTCAGTTCTCGTCCGGTTGAGATCCGGACGATGGGTTGACGCATGATCTGGCTGTAGGCGATATCGACAACCAAACCGATCCCGTCGACGAATTTCTGGACAACGACTGGATCTCGCAACTGCGACACTTCCTGTGCGTGGTTGAGGACTCTCTGTGGATCGTAAACGGTTCGCGATTGCAGAGCTCCACTGACCCCAGAGAGCCAGTCCTCAGTTCGGCTTGAACTTCGCACCTTAAAGGGTCCATTCCGACCCTTGATCCAGTCTTGAAATTTTTCGATCGAGTCCGTCGAGAGATGGAAACCCGCAGGAAGCGTTGTCCACGGCGGAATGTGCAGGTGTGGCGAACTCTCAGCGACTCGTTCACACACACGCAGTCCAAGGGTCTTGCCGCCATGAAGACGCAGCGTTTCCCCCAACGCCATGCAGGAAGGGGGATCAAAGAGTTCCCTTGGGAGCTGACTGAGAACCCGTTCAACGTTGAACGGGTTATACACCCAAGCTTCGGGCTGGTAGGTTTCCACGCGCACCTCCTTTTGGGTAGAACCCATCAGATCACACACAGTGGATCCCGTCAACGGTTGTCCACTTGCTCTTGGGCGCTTCATCGCCTACACTTACGCCCGACTATTTTACCACTATGCAAACATGGAAACTCAAGAAAAAGATTAAGAAGACCGAGCAAAAGAACTGGAAACCCAGACTCGTGGCGATCATGGCCCTCGTCGCGACACTTGTGATCGGTCTGTATGATTTTCCGGGAATCTGGAATCGAGGTGCCCAGACAGTACAAGCAAAAACCGGCTGGCTTCCACCAACCATGAGTGAGGAACCATTCCGATTGGGCTTGGATCTTCAAGGAGGCACACACCTTGTGTATGAGGCAGATATGTCTCAGATTCCAGAAGGGGATCGTCTCACCGCTCTGGAAGGGGTCCGCGATGTGATTGAGCGACGAGTGAATGCGTTTGGCGTATCAGAACCGGTCGTGCAAACAACGACCACGGGTGGCACGTATCGGGTCATTATTGAACTGGCGGGTGTTTTGGATGTCTCTGAGGCAATTGCGCTTATTGGAGAGACGCCTGTTCTCGAGTTTAAGGAACCAGGAGAGGAGCTGGAGGAAGATCCAACACCTGAGCAACTGGCCCAGCTTGAGGCATTGAATACGCAAGAACGTGCGGATGCGAACGTGGTTCTCAATCGCGCACTTGCCGGTGAGGATTTTGATGCGCTCGTTTCCGAATTCAGCACAGAGAGAAACAAGGAAACAACCAAAGGGATCCTCGAGAATATCACTGTCGATTCTTTTTACATGGATTATGTGTTGCTCATTGAGCAACGAGGTGTTCAACCAGGACAGGTGAACGGGAATTTGTTGGAAAATGAGGAGGGTGTGAGCATCTTTAAGTATCTCAATCCGAGTGAACAAACTCAGATGTTGCTCTCACATATCTTGATTTGTTTTGAAGGAAAAACAGGTTGTACCAGTACTGTTTCTGCTTTGGACGCCTCCGTTCAAATCAATAGCCTAAAGGATCAAGCGACCCCAGAGAATTTTGCTGATCTTGCAAAACAGTATTCAACAGATCCATCGGCAACTTCCAATTCTGGAGATTTAGGTTGGTCAACCGCACAGGATTACGTGGCTTCTTTTGGCCTGGCCTCAGCGGCGTTGGAAGTTGGTGAAATTTCTACGGTCGTCGAAACAGAATTTGGATACCATCTCATCTACAAACGTGATCAGCGCACAGAGCCGGCATACACCATTCAACGCATTCTCATGCCGCTCTCGGATATCTATGATGTCGTGCCGCAGGCGTCGCCTTGGATAAACACCGAACTTTCCGGAAAGCATCTTGAGCGCGCAGGCGTGGAATTCGATCCGAGTTCTGGGGCTCCGTATGTTGCCCTGACGTTTAATGCGGAAGGGGGAGAGTTGTTCGCGTCTTTGACGGAAAGTCATGTTGGTGAGCCTATGGCGATTTTCTTGGATGGGGAAGCCATCTCAACGCCGGTTGTGCAACAGGCCATTTACGGAGGAAAGGCGGTGATTACGGGAGACTTCACGGTTGAGGAAGCCAAGCTTCTCGCCCAGCGACTCAACGCGGGAGCGCTTCCGGTTTCGGTTGAGCTTCTTTCGCAGGAGACCGTGGGACCAACGCTTGGGCTCGTCTCATTAGAGAAAAGTTTGACCGCCGCCTATCTTGGTTTTGCTCTGGTGGCGCTTTTCATGATCGTTGTGTATCGATTGCCAGGGCTTCTCGCAACACTGGCATTGTGTCTCTACGTGGTATTGAACCTGGCCGCCTATCGACTCTTTGGCGTGACGGTTACGCTTTCGGGAATTGCCGGATTGATTCTGTCGTTGGGGATTGCGGTGGACGCGAATGTGCTGATCTTTGAACGCATCAAAGACGAATTCCGGAAAGGCCGAGATCTTGTTTCTTCTGTAGACGAAGGATTTAAGCGAGCTTGGCCACCTATTCGCGATGGACATCTCACTACGCTTATTTCCGCGTGTGTGCTCTACAGTTTCACCTCAAGTTTTGTCCGAGGATTTGCGCTCACCCTCGCGGTTGGCGTGCTCCTTTCGTTGTTTACGGCTATTACGGTCACGCGTGTCTATATGAAAAGTCTTCGTGGGATTCGCGCCGTGCAGTCCCCAACGCTTTACGGATTTTCTCGAAATAAAAACGTATGACATCAACTTTTTCGTTCGTCGGGTGGAGAAAATACTGGTTCGCCGTATCCGCGATCAGCATCCTTTTGAGTATTGGATTTCTTGTCGTCTTCGGACTGAAGTTCAGTGCGGATTTCACCGGGGGTTCGCTCATCGAACTTGAATTTGCCCAAGGAGCGCCACCCACGCAGGAGGTGAAGCAGGTGCTGACCTCTCTGAAAGGTCTGTCTGTGCAGTCAGCAGACGAGAATCAAAAATTGATTCTTCGCTCAGAAGCGCAGGATGAAGCCACGCATCAAGCAACCCTTGCGACGCTGAGGGAGACGTTTGGTGAATTCACCGAGCTGAGGTTTGATTCGATTGGTCCAACGGTTGGTTCTGAGCTTCGTCGCTCATCGATCATCGGGGTTCTTGTAACCCTGCTCTTGATCGGTTTGTACATCTCATGGGCATTTCGCAAGGTTTCCGAACCCATTGCTTCGTGGAAGTATGGGCTGATAACGGTGCTCTGCGCGGCACACGATGTGATTATCCCTCTGGGTGTCTTCGCTCTTTTGGGTCAGTACTATCATTGGGAGATCGGGTCAGGATTCGTGGCGGCGATTTTGACCATCTTGGGGTACTCAATTTCAGATACGGTTGTCGTGTTTGATCGAACGCGAGAAAATCTTCTTCAGCACAGAGGGGAAGACTTTCCCGTTGTTGTCGAGAGAAGCATTCGCGAAACATTTACACGATCTGTGAACACATCACTCACCACACTTCTTGCCCTTACGGCCGTGTTCTTTTTTGGCGGTGAGTCAACCCAACCATTCGCACTCGCGCTCATGATTGGCATTGCTGTTGGAACCTATTCCTCGATTTTTTTCGCCAGCCCGCTGTTGGTTACATGGGAGTTGTATAGAAAGTCCTAAGGATCTTCTACCAAAAAACTGGGTCTATATCCAGTTTTTTGGTACAATCATTTCATCCGTATGTTTGCGCTCTTAGCTATCCCCATTGTCAGTCAGGTAACAGGGTTGGCTCAAAGCCCGTCTTCTTTTTTCGATCAACCCATTGATGTCATACTTTATGATTTCCTGATTTGGTTTGGGTGGATCCCGATTGTCATTACTCTTGGATGGGGATTTACCGAAATGTGGCTCAACTACCGGCGTGGCATCTATGTTGGAAAATTGAAATTCACCGTCTTGGCTATTGATGTCCCCAGCATGACCGAACAGACACCGAAGGCATTTGAAAATCTCTTCGCGTCGCTGTATGCCACAAAATCAAGTATCACCTGGAAAGAAAAATGGTTTGATGGAAAACTGCACCCTGTGTTTTCATTTGAAATTATTTCAACGGAAGGGTACATCCAGTTTCTTGTCAGGACACAGACGCGGTTCCGTGATGTGATTGAGGCAGGCATTTATGCCAATTACCCGGAGGCGGAGATTTCTGAGGTGGAAGACTATGCAAAGAAATTTCCAAACGAATACCCGAACGACGATTACGAAATGTGGGGTGGGGAGGTGACGCTCGAAAATGACGATATGTTCCCGATTCGGACGCACTTGGATTTTGAGGACCGAATTTCACAGGAAATTAAGGATCCGTTATCCATCACACTTGAACAATTGGGGAAGATGCGTCCAGGAGAGCATTTTTGGATTCAGATGTTGGTTCAGCCTTCGAGCAATGACTGGCAGAAAAAGAGCATCAAATTTGTGAATAAATTGTATGGAGTTGAAGATAAGCAAAAAAAGAGCGCTTTTCTTGGAGCCCTTGAGTCAACGCTTTCTTGGCCGGCCGGTCTTATTCAGGAGGCGGTTGGTCTTGATGTCAGCGGCCTTTTAGGAGAATCTGAGGAAAAAAAAGAAGAAGACCAGTGGAAGGCATTTAAGGTAACATTGGCCCAAAAGGAGGAAGCAGAGGCAGTCCTGAGGAAGGCCTCCAAGATTGGACTAGGTGTGAAAATTCGCGTGCTGTATGTGGCGCGCAAAAATGCGTTTGTCAAAGTGGAACGTACGAGTATTGTGAAAGGGGTCCTGAACCAGTTTTCTAATCTCAATCTCAATAAGTTCACCCTTTATATTCCACAAGTGCCTAAAGATGATTATTTTTGGATGCGTTTGGTGTACACAAAAAAACAACATCGACTCATGTCTGGATATCAAGGACGTAGCTGGGGTGCCGGGGCAAATCCGATAGTCTTGAATGTTGAAGAGTTAGCCACTCTGTGGCATTTTCCTCCTGTGACGATAAAGGCACCCCTTGTCAAAAAGAGCGAATCCAAGCGTGCGGAACCACCCTCCGGACTTCCTATCACATTTTCAGACGAGGTTTTGCCTGGATATGTCCCTCCAGAAAGCGAGAGAGAACAGGAAGGGCTATCTCTTCCACATATGGATTTTCCAGAGGTGAGCGACGAGCCGCTCCCTGAAACCCTCCCACATCCACACGCACCCGTGTTGCATGAACCGTCGTTGAAAGAGAAACTGACAAAAGAGCCTGATGGGTATGTGCCTCCAAATCTACCTATTTAACAATACACATGTCTTATAATCACGACCACGAAAACGAAGTGAGTTACTTTGCTAAGACCAACTTCCGAAATCAGATGACGAAGTTTGGGATCAAAACCGACGACCGTCGCCGGCATGTGTATGTGATTGGAAAGACAGGGATGGGAAAAACCGTTCTGCTTGAGAATTATATTTTATCGGACATCTACGCGGGTCACGGGTGTTGCTATGTGGATCCCCACGGGGATACCGCCGAGAAGCTCATCGATTTTATTCCAAGTTGGCGTCTGAATGATGTGGTCTATTTCAATCCCGCGGACATGGATTTTCCTGTCGGCTTCAATATCTTGGAAGCCGTGAGTGAATCCCATAAGCATCTTGTCGTGTCAGGAATGATGGGAGTCTTCCAAAAGATTTGGGAGAATATGTGGTCCAGCCGCATGGAGTACATCTTGAACAATACGCTGTTGGCCCTTTTGGATACGCCCGGCCAGACGTTGCTGGGAATCAACCGGTTGTTGTCAGATGCGGATTTCCGCAAACGGATCGTTGGGAATGTGAAGGATCCGGTCGTGAAGCAGTTCTGGTTGGTTGAGTTTGCTTCCTACAATGAGAAATACGCCCAGGAGGCGGTGGCGCCGATTCAAAATAAGATCGGTCAATTCCTGTCTGCGGTCGTCATTCGCAATATTGTTGCGCAAGTGAAGTCTTCGATTAATGTCCGCGAGATCATGGATACGGAAAAGATTTTCATCATCAATTTATCAAAAGGCCGTATTGGAGAAGACAACTCACGGCTTCTTGGAGGATTACTCATCACAAAAATGCAGCTCGCGGCCATGGAACGTGTTGATACGCCAGAACACGAACGAAAAGATTTTTATCTCTATGTAGATGAGTTCCAAAATTTTGCGGTCGAATCATTTGCAAGCATTCTTTCCGAAGCGCGGAAATATCGTTTATGTCTGACGATGGCTCACCAATACATCGCGCAACTGACAGAAGAAGTCCGTGACGCGGTCTTTGGGAACGTGGGGACGATTATTACGTTCCGCGTGGGTTCTCCTGATGCGATGTTTATGGAGGCGGAGTTCATGCCGCGATTTACTCCTGAAGATATTATCAATCTTCCAAAATACAATATTTACATCAAGCTTCTTATTGATGGTGTTACAAGTCAACCATTCTCGGCCATCACGCTCCCTCCGATTTCTCAAACAACGCACTCCGGAGAAAAGGTGATTAAAATTTCTCGTGAACGATACGCAAGGCCTCGTGCAGAAATCGAGGCGAAGATTCTTACTTGGAGTGGAATGGAGGATGCGGATATGGACACGCTCCTGCAGGAAGCGGCGGAAAAGAAAAAAGCGGCAAAGGAAAGCAAGAAGCCGCGGTTTGAATACAGATGTTCCCGGTGCGAAAAAGAGGTTGTGTTACCAGTCGAACTTGATCGCTCTCGACCGATCTATTGCGATGATTGCATTGCGATCGTGCGTGAGGAACGGAAAGGAAAAAAGGGGGGAAGAGATGTGAAGATTCCAGAAAGAATCGAACGACCCGCGAGACCTCAGGGAGAGGACAAGGATGAAAAGCTCCCAGATGAACCATCGATTAGCCTTGGGTCGCTTGTGAAACCAGTAACGGTTCCACCGCGAATCACGGAGCCGGTCGAAAAAAAACCTCTTCCTGAGCCACCACGCAGGAGTGTTCCTCGAACCGAGTCTTTCAGTTACACCTGTTCCGATTGTGGGAAGGCGTTTTCTGCCGGTGTAAAACTTGATCCATCTCGACCACTCTATTGTGAGAGTTGTCTTGAAAAAATTCGAGCCAAGCGTCGGGAAGAGACAGGTCAAAAATCTGTTGCGCCAAGACCGGTATCAACCGAGAATCAAGAAGAAGAGAAAAAGAAACGTAAGCGCAAGAAAAAAAAGAGCCCAGCACCGCCCGTACCTCCATTGTCACAACCGACTCAACCACGTCCTCCGCAGGAACAGACCGGCACGTTGCATACAGGCCAGACGATTCGCTTTGATTGATGTATGACCGTCACACAAGCGATTATCCTTGGACTGGTTCAAGGGATTACGGAGTTTTTACCGATTTCAAGTTCAGGGTTTTTGATTCTTGTCCCGAAAGTATTTGGATGGGAAGTCCAGAGTTTGGCGTTCGATGCATTCTTGCATATCGCGACATTAGTCGCGATCGTTACGATTTTGTGGAGCGAAGTAAGGGCAATGACCATTGCGTTGCTCATTCCGTCAAAGGACGAGGTAGCCATGGCGTGGAGACAGCTCGCAATCTGGATTGCTCTGGCGACGATTCCGGTGCTTTTAGTTGGCTTCCTTTTTCAGGTGGTTTTTAGGATTGAGTTTCGCTCCGTAGAGATCGTGGCGTGGTCATTTATCGTGTGGGGAAGCGTTCTCTACTTTGTGGATCGTCGTACGAAGGAAACAAAAGATCGACCACAAGGCGTTGGCCTCAAACGTGCCATTTTGATTGGACTCGCTCAGATGATTGCGATCATTCCAGGAACTTCACGTTCAGGAATCACCATGACGGCTGGACTCGCCACAGGACTTTCTCGAGAGACCGCCGCACGCTTTTCGTTTTTGCTTTCGATTCCGACCATCGCCGCGGCTGGCTTCTTCGGGCTTGGGAGTGTGGTTCGTGGTGATGAGACCATCGCCTTTCTTCCTCTTACGGCGGGATTCGCCGTAGCCATGATCTCGGCGTTTATCACGGTGCGATTCCTTCTCCAGTTTCTAAAACGATATAGTTTCAGTAAGCTAGCTATTTTCCGTGTGTTTGTCGGCGTCGTGATTCTTCTGCTACTGTGAGCACGTAAGAATTCCCTATGCCCGACTCATCAACCTGCCTAAGTGCCCAGGCTTCGCTCGAGGAAATCCGTTCCCTCAAGCAAGAGTTTGGTGTTGCGTATGACTTGGCGATTTCCTTGGGGAAGTCTGAGGACATTTTGAAGGCTCAAGGACTCAAACGAGGACTTTCAGAAAAGACCCAAGCACTTCAAGAAAGAGTCAATACCTCACTTGCCCCTGAGATTATGGGTAGGAACTTCCTAGGGATCTCCCAGGTTGAAGAACATTTGGGTATCCTAACCCACGAGCAAAAAGAAGCGCTTGCTACCATCCCATTTTCTCTTGAAACCCTCCGGGAGTGTGCCGACACACACGTCCTTATCGCAGACATCGGAACATCGATCCTGGACTTGGAACAGAAGTATATAGGTGCGTTTCACAGACATTCAATGCTCGAGGTAAGGGGTAAAGACTTTGCCAAACGCACCCAAGATGCTTGTTGGCGGCTCATCCACAAAAGCGCTGTTGAAGATAGTTTCTCTAGGAATTGGAGCGATCAGCAATCGCTCATCGACCCAGAGATTGAGGAGATTCCCTCAGCGAGACAGGTCATCTACACGATGATCCTACACACTCCTCGCCACGGGGGAGCGTCTGTTCGGGGCGATAGACGTCCGCACTAGCGATGTCGACTTGGACGGCGACCACATCAGCGTCGGGGGCTTCGATATGGGCGGTCTCAGTATCTACTACTGGGACGACAGCGTTCAGCTCAGACACCTCGGTATCGCCTCCGTTCGAAAATTTTCCTAATTCTAACAAGAGACGTGTAAGGACCAACGGAATGAGATTGCAACTGCGGCACTGCGATGATGCCTCGATTACCTCCAGTAGGATAAACCACCAGGCTAAAGTGAATAACTCTGTTGCACAACCAGAATAAAGTGGATAAACTCTTCTTAGTATCGTCAATTCATCCAGGCACAATCAGAGGATTTCACATCTATGAGAGAAACTCCGGAAGGGTTTGTTCCTCCTGTTGAAGCGCCCAAAGTCAGCGAGACGCTCCACACAGCAAGTGTTCTTGAACGGTCTCATGAAGCCGCTCTTTTGGGCGAGAGTTTTGAAGATGCGGCCGCCGCCCTTGAAACGGTCGAGGATTTTATTGATGTGCGTGCCAAGTTGTATGCACATCGGTTTCCAAGTTTTTATCAAGTGTTTGAAGATATCGATTCGGTTAATCGTTCACCATTTCCGGATAGCGAAAAAGAAGAGGAAAAGAGCCGACTGCTTGATGAGGCCGAGTTGAGAAGCAGGGCATTTTCTCCACGCGTAGCCGACTTGTATCGAGGGGTTATTTCTGAGTTGCGAGGGAACGCCTACGAACCGAAGTTCGAGGAAACGAGAGTAAAACTTGCTGATTTAATCGAATCAGGCGATTTGGATGTTCTCACATCAACAACGGAATCATGGGAGGTGAAACTCAACCGCCTCGACACGCGTTTTGAAGGATACCTCGCCGGCCGGCGTGCATTGGATAAGCGTGAGGGGAATCTGATGCCCGACGATGTGAGGAAAGCTCGTCAGGAAAAGTTGAACGGGCAATCAAAGAATCCACCTTCACGCAGAAACGAAAGCAAGCCAAGCATGGATGAAATGGATCGGCTGAAAGAAGGGGAGCGTGCCCCCGCTTTTTGGACGATCTTCCCAGCGTATGGAGGATATTTTCGAGAACAATCATTGTCCGTGTGGGATGCAAGACGCAATACCTGGGTCGAGCCCTCCTATGAGTATCATGACGTCCAGATGGTTCCCCTGAGTGAAAACGAGGACAAAAAAAAGGGGAGAATCAACTTTACAGTTCACTCGGAGTTGCACGCCAACCAATGGGTGAGCGTCCCGAGTCCGTACACGCACGGAATTTCAAAAGTCGAATGTGCGTTTCCTTACGTTTTACAACAGGATCAAAATGGAGACGTTGTTATCATGGTGCAGGGCACTGGAATCGTTGAGGTGAAAGTTGTCTTTGCCCCGATTTCGCAAAAAATACACGGGCCGGTTGATCGCGCCAAGGTCAAGGTGCCAAACATGCCCGTTCAGTTTTCAGAAGAAACGCAACAGTTCATTGCCAAGATCCGTTCGAGCAAGAAAACGAAGCTTGCCAAGGCATGGGCGCTTGCGGCTTATACACAGCAGCACTTGACCTATTCAAACGACAGCTCACTTAACGCGATTTACGATTCTGATCCTCGCGGATATTTTGGATCCATCGACACACATCAAATGGCTGACTGTGATGTGTCCAACACGTATTTTGCCGCATTGTGCGCGCAATTAAATATTGCCACTCGTCAAGTCGTCGGTCATAGCGTGAAGGGCAAGAATGCGACGGGTGCTTCAGAAATTCATTCCGGTACGGGACATGCTTGGAGTGAAGTGTGGGATGAAACAACGCTCCGATGGGAACGGATCGATGCGACTCCTGCGGGAGATCCAAACCTTGAAGAAGAGCAAACAAAGGGTTCTCAACAAAAAGTCCCCGGCGATTATGGCAAACAAGAGGCGAAGCGAATCAGTGATGAGAAGTTGGAGGCTCTGCGCAAGGAACTGGCGGAGAAAAAAGAACAACTAAGCTATACACGGGAGGAACGAGAGCTCTCTAGAGTGACCGGCATTGAACTGAAGGAAGCACGTCAGATTGTCAAAGAGATTGATGTTGCCGAGGATACGCGTCTTCCCAATGGAAAGCGTATCGTCGACGTCCTCTCGCGGTTGTTTAATGCTATTGTTGAGTCGCGAAAAGTTGTTGTGGAAGAATATGACAGTCCGGTTCGGAAAGCGGAAGGCGGTGAGGGGATAGAAGAAATTGTTCGACACAAGATTGGCATCTCATCTGGAGACAGCGACCCGGTTTCACGCGAGCGAATTGAGGATGAGGAAGATGTGGAGCCGTCCATTGGTGGGTTTGATCTCTATATTATTGGCGACAAATCCGGCTCAATGAGCTCTACCGTCGAGGGCGAGGAACTTTGGAAGATGCAACGACGGGCGGAGTATCTTATTTTTTCCTCCCTTCATCGCTTTCAACGGGCGCTCGAGCGAGCGGGAATTCCCAGTGAGGAATCATTATCCGTCAGGACAGAGGGGATTTCCTTTCGAGGTTCAGGAGAAGAGGATATAGATCTCGACAAGCCATTATCTCCAAAATTTTTACCACAGGACAAAGTGAGGCTATGGCACAGTCTTACGGATCAAGGTTATAGTAACGGGGATGTGGAGGCGCTCAACTATATTTATGGACAAATTCTTGATGAGCAAGCATTAGAAAAAAAGGGTGTTTCGATGAAAAAACGTCTGCGACTCGTCGTTGCGTGTTCAGATGGAGGACCGGACAGTCCATCCAAAGTGCAGGAATATGCTGAGGCGCTTGGGAAACTTGGAGCCGTTGTTGTGGGGATTGGTCTCACGGAGACGGCAAGTACCGTGCCTGTGATTTATAATACGCCATACAGTCGTGGAGATATTGCAAAGACCATCGACGATCTGCCAGCGATCGTTGCTAAACATCTTGTTGCCGAGGCGATCCGTCTCTTTCCGGCTCGCGCGAAAGAAAGCGCCAAGGCAGTGATTGAGAGCACGATTGCTGAATTTAGGCGGGTTTGATATTTTTAGTGTGCGTACAAAGAACATATACATCTAATTTTCGCCTTATAAACTCAATAACCTAATTCCTATGGCTCCTGAAAGAGTATCGCGTGGAGAATTTAACCCTGAGCTCGAAAAGAAAGCATCGGCCATTTTACGGTATATCGAGAGCAAAATTCTCGCGGGTCATGAAAGTGATCCGGAAGTAGAAGCAGAGATTCGAGCAACGTATCAATCTTCTCCAAATGCTGAGTCAAGATCGCGGACTCCCCGAGAAAAGGCCGATATTTTGTATGAAAAGGTCATGGCTTATGTGACCGACAAGAAGGCTGGAGTAAATGCGGATTTGATTACCGAGATTAAGGTGTTGTTTGAGGATAGAGAAACAAAAGACCTTTTCTTAAAGACATATTCAGAGGCTCGAGTAGATACCAAATCATATCGCATGTCTGATCTTGGAAAAACATGGAAGCACCTGAATGAACAAATTGAAGGTCTGGAAGAGGAATTCAAAAAGGTAGAACAGGCATTGTTTTTAAGGACGGTCGAAGGAAAATCGAACATTTCAGCGGCGAAGTCCAAGGCAGAACGTCTGGCGAATCGATTGCTCATGCTTAAGACCCAACGGGAAAACATGAAGCAGCTCAATCTTGAAAAGGTTCATCCTACAGCTGAAAACACAGATATTGCTGCGGCCTTTCAATTCGAGACACTTGTTGAGTATCGTGATCAATTGAAAAAAGGATTCGTTTGGCTCCCAAGCAGACAAAAAATCCATACGGATACTGTGGCGGCTCTGCAAAATGGCCGCTGGCCGGTTCTGATTGGGGAAGCAGGAACAGGGAAGTCTGATCAAGCTGATGCGGCCGCTTTGGAGCTTACAAATAGTCCACCCACGGAAGTGGACTGTGTTTCGACCACGGGTGAGAAGCAATTAATCATGGACACAGCTATTGATAGCGAGACAGGTGGTAGTTATCAAGAATATGGACCACTCATGAGAGCGTTTACTGGATTCAATAATTCACGAGAGAAGAAACCATCTCATCTCAAGGGAAGAGTCGCTCGTTTTGACGAGGCAGGTCGTCTTGGATCAAAAGCGTATACAATCATTAAAAAAGCTCGCCAAAAGGGGCCAGGAGACGATTTTTATGGCCATCCCGTTCTCCCAGGTGCAGCCGCTATTTGGACGACGAATCCGGTCGGCACACGTTACCCAGACCGTCGTGCTGTTGATCCAGCCATGCGTCGCGAAATTGCGGAAATTATCGTAGACTATCCTGACCAGTCGGCGCAGAGTCCAGAGCTATACGAGTTTATGCTCGGGGCGCTTCTGGATGAGAACAAGCATATCCCCATTGCAGAAAAAGAGTTGACGCCGGCCTACGTCAAACATGAACTCGCAGACGCGGAAAAAGTAACGCTGCCGGATGGTCGTGTGGTTGTGGCTAAGGATGTATTGATCGAGGATGGAGCGGATCCACGACACAGCACGCTTTGGCGTTTGGCCAATGCGGTTAAGACATTGCAGAACAGTTTTATTTACGGAAACCAATCTTCAGAGAGTATTCCTACAAATGCCGTGCGTTTTGTAGAGGACTCGGATGGTAATATCACCCTTGATGCGAGTACAGGCGAATTATTGACACTGTCATCTTCTACCATCACGCTTGGTGAGATTAAGAGTTGGATGCAGGGATTTAAGGATCGCTTGCAAAAACAGAACCAGGCATTTCAGGTTGAGTCGTTTTCCGAATGGATCAAATTAAAGATCGACATCTATCTCAAGCAGGTGGATCAAGCAGATCGAGCCAAAGTGAGGGCGATCTTCGACTACTTCCATTTGCTTGACGGTGCACCAGACTTGAAAGGAGCCAAACCAATAACACCAAAAAAGATCGGCTACTTGTCACCTCGCGTCCCACGTCCACTCCATGTAGAAATGCCTCCAGCTGAAGCAGACGCAGAACCGGCCGCAGAAACTGAGGATGCAAGGCCCGCGGAGCTGTACACGACGATCGAAGTGTCGCTTGAAGATGGGGGAAGAATCAATATTCGAAAAGGGGAACAGAAGATTCGGACAAAAGTATCACCAGAACTTGCTGTGGGAAAAAAGACGCGGTTCACGGTTGATGGTTCTGATTATTCCTTTGCGGGAACGCTTGAGGAAGGTGAAAGCCCCGTTGGTTCCTTTTTGTCAGAACCAGATCTCCATAAGGTCTTTACGCCAGAGCAAGTGGAAAAGGGAATGGTGGACTATTCTTTCCAGAAATTGGAAAAAGACGTGGAGGCACTGTGTGAGATGACGAAAACCGAGCAAGACGTTAAATAAAAAGAGTCGTGCTTCATGTCACCCCAACGTCGATTCGTGGAATTCCAACAACGCTCGTGGAAGATGATTCAGAACTTGGATATCACCACACAGTGTCTCAGATCAACGAAGCCATCTCGATCCAACGACGTCGGTTCGTTAGGCAACCAAGTTAAGATTGGGTTCTTCAACGAGAGAGGTCTCGACTTACGCGACTGGTTCGGCTATTTTTCGCTTCGCTCCTTCGGTCTCTCCTCCGCTCGGAAGGTCTCCTGAGCCTTATCCTTGAGCCCACACTACATCGCTTCTCACCATCCTTATGTCCAACTACGAGCTCCGGGATCCAATCCACAAACGTATTGCGTTCAATGAATTTGAGCGGGGGATTATTGATCACCCGTTTTTTCAACGACTGAGGTTTATTTCCCAGCTTGGATTTATTCAGGCCTATGTCTATCCCGGGGCTGTACACGATCGGTTCAGTCATGCGCTTGGAGCCATGCATGTGGCGGGTCGGCTTTTTGGTCGTGTGATCCAGAGTGCATCGGATGTCTGTTCCCGACTCAGCGAGCTGGAAATAGAAGAACTTCGAAATCGCGTTAGACTGGCGGGACTCCTTCATGATATTGGGCACGGTCCGTTTTCACACGCCTCCGAGGTGGTGTTTCCAAATCTTCGAGAGCTCCCCATTGATTGGTCTGCATGGAAGGGTGAACCTGCTGATCGACAAGCCGTTCATGAGGATTACAGTGTTCTCTTGATCCAAACGCTTGTGCGCGATGGAGTCCTTGAGTCAGAGATGGCTCAAGATATTTGTTCGCTTGTTCATGCAGACGTACGCGCGTCAGCTTGGTTGATCGCACTGGAGTCTCGGGTCCCAGGTTTACAAAAAGTGCTCAAGGGTCTCATCTCCGGCGAGGTCGACTGTGACCGCATGGATTATCTTTTGCGTGATAGTTATTTTTGCGGAGTGGCGTACGGACAATATGATATCGACTGGCTCATCTCGAGTATGGGCGTGGAAGAGCACGAGGGGAGTCTCGTCTTCACGATATCTGAAAACGGCGTTCGCGCGTTTGAGGACGTTTTACTCGCCCGCTACCACATGATCGATCAAGTGTATTGTCACAAGACAAAAATGGGGTTTACGCATTATCTCGAGCAGGCGATTATTCAAGGGGAAATCAATTTACAGATTCCAACGCAACCTCATGCCTATGCCGCGCTTCATGATGGGGCCGTGATTGAACAGCTCTTTGAGGCGGCGCGCGATGAGAGACAGTACTGGTCTACTCACCTCATGCGTCGCTTGGCGGCGAAACGCATTTTGAGATTGCATGACGTTGTCAAAGAAGAGGATCGGCAAACACTCGCGGAACTTACATCGATGTGCGACAAGGCAGGAATCAAATGGTTTACGCACTCGATAAAAAAAGAGCTGACCTTTTTAGGCGAAGCACCGGAGAAGACGCAGAAGATTTTTGTGAAAAAGAAAAAAATCAGTGGGTATGAGTTGGTGCCCGTTTTCCAGTACTCGGATCTCCTGCAAAAATATAATGAGAAACTCCAGTTTACGGATTTTTTTGTGCATCGTGAGGATGTTGGCAAATTTGCTGGACTCGTGTAGTCTTCGCGCCCATGAACAAGTCCAAAGTTTTAGTTGGCATGTCAGGCGGCGTGGACTCAAGTGTGTCCGCGGGGATTTTACTTGAACAGGGATACGAAGTCGTGGGGGCTTTCATGAAGAATTGGTCGAGTTGTGATTGGCGACGAGATCAGCGCGACGCGATGCGTGTGGCTGCCAAACTTGGGATCGCGTTCGTGACACTTGATTTTGAAAAGGAATACCGCGAGGCCGTGATTGATGACATGTTCCGCGAATTTGAAGCAGGACGTACCCCTAATCCGGATGTTCTGTGCAATAAGCACATCAAGTTCGACCGCTTTGTGCGTGAGGCCGACCGACTTGACTGTGCATTTGTTGCGACGGGTCATTATGCGCGGTCGATTGACGGAAAGCTGTACACAGGCCTGGATCCAAACAAGGATCAAAGCTACTTTCTTTGGGCGATGAAACCAGATGTGGTTTCTCGTGTTCTGTTTCCCATCGGTGAAATGAAGAAACCGCAGGTGCGAGAGAAAGCAAGAGTATTCGGATTAGACGTCGCCGACAAAAAAGATTCAACGGGAATCTGTTTTGTCGGAGAAGTGGACATGAGAAGTTTTCTCCAAGAACGCATTCCAAAAAATCCAGGCAACGTGGTAACGGTAGACGGGACATTGATTGGAACACACGAAGGTCTTGCATTTTATACGATCGGTCAGCGCGAGGGGCTTGGGATCGGTGGCGGAACGCCCTACTACATCGTTGAAAAACGGCTTGAGACAAACGAGCTCGTTGTCGCGAGCAATTTCCATCCTGCTCTTTATCGCTCAGAGCTCACGGCTACACAACTCAACTGGTTTGAGAAACCTCCTTTTCCGCACACCTGTACAGCTCGTATCCGCTATCGCCAAGAATTTCAGAATTGCACGATCACGATATCGGATCAATCTGTCGTATCAGTCCTATTCAATTCCCCCCAACGTGCCATCACTCCTGGTCAGTCCATTGTCTTTTACGACGGGGATAAAATCCTCGGAGGCGGGATCATCGACTGAGGAAATAATACCATCCCTCACTAATCTATACTAAAACTGTATTCCATGAGATACTATTCTCATGAAAAACATAGGCAGACCCCTGTCCATGGTTGCTCACGATACGGTTGGGCAACTCAAGGAC
>SCSL01000039.1 GCA_004298405.1 Patescibacteria group bacterium | reverse complement strand
ACCAAAAAATCCCTCCCGAAACGAGAAAAAAGATGAAGAGAAAAATCCACGTGTTTCTAGACATAGCCATGATTGGATTGAGAGATCTCTCCAAAATTCGATGAGATTTGCTTGAACGGGGAAGCGAGCCGCCGAGATGTAGGTAAATCCTACATCGAGGTGGTCGCGGGGCCCTGTGAAAGCAAAGATCGCGACTTTTGGAGAGATCTCATTGACTGACCCGTGTAATACGTTACCATACCAACGGATCATTTACTTCTCTTAACCTCTTCTCCTATGGACGAATTCACTGAAAACCTTCATGCACCTCAAATGGCACAGGTCAGCAAACCCGCTCCAAACTTCGATGTGGAGACCGTCGTCAACGGAGGTGATTTTTCTCGCGCAAAGCTTGAGGACTACAAAGGCAAATGGCTCGTGGTCTTTTTCTATCCGCTCGATTTCACGTTTGTCTGCCCAACGGAAATTACGGGTTTCTCAAAACGTTATGACGAATTCAAAGCGCTCAATGCCGATGTGCTGGGTGGCTCAACAGACTCTGTGCACTCACATAAAGCGTGGCTCAAGGAACTAGGCGATCTCTCCTTCCCACTATTCTCAGATATCACACGCGACATGAGCTGGGACTACGGCGTGCTCCTCCCCGAGCAAGGGATCGCGCTTCGCGGAACATTTATCATTGATCCAGAAGGGGTCTTGCGGTATGCGCTTTATCACGATCTGGGTGTCGGTCGCAGTGTCGATGAAACTCTGCGCGTCCTCAAGGCTCTCCAGACCGGTGAACTCTGCCCCGTCGATTGGACAGAAGGAGGGAAAACACTCGGAAAAGCATAAGCCGAGGCCATCTTCCCAGCCGCTTTAGCGGCGTCCGAACGGGTCACGTCGTTCTCGAACGACGTGACGGGGCTGAAGCCCCTAAGAAGAGTGCTATTTAATTTTGAGAAGCTCCGCGAGTTTCTTCTGATCAAATCCGATCACCATCTCGCCGTCAACGTCGATCACGGGTACGCCCATTTGTCCAGACTTGTGGATCATCTCCTTGGCTTTCTCTTTATTGGCCATCACATCGATATCGATGAACTCAATGTCGTGCTCGTTAAGATAGACCTTTGTCTGTTTGCAAAATGGACACGTGGGAGTGGAGTAGACAGTCACGGACATAAAACGATTTATAACGTTCGAAGATAACTTAACAATGTTCTCACGCCGTGGCCGGTTGCGCCTTTTCGCGTGTACGGATCAATCTCTCGCTCGGCAAAGGAAGGACCAGCAATATCCAGGTGCGCCCAAGGTGTTTTATCAACAAACTCTTCAAGGAATAATCCCGCCGTTAACGCGCCCCCCCAACGTGATCCAATATTTTGCATATCCGCCACCTCGCTTTTGAGAAGTTTACGATAATTTTTTTCCAGCGGGAGGCGCCACATTTTTTCTCCCGCTGTTTTTGAAGCCTCTGAAAGTTTTTCTGCGAGATCATCGTTGTTGGACATGATTCCCGTAATCTCCTCGCCTAGGGCGACCATACATGCACCCGTAAGTGTTGCCAGATCGATGATCGCCTGTGGTTTCTGCTTGCACGCATACGTCAGTGTATCGGCAAGCGTGAGTCTCCCCTCGGCATCTGTATTGAGCACTTCGATCGTTTTTTTATTCATGGCCGTGAGGACATCTCCTGGACGGATTGCTTTGCCGCTGGGCATGTTCTCGACCGCGCCAAAAATTCCATGCACTTCGCACGCGGGAGCCATCTGCGCGATCATCGAAAACGCACCCAAGACGGCGGCGGCCCCGGCCATGTCACATTTCATGGTCATCATGCTGTCGGCAGGTTTGAGTGAAAGCCCACCTGAGTCAAACGTCACCGCTTTTCCAACAAGCGCTACACGCTTCTTTGTTGCTTTTTTTGGCTTATAAACCATGTGCACAAGGTACGGGGGGTGATCTGATCCCTTGGCAACGCCCAACATCCCGCCCGCTCCCATCCGTGCGAGCGCAGAGCGATCAAAGACACGCACACGAAGCGTTCCCTTCCCTTTCACGATCTGCTGAGCGGCTTGAACAAGCTTTTCTGGATACATATCCTGCGCCGGCGTATTTACAAGATCACGTGCATAGGTTGTTGCGCGAGCCATCAACTCACCCAATTCGACTCCCTTGATCGCCTGTCGCACATCCTGTCCTTGATGTGAAACAATCTCAAAACGCACAACCTCATTCTTTTCTTTTTTTGAAGAGCGATACGTGTCAAAGCTGTAATGCGCAAGTCGAGCGCCTTCGGTCATCGCTTGCGCACACTCGGCCGCTTTTCGTTCACCGGCTCCTGCGCCATGAAGGACAGAAACAACGGAATGAACACCAAGTTCCTTAGCTACATTCAATGAGGAGGCGGCTGCCTGCCTCACACACTCCAAATCAACGTCCTCTTTTTTTCCAAGCCCAACCACTAAGACACGCTTGGCTGGAATTTTTCCGTTTGTGCGCATCAAAAATGTGGCTCCAAGCTTCGCCTTGAAATGGTCCTCTTTCATAAACCTTGCAAGATCCCCATCCAAGGCTTGATTGATTCCCTCGGTTGCTCCCTGAAGATCCTTCATTCCAAAAAATGCATTCACAACAAGAAGATCGCAAGGCGCGGAGGCGAGTTCTCCCTTACGTACAGATATTTCCATAACAAAAAATAAACTGTTATGGAGACCAGTCTACCCAAAATGTCAGTTCACGGCAAAACCGTAGACAAACGGAAGGGTCATCAGCAGAAAAAACACAATGGAGATAACAAAAGACCAAAAAACTCGATCGCGCCAATGCGAGACGTCACGACCACGCCAAAGAGCGGCAGTAATCAATAACGTCGTGAAGTAGGCACCTAGCACGTCTACGTACAATCCAGAAATCGGTCCAATGGTGGGATTGAGCGTCACCCACTGGGCAATCGTGTCTGACTTGGAAATAAGAAGATTATCGATCCACGCCACATGAAGGGCAACTGAACCAGCAAGGATGGCCGCCAGGGCAAAGGACTCGTGAATACGCTGTCTGAACAGACCAAACATAGTTACAGCATGGATTCAAAAATGATGGCAACGAGACTGGCGAAACTGATCGCGATGGAAAGGAGGACAACGGCACGGTATACCCGAGCATGCGCATCAGCAATTTTTTCGCGATACACAAATAACACAAACAAGGCGGTCATCGTGAGAATAATTGGAAGCTGAAATAACAGCCATCGATGCGTCGACAGCGCCTCGGATAAGGAAGCAAAATTTCCGAATGTGTAGGAAGGCGTGGCGGCGGAACTAAATTCAATGGCCACCGTCCCAAGCATGAGAAACAAAATAACAAAGAGGACACCAATAAGCGGTCTGATGACATGTGTGTGGAATCCAATAAGGAGACTCAACGTGAACGCCGAACCAAACAAGAGCACGGTGAGGCCGAAAAGCATCTGTCCAGGATGAATGAGCCCAAGAAACAATGTGCTATCCATACAAATTTCATTCTACAAGAATTGACGCAATCGTGGAACCACGATAGAATCATCCTCGAACGTTTATTTGAATCTATGCCTGGAAAACGAAAACAAGTCATGACGGCCTGGAAGGCGGGACGTAAAGTCCAACTTGCTGGAAGTCGCAAAGCCAAGGCCAAACGCCTAGCAAAAAAATAACCGTGAGTCATATGACTCCGGTTTTTTTATACCCCCCGTGCTTCAACAGAAATCCGTTGGCCTCTCAGGATGATATCTTCCAACCGGACATCTCCCTGTGGAGAACGCTTGATCGTGTAATATCCATCCAAATCCGGATTCAGGCCGATGCCATAACGGATAAAACTGACGATGGGATTTACTGACCACGCTTGCTGGTCACCGCCGTCCAAATCGACTGGAGAGACATGCTCAGGCAGGACACGTCCTGATCCTTGTTCCTCGTTAAATGTCCACCATCGAGTCAGCGGATAGTACCAATCATCATTTCCATACTTCAGTCGCGCACCGGCATTGATGCCATCCAAAAACGGCCAGTCTGCCCCGTTCTGATAATCGTACGGAGTAAATCCATCGTACAATGGCCAGGCATTGAGGACACCCCAATCGCCATGGGCGATGTCTGGATTTGTGGCACTCTCAAGTGACCTGAGGCTCTCAAACAGACGTTCTCGTTGGTCGACACTTGGCAGATCATACAAAATCGCCAACGCAGATTCACTCGTCACACGATCTTCGCATACCCCGTTCTCACACCGCTCATAGTAATATCCGCCTTCATCATTCCAAAACAATCGGTTGAGTTGAAAACGAACCAACATCGATTCTCGATGAAACGCACGAGCGTGCGCCGCCTGCCCCACGCGTTGTGAAAGTTCGACGAGATTGCGCAGAGCCTGATAGTACAAAACTTCATTTGAAAAAACCTCTCCCCCACGGGGAATGCCATCAAGCCAATCTTGCAGGGAACCAGATTTTTTCTCGGGAAGGATATTTCCATTCGTATCTTTTGTCGAGAGCCATGAAACGACATCCTCCATCGCCGTAAACACCGTTCGTCCATTCACACGTTCGTTCAAAATGGAGGTATCCCCTGTCCATGCCACATAATCACGAACCAACATGACAAAATAGGGTCCTGAGTCGACATGATCGACCCAAAGTGGAATCTTTGTTCCGTTGGGATCCACGGGAATCGCACTTGGCACGCTTCCATTTTCCTCAATGCCTCTTGCTAACAGAAGAATCTGATCACGAATGATGTAAGGCTCAATCATGAGAATGAGGCCGCTGGACCAATAGGTATCTCGATAATACACCCGCTCCGGTGATCCATACTTAGAACCTGCCGTGACATATCGCGTCCCGTCATCAGAAACTTCAATGGACGCAAACGCGACATCCAATGATTGTTCAAACATCTGGACAAGCGTCCAGTCATCGGAAATCAAAACAGGTCTTGTGAACGTCGTGTCGACTGTGACGACAGGCGTTTTATCATATACTTCCTCAGACGCGACCGCAACCAGAAGCGAATTCGTTGCGCGGATCACCTGTGCCCACTCATCTCCCACCTTCACCCCAGGTTCCCCATTACTGTTCAAAAAATTCCTCCCCGAAATGACAAACAAGGACTGACACATACTCCCGGTTGGACACACACGTGAACGTTCAACTCCCGTTACAGTCACTTTCAAAAAACCCACCTCTTGCGCGTGCATGGGTAACGGAAACAAAAAGAGGATGGCCATCCCAATTCGCCAAGACCATTTCATACGTTTCCAGTGTAGCAAATTCTGGTAGACTGCTGTGTATAACATTATTCAGTAGTGTCCGGTTAAAAATTAGATTAGAGACTTCTGAAAAAGTTCGTATTCCGTTTCGTCTGTCCTGTAGGGAACAGATGAAACGGATCGCGCACTCTTTCAACGTCGCATGAGCGACGTTGTGTGTATCATTTCAGTTGTGTGTTTGTCATTTGTCCTGTGCAAAGGCTGTATTTACGCCAATGAGAGAACGGAAACCAACCGTTTAAGGTTGTAGGCGGCACACACGAGCGTGATGTGGAAGGTGTTCTTTCGCAGACCTCGAAATCGTGTTCCTTGAAAATGCTTGTGTTGCTTGTGAGAAAGCGCATGGCCTCTACTTGCTCGGTCAAGTATAGCCCTCTCAAAACAAAACTTCCGATTTCTGTTACACTCATTCCATGGTTCGAGTCGAACTCACAGAGGAAGAAAAGGATCTTTTAAGGGGGTACAATAAACGGTCGCCTCTTGTGCTTATACGACTTAAAGCTCAAGCCATTCTCATGCGGGATAAAAGCATGAAGCTCGCAGACATTGGGGATATTCTTGATAGAGACGTTCGTACTCTTAGCGGT
>SCSL01000038.1 GCA_004298405.1 Patescibacteria group bacterium | reverse complement strand
CAAACCATTGCAACGTATGTCCGCAACCAAGGACGTCAGGACGAGTACAGACGTCTCCATCAGCAACAACTCCGACTGATCTGACTGATACCCCGCCAGCTTGCTGCGGGGTAGTTCATTGGGAGCAGGATTGGCGATTGATGAGTCTATTGATGTCTTGCGGAGACAGACAAAAGGGTCGCTTGGAAGAATTTTGGAACACATTTCCCAAACTGTGAAACACGGGGACACGTTAGCTTCGGGTCTTGCGGCCTTCCCTCATGTGTTTAGCCCATTATTCATTCATCTTGTCGCGGCAGGAGAGGCATCGGGAAACCTACAAGGAAATTTACTGCATGTTGTCGGACAATTGGAGAAAGAGTACGAACTTAACTCAAAAATTCGAGGCGCGTTGATGTATCCCGCCATCATCGTCTTGGCGGCGGGATTTATTGCTGGAGGAATTTTTATCTTTGTCCTCCCAAACGTCATTGAGATGTTCAAGTCCTTAGACGTAGAGCTTCCATTGGCAACGCGCGTATTGATCGCCGTGGCAACATTTATTTCTGAGCATGGAGTCCTCACGCTGGTTCTTCTTTTCGCGATGGGATTTGGCGTATTGATCATCAGGCGTCTTTCGTTTTTTGATTCCATTTTGCATGGCGCGCTTCTGATTATCCCTATTATTGGGGGGATTGCAAAGAAGGTGAACCTCGCACGGTTCACACGTTCTCTTGGAACGATGGTTCAAAGTGGAATCACGATTGATGAAGCGGTAGATATTACAAAAAACACGCTTGATAACGTGCATTATAAAAGGATTTTTGATGAATTAAAGGAGGCCATCAAACTTGGAAATGAACTTTCTTCTGTCTTGGAAAGACACCCGCGGTTGATTCCCGTGATGGCAACACATGTCATTTATGTAGGAGAACAAGCGGGATCGTTGGGAGATATGCTCCTGTATTTGGCGAATTTTTATGAGCAAGAAGTTTCAGATGTGACAAAGAATCTGTCTGAACTGCTTGAACCTTTCCTCCTGATTTTTATTGGAGTTTTGGTGGGTGGATTAGCGCTTGCCGTGATGACGCCTATTTATGAGGTTATCGGTTCTTTCTAAAAATTCTAGGGGATTCACCATCATAGAGACACTTGTAAGCCTCACGATTATTAGTGTTTTAGTTGGCTTGACGGCTGTCGGAGCTTCTCAGCTTACCAAGCGACTGTTAGTCAGTCCGTCTGACGCGTATCTTGAAAGCATCCTTATCACCGCATCCCGTCGGGCGCGTGATGGGGTAGGGGGGAGCGATTGGGGGGTCTTTCTCCCCTATGATGAGACAACAAGAGTGTTGAGTTCGATCACCGTGTTCAAAGGATCAAGTTACGCGTTGAGGGATAGCGCCTTTGATCACGTATTCCCCTTTTCTGACAAGATTGATTTTGTTTCTGTGGATTTTTCCGGGGAAGATATTTCTACCGGTAACGATCATGAGATCGTATTCCAACGATACTCTGGTGAGACAACTATGTTCGGATCTGTCGAAATCGAAGTTGTGGGTGTAGGACGTATTGTTATGGTAACGAATCAGGGAATAATCACTCGCGAATTATGACGGATACGATGCACGGGTATACCCTCTTAGAAGCTCTCCTGGCGATGGCGTTTGCAGGCCTCCTTTTTTTTGGGGCATTCGGTCTTCTTTTAACGGCTTCCCAGACAAGTAGTGAATCGACTCTCAGACAGAAAGCCTTGTGGAAGGCTGAGCAAGGAATCCGTGCGCTTGAGACCATGTCGTTTGAAGATCTGTTTCTTACAGAAGTTGGCTCACTGAGTTTTTCAGCAGACCAATGGGTGTTAGGAGTAGCCGGTCCGGATGATATTGGTGATGGGATGACTCGTATCGTGCGGGTGCAGGAGGCACAAAGGGATACGGAGTGCCAGCTTGTGCCTTCCGGTGGGGACACAGATACGGACAGTGTCTATCTTGAAAGCGAAGTGACCTGGACAGGGCTTCGCGGGAATCCCCATACGATCACCCTTCGAACCCTCCGAACAAACTGGTCCAATCCAGACGACTCTTGTTTCGCCTCGGATTGCTCCCAGCTTGATTGGGACGTGTTAGGCTCAGAGTGGTTTGGTGGAAAACAGCTCAGAGAAGTCTATATTACGAACAATACAGGTGAAACAAAAGAGATTGACACCATCACGATCACATGGAACAACACCGCCGTGATCCAACAAGTATTTTTTGACTCGCAAAAATTTTGGTCGTCCACAGGTCCTGGGACGCCGCTTGGCACACAAGGAAGTGGAGTGGTGTTGGATGGTGAGAATGGAGATATTCCAGATGGAGAAACGGTGGAAATGCACAAGACCCAATTTGATCAGAACATGGAAGGGACGACGATTACTGTGACGTACGAATGTACAGATGGATCGGCTGTTACATTTGGCCCGTTTGTTCCTTCTGACTAAAGAGCCCCCTGAAAAAAGATTTTTCGAAATGTATGATGGCAAAGGGATTCAGCTTAATTGAAACGGTTCTCTACATTGGGCTACTTGCCATATTAGTCCCTTCATTTACCTTCGTGACATTGGGGTACTTAGAAAAATCAGAATCTATCGGTCTTCGTATTCGGATGGAAGAGCGGGTTGCAATAATATTGTCAGAGTTTCAACAGGAATTGGGACAAGCGCAAGCAATAGACATCACGAATTCTTCTCTTGGGTCAAATGACAGTTCGATGGTTCTTATTGACTCAAGCGGTACGCCCGTGACATTCGGTCTCGCGCAAGATACCGTGACGTTCGTGGGAGGGGATCAACTCATCAACAGGTTACAAAGGCATACGGACTTAACGGATGATTGGATGACCGATGCGGATATGTCTGTCGAAATCTGGCGTGTTGATGCTGTCCGGAATGACGAGGGAGTGTTAACAGGCTTAAATCTCCTCATCACTGTGCGTATGTTAAATCCAGACGGGTCGCCGTATCGGGAAAGTGAACTGACGACGGATACGACGTTTAGTCTCCAGTCGCCAACAACAGAATTATACCATCCCTCACTAATCTATACTAAAACTGTATTCCATGAGATACTATTCTCATGAAAAACATAGGCAGACCCCTGTCCATGGTTGCTCACGATACGGTTGGGCAACTCAAGGACA
>SCSL01000037.1 GCA_004298405.1 Patescibacteria group bacterium | reverse complement strand
AAACGAGGTGATAGAACGTACCATCCAAGAGCTCATCAACGATTCTGACGCATTACAGAGGCTCGTTGGCTACCAATGGATTGTTGAACAATGTGTATAGGTTAATTGGGGATGGTATGAGAATGAAAATACCGCATGAGAGGCAGGATGTGATTGAGATGCATTCCGTGCTCTCACGCATGAAGTCATACACGCATGACTTCAAACTACCTTTGAAGACCTCGATCAAAATGTCAGGGTTCGATAAAGACCGCCAGAGACGCGCTATGGAACGACTTGATGCGGATGGTCTTATCGTTTTTGAGAGACGACCAATCAAGAAGAGTGGGCAATATGAGTTTTCGATTCCAAACAACGCAAAGTTGATGCACTACTCTTTGCAGATTGACGAGGAGTACGGTCGAGCGAAGAATGATGATTCATACAAACCCAGACAGTCTGAAACAGGAATTTTTTGGGATGAGGGAAATGGTGTCATTGATATTGATGGTACAAACAGAGCGACACTCACGATAGGTAAGCACCCTAGGCAGCTCATGGAATATATCTGGTCAAAACGATCACAGAAGGTAATTTCTTTGGACGAGGTTATACGACGTTTCAACTGGAATCCAGCGCAGGTTAGAAGAGCCTTTTATGCCATTGAGGACACTTCGAAGTTTGAGCGAGGGGAGTTGTTCAAGTTCCACTCGAAGCAAAAGGCTTGGGAATTGAGCTCAATGTACTTCTCCACATAAATCGGACTCAATCCGATCGTATCGGACTGACGAACAGATCTATGCTTAATGGGCATAGATTTTTGATTATGCAGAATGAAAGGATTGAGATATCAGACTTTTACCTCGCAGCCTTCGCCATCGCACACGGCGTAAGGCTTGTTGATATTTCTAGACGTGAAGGCAGCCGCCGATGTTTTTTCATTCTTACAAGTTCAGGGGATCTATCAGAAATCGTCAAACGGTTTCGCTTAGAAAACGATCCTCAAGTCGGAGCGAGAAGTTTCATCTCGGCAATAAAGAGGTTGAAGTCAGGTTTGTATGATGTGTGCTGAGACGATTGCATCCATTGTTGAATTAAAGTAGTCACTCCAACGACAATCACCTCAGTCGAATATGTCCATGCCAAACAAGCGGATGATCCATACCAAGATTTGGGTCTCCGATCAATTGAACCAACTGAAGCCCTTAGAACGCTTGCTGTATATCGGAATGATCACTCTAGGTGATTATGAGGGACGATTACGAGGTGATGCTAAGTATCTGCGCCGTCAACTCTTCTATGACGACAAGATCGGGCATGTGAAGATTGCGAGGATGAGAGATCGGATCGCAGAAGTTGGCTTGATCGAGTTTTACTCAAATGAAAATGGTGAATACATCTCACATCCAAACTGGAACAAATATCAAAGGCTCGATACTCGCTCTGCTAAACCAAGCGATTTTCCACCCCCTCCTTCTTGGAAAGAACCTGGGAACCCAGCGTCTCTACAGTCTCAATCGAACTTAACTGAAGCTAGTGAAGTTGAAGGGAACGAAAGAGAAAGAAAGTTAAAAGAACAGAATGAAATTGTGGAGCACATAAAAAATCTTCCTTTTTAGGAATTCCTATGATGGGGAAAACAAATTTTTGAACATAACCGAAACTTCACCTTGTTTTAGAAACTTCATTCCTAAACGGTAGATTCAAACAGCAACAACACGTAGAATGAGCATTGCCCATGCGGTTGAAAGACCGTTCTCGGACAGATGCTCATTCACAACTAAATATGGCGGCTTCGCATGGACAACAGAGGCCTCAACCGCTTTTGCGGGTATCCGATGTCATGGAATGGCTGGGGATCTCGCAGAGTGCGGTTTATAGGCTCGTGGATAGACGTTTGGTGCGGTTTTACAAGACCCGTAGCGGTTTGCGGTTCGACCAAGCGGATATCTGCGAGTACCTCCAAAGTTGTCGCATCGAAGCCATAAATGAGCATGAGTATGGCGGTACGAAAAATTAGAGATGCTTGGTATGCCGACTTTCGTTTCATGCGTGAACGGTATCGTCGCAAGAGCCCTGAAAACTCCAGACGTGGAGCAGAGGCGTTTGAGCGTCTCCTGAGACAGAAGCTTCTCTCGGGAGAATCCATCGACGAACTAGCCGCGGTGACCAAACGAACCTTCAAGGAGTTCTCCAAAGAATGGTTCAAGACGTACGTCGTGACCAACAACAAGTGTTCAGAGCAACAAAGCAAGGAGACAATTCTGCGTCTTCATCTGATTCCTTTCTTTGGAGCGATGAGCCTCGACGAAATCACCTCGCACAGCATTGAACAGTACAAACGCTCGCACCAGGCTACAGGTGCACATCCAAAGACGATCAACAATCAACTCACGGTTCTCAAGAAGCTCATGCACAGTGCGATTGAATGGGGAGAGCTTGAGACCATCCCTGTTATCAAATGTCTCAGAGTCCCTCCTTCCAAGATTCGTTTCCTGTCACAGGATGAATGCCACAAGCTCTGTGGTGACTTCACAGAGCTCTACTGGCGCAGCATGGTTGTTGTGGGACTCTTCACTGGTATGCGCTTGGGAGAATTATTAGGCCTTCAATGGGAGGACGTGGACTTCGCAGAACACCTCGTCCATGTCCGGCGTGCGATTGTCCGTGGCGAGGTGACATCTCCCAAGAGTCACAAGAGTCGGTCGATCCCCATGAGCCCTTCCCTGGATGATCTCCTGTTCCAGATGAGAGAACCCAGAGGTCTCGTGTTCCATCAAGAAGACGGGAAGCCAGTAACTCCCAAGCAGGCAGAGGGCGGCTTGTGGCGCCTGTGTAGTCGAACAGGAATCGAGAAGATCGGTTGGCACGGCTTGCGCCACACGTTTGCCTCACAACTCGTGATGAAGAATGTTCCTATGCGTCACGTCCAGCAACTCCTTGGTCACTCAAGCATTGTCATGACCGAACGATACGCTCACCTTGCCCCTCATACATTGCACGATGCTGTTGCCGTTTTGGACACTCCAAATGCAATGTTTGGGCACTCTGTGGGCACTGAAAAAGTTCGACAGCTCCAAGCAGGTTAGAAGGTCATGTATTCGAGACTCGTTTCACCGCTCAACACAAACAAAAAGACCTGAACATGTCAGATCTTTTTGTTGGAGCGGGCAACGGGGTTCGAACCCGCGACCTTCTCCTTGGCAAGGAGACGCTCTACCACTGAGCTATACCCGCAGTTGAATTTCGAACAAAAGTTTAGCACCCGATCCCGCTCGTGGCAAGACCACGCGACTGCTATACTAAAGATGCTATGCCACGAAAAAAAGTAACGAATCGTGACGTCATCAACATTTTTCGCGAAATCGCGCTCTATCTTCGAGCACAAGATGTTGCCTTTAAGCCACAAGCCTACGAGGTCGCTGCGGAAGGAATCGCTGGCATCCGTGGTGAGCTTGCCGACCTCTACAAGCAGTGTGGGGTGAAGTGCATCGACGACATTCCAGGCGTCGGTAGAGACCTCTCAGCCAAGATCGAAGAACTCCTCGCGACCGGTAAACTCGACGTCTACGACAAACTCAAAAAGAAGTACCCCTTCGACATGCTCGGCATCTCACGTATTCAAGATGTCGGTCCCAAAACGGTTTTCAAACTGTATCGTGCGCTCAAGACCAAGACGATTGCGGATGTCGAACGAGCAGCCAAACAAAACAAGATTGCCTCGATCCCCGGCATGGGCAAAAAAAGTCAGGACAAAATCCTGCGCGGGATTGCCTACCTCAAGGACGACGAGGGACGACGCATTATCCATGATGTCCTCCCATATGCGCGTGGTCTTATCGACAAACTCAAGACAACTTCTGGTATCACCCACATCGACATCGCTGGTTCGCTTCGTCGTTGTAAGGAAACAATCGGTGACATCGACCTACTTGCAACAACCTCAAAACCAACAGAACTTGTGCGAGTGTTCAAAGCCCTGCGCAAAATCGATGAAGTGCTAGAGGAAGGTCCAAACAAATTGATGGTGCGCTACGTGAACGGCCTCCAAGGCGATCTGCTCATCTTGAAACCCGACGAGTATGGCGCCGCCCTTGTGCATTTCACTGGATCACGTGAGCACAACATCCTTTTGCGAGAACGAGCCAAGCGCAAAGGGATGAAGCTCTCTGAGCACGGACTCTTTAAAGGGAAAACTCGAGTGACCAGCCGCACGGAGGAACAAGTCTACAAGCACCTCGGTCTCCAATTCATCCCGCCAGAAATTCGAGTTGGTGGCGACGAGATCGAAGTCGCCGCCCACAAAAAAATCCCGACGCTTATCCCCTACGGCTCCCTCAAAGGTGATCTTCAGGTGCAAACAGACTGGTCTGATGGGAACGGTTCGATCGAAGAAATGGCACACGCCGCTCGCGAATGCGGCCTCTCGTACATGGCTGTGACGGATCACACAAAAGGACTGACCATCGCTCATGGGCTGGACGAAAAACGTCTGCGTCAACAAGGCCACGAAATCGACCGACTGAACAAAAACCTCCGAGGCTTCACCATCCTCAAGTCCACCGAGTGTGATGTGCTCAAAGATGGACGCCTGGATCTCTCCGACACAATCCTCAAAACCCTCGACATCGTGTCCATTTCGGTTCACTCCAACACAACCATGAACAAAGAAGACATGACCGAGCGCATCATCCGGGCACTCAAGCACCCCCTCGTGAACATCTTCTTCCATCCAACCGGCCGCATCGTTGCAAAACGCAAAGGCTATGAACTGGACATGGATCGCGTGATCCGCGCCTGCCATGAGTACCATGTGGCATTGGAAGTGAATGGCTCAGCAAGACTCGATCTTCACGAAACTCATGTGCGCCAAGCAATCAAGGCAGGAGTAAGACTCGTTATCAACTCGGACGCCCACGACCCCTCGCATTTCCAGAATCTCGAGTACGGCATTGCCCAAGCGCGGCGGGGATGGGCGACTAAAGCGGATGTCCTCAACACAAAACCGCTCAAGGGTTTCTTGGCGGCTTTAAAAAAAGTGACTAAATCATTGAGTGGTTCAGGGACGTCCGCCCGATACGCTCAGTTACATGGGTAAACGTCTCGAATCCTGGAAGTTGAGCTATACGATTATTCACGTAGGTACGAATCTGCTCGACCCCATCCTTTCCAGAAAACAGGGTACGGATAACGACATTACTCTCGGCTTGGGTCTTCACTCCTTCCCCAACGGGCTTCCAAAACTTCTCGATGAGATATCGCGCAAGTTGTTGACGAAATGGTGAGTCTTTTAACTGGATGTGAGCCACACTCCAGTAAAACATCGCGTGCTTGGCCTCCTCTCGAGCAATGGCTTTGAGGATGTACTCAAGGATCGGGTGTTTCGCCAGCTCCCATAACCGTCTGTATCCTGTGAGTGTTGAGTACTCGTGAATGGCGCCCCAGCTCATGTGCACGCTCGTAAAGTTCTTCCCAAACGGAAGCGTGATCCATTCTTGAATCTTGCTCCGTAATCGGTACGAGAGTGTGAGTCCGTCAAACCCTTTTTGCTTCCAGTCTTTTTCTTGAGGACAACCGGCCTCTTCCAAGAATCGACTGAGCAGTTGGCCATGCACTGGTTCCTCTGTCGCCCACTGCTCCATGAACTGACGAATGACCAGCTCCTTCCCTGTCGCACTCTTCATGAGTTCATCAAAATACCGCGTCGTCATCGTCTCGATATCACGCATGTACAAAAGAACCGGAAAAAATTTCTCGTCGATGGGATGCCTCTTGATCTCTCCCCATGGAACTCCATCGATAAAAGACTTGGTGATCACGCGATCCCCTTTCTGGTACCAATCTAGAACGTCTTTGGCTGTCTCAAATAACATAGTGATCCCATTTTTGCATATCGATATGCCTCGTCAAGCAAACCCCCTCCATGAGGTCGAAGCGCGCGTCCGTAAACTTCCGGTCGACGCGCCCTACAAAGCGTCCTTCCAGCCGATCACCAGAACGAATCTGAAGTTTCTTGCCGTGCGGATGCCTGACCTCAACCGGCTCGTCCGTGATGGATTTTCTTTCTACGACAAAACAGATAAGGAGATTCTCGAAATTTGGAATCAGATCTGGAACCACACAAAGCTCCATGACGTCATGAGCCTGCCGCTCATCTACTACCGATGGAAGTCGTCGACGCTCACCCAAAAACATTTCCGTATCTTCAGAGGATGGATGGAGCGCATCGAAAACTGGGCGCATGCCGACCAACTCTGCCAGTTGGTGTCGATTCTCTATGAACAACACGGAACGCTGATTGAACCAATACTTCAACAATGGAATCGCTCAACGAACCCATGGAAGCGTCGCGCTTCGGTCGTCTCGACCATCTACTACGCAAGTCCTCGACGCAGTCCTCCTTCACGCAGAGTCGTCTTGTCTCTCATCGAGCCGCTCCTCCAGGACAAAGATCTCTATGTCCAAAAAGGCGTGGGCTGGCAATTGCGTGAAGCGCACAAACTCTGGCCGCGCGAAACCCTCACGTTCCTCGAATCTCATGTCCTCGAGCTCCCGGCGATTACCTTTTCGTATGCGACGGAGAAACTCTCTCCTACAGACAAAAAACGACTAAAACAGAAACGAGCCCATCACCGAACCTTGGCGTAAAGCCGCTTCTTTGCTACCCTTTTCCCGTGTGGGCGAGTGGCGGAATGGTATAGGAACCTAATTTATATGATACAATTGCCTGTACCATATGAGAAAAAAGAAGTGGACAAATCCCGCACTAATAAAGGCTGCAAAGGAATCAATCAGTTTTAGACAAGTGATTGAAAAGCTTGGCTTGGTTCCAGCAGGAGGAAACTACGATCAGATAAAACGTTACCTTGCTGAACTCAAGATTGATATTAGTCACTTTAAAGGAAGGGCTTGGTCTCGAGGACTTAGACATCCAAATAGGTATGTCCAGTCGCTTGATGATGTTTTGGTCAAAGGAAGCCTCTATCAAAGTTTCAAGCTCAAAAAAAGACTTTTTCGAGTAGGTCTAAAAAAAGTGAGGTGTGAAGAATGCGGCTGGGCAAAAAAATCAGAAGATGGGAGAATCCCATTGGAACTAGACCACGTCAATGGAGATAAGCATGACAACCGGTTGGTGAATTTACGAATTCTCTGCCCAAACTGCCATAGCTTAAAACCAACGCATCGTGGCAGAAACAAACGAAGAGGATAAACAAATGGGCCGGTGGCGGAATGGTATACGCTCGACACTTAAAATGTCGTGAGGGAAACCTCATGAGGGTTCGATCCCCTCCCGGCCCACCAATAAAAACGCTCTTGGGATCAAGAGTGTTTTTATTTGCTCACGAACTCGGTCGCAGGCATAATGGACTCGTAACCACCCCTAGCCCCTCCTTAAAAAGGAGGGGAACCGGAGTATGATCGAACGTGAAGAAATGGAGATCCCAGAGCGAATCGTGGCAACCGAGGCCCCAAATGAGGAGCGGGAGTTTGAGGTTGGGTTGCGACCACAGACCCTTCAGGATTTTGTCGGTCAAGACGACATCAAGGAAAACCTTTCGATCTTCATCGAAGCCGCCAAAAAGCGTCAGGAACCGATCGAGCATGTCCTGCTCTACGGGAACCCTGGTCTTGGGAAGACCACTCTCGCTCACATCATCGCCCATGAGATGGGCTCACAGATACGCGTAACCTCTGGACCAGCACTCGAGCGTGTCGGTGATCTGGCCGCGATCCTCTCAAATCTTGGTCGCGGTGACATTCTGTTTATCGACGAAATTCATCGCCTCAATAAAACGATCGAGGAAATTCTGTATCCAGCCATGGAGGATTACGCCTTAGATATCATCGTGGGTAAGGGTCCAACCGCGCGCACCCTGCGACTCAACCTTGAGCGCTTCACCTTGATTGGCGCCACGACACGTCTCTCCCTACTCACAGGACCTCTGCGCGACCGATTCGGTGTGACCCACCATCTCAACTTCTATGAGGATGAACATATTGGTTCAATTGTAAAACGAAGTGCCTATCTCTTGGGAACCGCCATCGACCCACAGGCCATCGACATTCTCGCAACACGTTCCCGCAAAACGCCTCGCATTGCCAATCGTCTCCTGCGACGTGTGCGAGACTTTGCAGAAGTTCGAAGCGACGGACAGATTTCAGAATCTCTTTGTGAGGAGGCTCTCAAGAAACTTACCGTCGACCACATGGGGCTCGACCAAACGGACCGGCGTATCCTCACCACCATCATCGAAAAATTTGGCGGAGGCCCCGTGGGTCTCTCAACCATTGCGGCGGCTACCCAAGAAGAAGTCCAAACGATCGAGGACGTCCATGAACCGTTCCTTATCCAAATTGGGTTCCTCGCCCGCACACCGCGTGGACGTGTGGTAACCGAACATGGATACAAACATGTGATAACATAACAGTAGTATGTTTGACATTCCCAACATCCACATTCCGATCTATGTATTTCTCTTTGTGTTTGGGGCATATATGTTGTTTTATCTCCTTTACAGCCTCTTCAACATCTACCACTTGGTTCGATACGGTGTGTATGGCTTTGGTCTCTACCTCATTATCACAATTTTTACCGGAGGAACGATTCTTCTTGTGGCAGGTTCAACCATGCTTCTGATGGAATACGACTGGACGCTCCCCATCTCATTGAATGACGCGGCAACATTTTCCGA
Organism: Patescibacteria group bacterium; assembly: GCA_004298405.1. Lineage (GTDB taxonomy): Bacteria > Patescibacteriota > Patescibacteriia > UBA9934 > GWF2-40-263 > UBA12478. Next base: position 24,599 of record SCSL01000037.1, on the reverse strand, counting down.
TGAAACACTTTTCCCCGCCCTATGATGCGGCTTGACCATCTCCCCAACCAACGACCCGATGAACATGTTATCCTTTTTTTGCGTCGGCATTGGTTTGCCCTCTTGGCAATTGGAAGCGCATTCTTTTTGCTTCTGAGCATCCCCCTTGCGATTGGATTCTATTTTGAAAAGACGGTCGCGGATTGGCTTGCGCATCCCGTGATCGGTCCATTCCTCGCCATCATCGGAAGTATCTACTTCCTCTCTATCTGGCTCGTGGCTTTTCTTGAATTCACCGATTACTACTTGGATACCTGGATCATCACCAACGAACGAATCATCAACATTGAACAAGAAGGACTTTTCAATCGCACCGCCTCAGAACTAGACCTGGCGGCCGTTCAGGATACGACGGCTGAAATTCACGGTATTCTCCAAACAATTTTTACGTATGGACAAGTATACGTACAAACAGCAGGAGAGAAGGGACGATTTCACTTTAAAAATATCGACGATCCAGAACACGTGAAAGAACTTATTACTCGTCTTGTGGAAGAGGATAAACGGCGGCTCAGCTCCCTTGGAGCGGTCGCGCAGGGAAAAGTAAAAAGTGTGGTCAAATAGGTATGCCCGCAAAACGTTCAGTGCATATCCGCGAATACCTCCTGAAAAACATGAATCTTGTCATCCGATGCCTTATCCTTTCGGATGTCATCTGGATTGGCGCTCTCGGGCTTTTGGGACCTATTTTTGCCCTCTTCATCGTAGACTTCATCGAAGGCGGGAACGCAGCCGTCGCAGGAGCGGCCGCTTCTATTTTTCTCGTGACCAAAAGTGTCTTACAAATCCCCGCGGCGGCGATCATTGATCGCGTCTGCGGCGAAGATGACGATTTCCAGTTCATTTTTTTTGGTTCGCTTGCTGGCGCCATTATTCCTATCCTCTATCTCTTCATTCATACGCCCCTCCAACTGTACGCCGTGCAATTTCTTTATGGCGTGGCTCTTGCCTTCACGTTCCCTTCCTATATGGCTATCTTCACCCGACACATTGATAAGACTCGAGAGGGAACAGAATGGGGCATCTACTTCACCCTCGTCGACTTCAGTTCTGCCATTGCCGCCTCATTAGGAGGAATCTTTGCGACAACCATCGGCTACAAATCGCTCATTGTTGTGGTGGTAACCGTGAGTCTCCTGGGCGTGTTCTTCCTCTATCCGATTCGGACGAAACTTTTCCGGTGTAAAAACCTGGCCGCATAAAACATCCTAAGTTTTTCCATGATCTCTAGTTTTGTTTTTGCCATTCATGAACCTCCCATGCCCAGTCGGCAAGCGCATTGGCATCTTCAAAAGAAGTTTCTCGAGATGGCGCACCAAATACGACGATGAGTAACTCTGTATCCGCATCTCCCTGCATGGGTCTGAGCGTAACGACAAGGTTCCAGCCTGACTCATCCAAGTATCCCGTTTTTCCCCCTGTCACATACAGGTCATCATATTCTGATTTCCAAAGCATCCAATTCGTGTTTGTCATTTTCTTCTGAGTCTCTTGTGTCAGATCCGTAATGTACTTCGTGTACGTCGACGTGAAACGCCTCATCTCATCGCGTTGAAGAATGTCCGAAGCGAGCCGCGTCATTTCACGCACCGTTGAAACATTTCCAAGCTCAATACCGGTGGGATCGACGAAGGCTGTTTGATTGAGCCCGAGCGCTTGCGCACGCGCATTCATCTCTTCAAGAAACTCCGCGCGTGACAAACCGGTCGTACGCGAAAGCGCATTGGCGGCATTGTTGGCACTGGCAACAAGCGTCGCGTAGAAAAGATCTTGAACAGAGAATAGGTCGCCGTCCTCAACGTAAAGCTTCGCTCCTCCCACATCGTCGGTCGTACGAACATCGGCAACCTGATCCATGGAAATCTCATAATCTAAGACAACATCAGAGGTCACCAGCTTGGTGAGACTCGCAATCGGCCAGACTTTATTCTCGTTTTTAACCGTAAGGATCTTGCCTGTCGAACGATCCATGACGACATAGGCAACTGACTCGATCGACGCCTCAATCTCACTTGCATCGACTCGCACGGGCACACCATCTCCCTGCTCTGGTCCATACGAGACAAGCTCCTCATGTTCCATCCAGCCGTACTGGATTGCCCAGTCTTCAAGGTCAAGAAGGAACCCCGCCGCCGTCCCCGGAATCGCCTGCTTTGTTTTTGGATCAAAAGCAACTTGAAGATCAGAACGTTGTAAATAAATCTGTTCGAGCGGATCCTCCTGTGCCAAAACCGCCGCAGGGATTGCGGCGGTTATCAGTCCCAGAAGTCCTATTCGACGAATTAGTCCCATCGTTTTGTTAAATCAATATCTGTGTAAAAATAGTGCAAAATCTCTCCCCAATCATCGCCATTGTTGGCCATGCACAATGCCTCGGTCGCGCCCATTCCGACGCCATGTCCCCACAGTGTGTATCCTCGTTCTTTATCACACGGAGCCTCAACTCCAATGAGCCAGGCAACCGATCCACCCCAGACTTCACTCCAGGATCGCGTGCGACCGTCTGAGCGCGAAAAGTAGGGAGTAAGTGCGGTTCGCCCGTCATAATTGACTGTTACGCCGCGTGTATCTTCGACGGCCTCCCGAATCAGCGGATTATTTTTTTCGTACTCGTAGCCAAAGTAGACTTGATCATCCGCGTACGCGTTCATGTGAAAATAGCCATTGTGTTTGGTGTTTCGTTCCCAGTGGTACAGGGCATAGGTGCGAGCCACGGTAATGAGCGACTTCTTAAATTCTTCGTGTGAGGCATTGGACGTTTCTCCCAATCCATACAAGTACTCTTCGATGGGCAGTTCGTTGATGACCCAGACTTCGTCCTTGTAAGGAATGTACTGGAGTTCGAGTGTGTCTCGAAACTGGTTGAGCGCATAGGACGCTCCACGCGTTTCTCGACGATCAAAATTTTCAATCGTGCAGATGGCGTCTTCGTCGTCGGGCTCGAATCGCAAATACTTATAGGTCTCCTCGATTCCCCTCCCTCGATTAAAGTAATAGCGTTGGTTCTTGTAAAACGCTCGTACCATCTCGTCCTCTTCCATCTCCCCAAGAAGCCCACCTTCACTGTCGACCAGTTTCCACGTCGAGTCACAGCTAATCTCTGTCACCCAATCCGTTTCCTCGTCGATGGTGAGCAACCCGATTCGCACGATCGGCTCGTCGATCATTCGGTCTGATTTCACATCCCCTTCTTCCACTGTTACCTCATCGTCGATGATCTCTGGGGAACCACCGGTCACTTCCACAGGAATATCGATATAAAAATCTGGAATCACGGTATCGTCGACTGCCATTTGATAACGGATAGTATGCGATCCGTTTGATGTGGGGGCGGTGAATGTGAAGGCGAGAAGATCAAGGCCTCCTGGTTTCACGCTTCCCGCCGTGTTCATCACGAGTTGTGTATCACTCACCCACGACGCGTGAGCTGTGTCCACACTCGCGATCGAGTAGCCAGTTGTCACAATCTCGCGCGTCCCCCAGGTAACGGTTCCTGTGTTTTTGACTCCGACTTTGTAGGGAATCACTTCACCCGCTTGCGCTTCGACAGACTTTTCGGAACGCAAGAGCACAGTCGCAGACAATCCATTGCTTTCCGGTGATGCCTCCCCATCACTCAGAGGATTTTCCAACGAAAGATCTTGCGAACCAATGCTCGGTTCCTCTTCTTCCTCGTCCGTGACATTGATTGTCAAGGTAAATTCCCCGCCAGGAATCCAAGCAACATCTTCTGCCGCGAGATGAAACGTCTCCTCATACGTTCCTTCAGACTTTGGAGCCTTCAGTACCAGAGAGATTGATCCGATAGACCCAACCGGAACACTCGATTCCTTCAACAAAGCCGCTTGTGTGTAATCGATCCAATGGTCGGTCTTGAAATCGCTCACACGGTACTTGGGGTCGTACGTGTAGATCGAAACATACGCACTTCCAGAGTTTGTCCAAGTCTTTGTCCCGATGTTCTTAAACGTGAGAAGAACTTCCTGAGTTTCTCCCGGCTCCATCACGAATCCAGATGGGGGGACGGAAATCTGCAACGCCTCAAACCCATTCTTTGGAGCTGCCTGCGCCGCCATTGGTAAACAAAAAAGCCCCCCCACAACTAGGAGCAGGGCAAATCCAACCAGCGAATTACTCGCGGCTCTTGAGGGAGCGATAGGAGAGACCTTCAAGAGGAACGTATGCATACTTTCTGCTTACAGATTATCATTTTTTTAGGGTCTCGTCAACGGGATTTGTGATACACTTTCTCTATTATGACCACGGCGCGCTCTATTGCTTCTAATTTTTCCGTGCAACTTCTGGGAAAAATCGTCTCGATCTTGATTGGGCTTGTCTCTGTTGCCATTTTGACACGAGCCCTTGGAATTTCCGCTTTCGGGGAATTCACGACGGCCACCACCTATCTTCAACTGTTTGGCGTGGTTGTTGATTTTGGCCTCACCCTGACGCTCATCGTGATGATCTCTAAACCCGGCATCGACGAAGCACGCATTGTGGGAAATTTTTTCGGACTCCGACTCGTCACGGGATTTATCCTGTTCTCACTGGCTCCCCTGCTTGTTCTGGTATTTCCTTGGTCCGCAATAATCCGCTCGGCTGTCTTGGTCGGCGCGCTTGCGTACTTCCTTATGGGAGGCGCGTCGATGTTAGTCGGTGTCTTTCAGCGCCACGAAGCCATGTGGCGTGCGGCGTTGGCTGAGCTGGTAAATCGCGCCGTGCTCTTGGGTCTTGTCGCCTTGTTCGCTTTCACCTCACCAGGCGTGGTGGAAATGGTGTTTGCGATGGTGATCGCCAATGCGGTGTGGCTCATCCTGATGGTGCAACTGGCCAGTCCGTTCGTAAAAATTCGACCCTTGTTTGAGTGGTCGCAGTGGACGTTGATCCTTACCCATTCTTGGCCGATCGCGGTGTCTATTATCTTTAACCTGCTGTACCTCAAAGGTGACATTTTGTTCCTAGCGTATTTCCGTGACCAGACGGAAGTAGGGTTGTACGGCGCCGCGTATCGCATCTTGGATGTCATGACGGTTCTACCAACGATGCTGATGGGGATTGTCCTCCCGTCGTTGGTGGCCATGTGGAGTTCAGGGCAGGTACAAGAATTCCGGATTCGCGTTGCACGAATCTTTGATCTCTTTGTTCTGGTTGTTCTCCCAGTCGTCGTGGGCGCACAACTTGTTTCATCTGAACTCATGGCTCTCATTGCCGGTCCGGATTTTACAGCTTCAGGTCCGATTCTGACCTGGCTCATCGTTGCCTTGATCTGGGTATTCCTCGGAACTCTTTATGGTCATCTTGTGGTTGCACTCAACAAACAGCGTGTCATGACATGGGGGTATGTGTCCGTCGCTATCGTCGCGATTGTTGGATATCTCCTCTACATTCCGCCGTACGGAATGTGGGGAGCCGTAGGCGTGACTCTTCTTTCGGAAGCCCTCATCGCTCTGCTGACATTTTTCGTTGTCTTCAAAACATCTCACGCTCTCCCCAACCTTACAGTGCTATTCAAAGCTCTCATCGCCTCGACGATCATGTACCTTGTACTGGTAAAGCTCGACGCTCACGTTCTCGTTGATTTGCTTGTTGGTGGTGGTGTCTACACGGTCGTATTGTTCGCCCTTAAGGCAGTCACGATGAAAGACCTACAAGTGCTTCTTCCCGGACGGGGCTAAAGCCCCTATGAATTTCATATAAGAAATTCAAAGCCACTTTAGTGGCGTCAAACTATGCTTCCAATCCTCCTCATTCTCACTGCCGCGTTCGCTGTTCTTACATGGAGTGACCTGCATAAGGGGCTGTTTGTGCTTGTGGCAGTATTGCCGAGCTATCTCCTGCGAACAGAAATCTTTGGAATCCCTACGACATTGCTCGAACTTCTCGTCGTGACGTTTCTGATTGTATGGATGGTACGACGTTCTCCGGTTCCACCCATTCCCAAGGAGTGGGTTGCCGCAACAATCGTGTTCGTCTTTCTCGTCGCAACTATCTCAGTCTTCGTCGCTCCCGACATGACCGCCGCGTTAGGTGTCTGGAAAGCCTACTTCCTTGAACCAATTCTGTTGTTCTTCGTCGTACGATACGAGCTTAAGCATGCTCCCACCCCCCCTAACCCCCTCTTCGACCGTGAGCTCAGAGTCGAACGACCCTCGGGCAGGGGGGGGACCCTCGCCGAACAGTTATTCGTTGCTCTTGGGGTTAGTGCCCTGATCCTCTCCCTTGTCGCCATCCTTCAATGGCTTACTGGCATGGGTCTTCCCATCCCCTGGGATATCGAACGTCGTGTCACAAGCGTTTTCGATTATCCTAATGCCCTTGGACTTTTCCTGGGACCGATCGTGATAATCGGCATCACGACTCTTCTTAGCCACTTTAGTGGCGTCACTGACGGGGCTGAAGCCCCTGAGAAGCACCTCTTCTCTCTTCTCAGCCGCTTTAGCGGCGTTTCGGACTGGGCTAAAGCCCCTTTGAATTTCTTCTGGATAGCAGTCGCTGGTCTCTCCTCCATCTCCATCATCCTTGCCCAGTCCGAAGCCGCCATCGTATCGATCATCGCAACTCTCCTTGTTGCCAGTCTTGTACACCGTCGGACGAGATCCATCAGTCTTATCCTTCTAGTCCTCCTAACCCTTCTAACCCTCCTAACCCCTCCCCTCCTCTCCAAACTCACCCTTCAAGACTATTCCGGTGAAGTCCGTCTATCCCAGTGGAGTGAAACCGTCGACTTATTGCGTGATCACTGGTTCTTGGGAGCAGGCCTTTCTGGCTATCCCATCGTCATGGAGCCATATCACAAGGCAACTCACTTTGAGATCTTTCAGTACCCACACAACATCATCCTGAACATCTGGGTCGAGCTGGGACTGCTCGGGGTCATCGCGTTTGTACTTCTTGCGTTGATTATCGTTCGGCGAGTCGCGCCCAAGCTCCCCCCTTCGCTAAAGCTTCGGGGGGCAGGAAAGCCTGGGGCTACCTTCTCATCAACCATTGCTTTTCTCGCCCTCCTCCAGATGACCATCCACGGTCTAGTCGATGTCCCTTATTTCAAAAACGATCTCGCAATCCTTACGTGGATTCTTCTCGCTATCATCTTTGCTTATGCTCGGCCTGCGTCTACTTCGAAGACATCGCGAAGCTAAACCTGTAAACCTCAAATACCTCACATGGCTCGCTGTGGCGATCCTCGTCGTATTTGTGTTCATGCGTTTTTTAAACTGGATCGATGACTCACAGCGGTCGCTCTTGCCAATAACCCAGGCTCTCGTAGTCTTAGACGATCTTGAAACACTTGATGCTGTTGTCGATCTTCCACTAGAAACATTCGGCGCAGAACTTTTTGCCGCAGGAATCTATACATCCGCGCACAATGAGATTCCAGAAGGGTCTGTCGTGGCAGTCTTTGTAAAAGATGGTTGGCGATTTGTAGAGATCGATTACTTCCCCGGGATGAACTCGACCCAGTACCTCGCCACCCACATCTACCCAACCCAAGAAGTGAAGCTCGATCCAGAAACATCTGTCTGGATTCAAACGGTCGATACCCGCACACGATGCATCGACTACGAGGACGATCTCCCAAACCGCTGTGAAATCTCACGCCACCTCATCGCGCAACTGGAAAACCATCTCCTACTCATCGCCGCCGACGGCGACCATCCAACGGACGGCGAGCTTATCGAAATGGCGAGGTCGATCATTTATCAAAGATCATGAACAGTTGTCTAATAAGAGGATACGTCTTCCCTTCAACAGGCTCAGGGCATTCGACTACCGTTCTAAACAATACAACGGTAGTCGAATGGCGGAGAGGGAGGGATTCGAACCCTCGAACCCTTGCGGGTTACGCGATTTCGAGTCGCGCGCACTAGACCAACTATGCGACCTCTCCTAAGATTGCCGCGCAGAATGTATCATGAGAAGAGTGATCCTTCAATCTATGTTCAACCACAAACCCAAAACCCTGTACGCCGACGATGATACAGAGTCTGTCTCGCTCTTGCTTCGATTACGACTTCCAACTCTGGTCATTGGTCTTTTTCTGGGAATCGGAATCTCGTTTCTCACGTCACGATTTGAAGAAGTTCTTACGGCGAATGTCCATGTCGCTTTTTTTATTCCGTTCATTGTTTACTTGGCAGACGCCATCGGTACCCAAACAGAAACCATCTATTCACGCGACCTCAAATCTGGGAAAGCTTCCTTTCACCGCTACTTGATAAAGGAAGGCGCCGTTGGAATTATCGCCGGAGCACTTTTTGGTCTTACTTCCGCAGGAGTCATCTCATGGTGGTTCGATGATTCTCGACTGACATGGAGTGTCGGTGTTTCCACGTTCTTTGCGATCCTCCTGGCGCCCATCATCGCTTTGTGCACGACGAAATTCCTCTCTGATCTCAAAACAGATCCTGCGGTAGGAGCAGGTCCCATCACGACCGTCATCCAAGATGCGGTAAGCATTGCTATCTACGGAATTGTCTCGAGCTTCTTCTTTCTCTCCTGATCTATGCTTGATCCTCGCACGTGGATCCTTGTGGGAGGAATCCTGCTCATGATCCTGATCGTGACCTACTTCTTGTCTCGTGATTGAACGCTCCACACCGGAGCGTTTTTTTCTTCCTGTTTTTGCGCTACAATGGGTCACGTACTGAAGTAGTGAGTCTATCGAACTATGAAAATTCGCAAAGCCATTATCCCCGTCGCTGGCATGGGGACTCGATTTCTTCCCGCGGCCAAAGCCCAACCAAAAGAAATGCTCGCCGTTGTCGACAAACCCGTCATCCAGTACATCGTCGAGGAGGCGGTTGCAAGCGGGATCGAAGAAATTATCTTCGTCACTGCCATCGGAAAGCGCGCCATCGAGGATCACTTTGATCGCAACTTCGAGCTTGAGTACCGACTTGAGCAGAAAAAGAAAAATCGCGAACTTGATGTCGTGAAAAAAATCGCAAGGCTCGCCCACTTCGCCTTTGTGCGCCAGACCAAACCGCTTGGAGATGGCCACGCCGTACTCGCGGCTCTCCCCTTCATTGATAAACATGAACCTGTTGCCGTGCTGTTTGGTGACGACATCATCGACAACGACCATCGTCCAGCCTTGCGTCAACTTATGGACGTGTACGAAACGTATGGCGACCCCGTGATGGCTCTGCAAAAAGTTCCTAAAAGTGAAGTCTCACGATTCGGTGTGATCGGAGGAAAGCGGGTGGAGCCTTCCGTTTGGCAGATTGATCGCTTCGTCGAAAAACCAGCCGAAAAAGAGGCTCCTTCAGACCTCATTGTGATCGGCCGATACATCCTGACCCCAGAAATTTTTCATATCTTACCCAAGCAAGCCGCAGGAAAAGATGGGGAAATCCGACTCGCTGACGCGTTTATCACTCGAATCAACCAGGGAAAGGCCCTCTACGGATGTAAATTCGCAGGTACGCGCTACGACTGCGGAAACAAACTCGGATTTCTCAAGGCCCAAGTCGAACTTGGTCTCAAACATGATGAGACAGGAAATGACTTCAAACGCTATTTGAAACAAACGTGTAAAACGCTATGACGTCTTTTCGTCGATCTATCGCGATCCTGCTTCTCCCAATCATCCTATTGGGGGCCGGTTGTGGTGGATCAAGTACGGCAGAAAAACTCGCGACCACCCCAGTGACCCTCACCATCTGGCGTGTATTTGATGATGACAGCACGTTGAGCGGAATCATGAGTGCGTACAAAGCCCTCCATCCTAATATCTCCTTCTCCTATCGTGAACTGCGATATGACGAGTACGAAGACGAACTTATCCGCGCCTTTGCCGAAGGAGAAGGACCGGACATTTTTTCCCTGCATAATACCTGGCTTGGAAAATACGAAAGTTTGATCCAGCCCATACCAGATTCGCTCACGATTCCCTACTCAGAAACACGCGGTACGATCAAAAAGGAAACCGTGTACACAGTTCAAGAGGAACCGACTATGTCTGAACGCGCCCTCAAGAGTGATTATGTGGATGTTGTTGTAGAGGATGTCCTGCGCTCCTACAAAGCAAACAGCAAGGCAGAGGCTGAGGATCGTATTTTTGGCCTACCTTTAGGAATGGATTCACTGGCTCTTTTTTACAACAAAGACCTTTTGAACGCCGCAGGAATCCCTGAGCCTCCAACCACCTGGACCCAATTTCAAGACCAAGTCACACAACTCACGCAGATCAACACGAGCGATACCATTGTCCAGGCTGGAGCCGCGATTGGAACGAGCAGAAATGTCGAACGCGCTTTTGATCTTCTCTCGATCCTCATGATGCAAAATGGCACACAGATGACGGACTCGCGAGGTCGCGTAGCGTTTGCCCAAGAGACAGATGCAGGATTTTTGGGAGGAGAAGCCGTTCGGTTTTACACAGACTTCGCCAATCCCCTCAAAGCGGTCTACACCTGGAACGAGGATATGCCAGCCTCATTTGATGCGTTCACATCTGGTAACACAGCGTTTTTCTTTGGCTACTCGTACCACTACGACCTGATTCGTGCGGGCAATTCTAAATTGAATTTCGCTGTTTCTCCTCTCCCGCAAATTGATGGAGGCAAGACGGTTAATTATGCCAACTACTGGGTAGAAACTGTTGCTAAGTCCACCGATGCGGGCGATTGGGCATGGGACTTCGTGCAATTTGCGGCAAGCGAAGAGCAAGTCACAAGCTACCTGGAGGAAGCAAACAAACCTGCCGCTTTACGCAGTCTCATCAATTCACAACTGGAGGATGAAGTCCTTTCCATCTTTGCAGGACAAACCCTTACCGCTGAATCTTGGTATAAGGGCTCAAACGCATCCGTAGCAGAAGAAGCGCTCTTGGATTTGATCGATGACTTCATTGCAGGGGCAGATCAGGAGCGAGCTCTCAAAGACGCACAAAACAAAGTGAACCAAAGTCTATGAAACGCCTCGCGCTCTTTTGTCTCTTATTGACGATCATCCTTCTCCCAAAGGCAAGCTTTGCCGCCTATAATTCCAACATCTGTCCGTCTGGAGGAGCTTCCACTTGCTCGGAGTCAGAAGTAGGACCGTTTATGAAAGGAATTTCTGAAGGCTGTGGAAACTTAGGTGACTGTACGCTCAATGATATTCTCACTGTCATTGTAAACGTAGGAAACTACGTAGTTGGAATTATCGGAGGAGTCGTTTTGCTTATGTACATTATCGGAGGATTCTTTTGGCTTGCCTCTGCTGGAAACAAAGACATGGTCAGCAAAGGGAAAAAATTCATGACCGTCTCCACGGTTGGTCTCCTCATCGTTATGTTTTCCTATCTGGGAATTTACGCGCTCAAAGGAGCCTTGCGATATGGGACAGTGGCTGTCGAAAGCAATTACAAGGCCTGCACAGGAACGGATACCCTCGGAGTCGAATGTGATCTGAACTCAACCTGTACAGAGCACGGATGCGAGAGCAAATGTCGACAAACTTATCCAGACGCTGTGAAAGGTGAGGATGAAATCTTTACAACACTTCATTATTACGACTGCATTGACACAGACACTTTTCCGGAAAGTAGTGATAAAGGAAATCCGTACCAATATGGATTATGCTCAAAAAATCTCTGCCCTGGAGACGAAAGCGTCCAATGCTGCCAACTTGAATATTTTTATGCAGACTAGTATGCCTCACATCTTTTTCTCCCTCATTGCATTCTTGGTTCTTCTTCCATCTCTCGCTTCTGCCGCGGTGCTCACAAATCCTTTGGAGACAACGAACATCAATGAGGTCATTGGTCGTCTTATCCAAACCGTCCTAGGCATTACCGGTTCGGTTGCGCTTTTGATGTTCGTTTACGGTGGATTCCTCTGGCTCATCTCCGCTGGAGTGCCGGACAATGTAAAAAAAGGAAAGGAGGTTATGAAGTGGGCGTCATTGGGTCTGGTCGTCATTGTTGGAGCCTACGCAATTGTCAAAGCGATCGTGTCCGCGCTTGAAAGCGGAACCGTTGGTTAGAGTACTAGGTGGTTAGAAAAAACCTAATCCCCTAACGCTCTAATGCTCTAACCACCTATTTGTGGATATCTCCATGTCCGAAACCCAAAAAAGTCGGTAAAATAGCTAAGAACATATTTTTAACTCAATAAATTTCCTAACTCTTTGCTCTTCCTTGCCAAGATAGGCGGGAGGATTATTACGAAGGGAGGTGAAGTCTATGACAAACATTCTTACTAAAAAGCACCTGGGATATTTCCTTGGAGCGGTGATGGCTCTCTCATTTTGTGCCATTGCTCTGATGGGAGTACATGGTGTCTCCGCGCAAGCGCTCACAGCCGACGAACTATTCGGTGGTGAGAACACGGGAGAGGAGTTTGCGGCGACCGCAGGATTAGGTGAGGCGAATCTGGTCGATACCATTGCACGGATCATCCGTATCGCCCTGGGATTCCTTGGGGTCGTTGCGGTTGTCATCACTCTCTTGGGTGGATTCAAATGGATCACTTCTGGTGGAAATGAAGAAAGGACAAAGAAAGCAAAGCAATATATCTTTTCTGGAGTCATTGGTCTAGTAATCGTCATTGCGGCATATGCGATTGCCAGTTTCGTCGTCGAATCAATCATCACTGCAACATCTGGATCATCAACACCGGCAGGGGGATAGAACCGTTAACCCCCATCGCTATCGATGGGGGTTCGCATAAGGGTACGAGCTTCGTGCCTTTATGTGAACCCAAATACTCTATGACTTTATCTCGACCGATGTTCTTTGGGATCCTCACAGCAGTGATGGTTAGCGCGCTGTTTCTTCTTGCTCCACAGCAGAGCTTTGCACAAACAACAGGAACAACGGAAGATGCGAGTGCTACTGGCACAATTACGCAAGGACTCAACGCAGCCGCCGGAACTACCTACTCAACAGAGCTCAGACTACCCAACTTCGTTGGAAACATGATCCGCACATTGCTGGCGGCTACAGGCATCGTCTTTCTCATTATCACAGTCTACGCAGGTATTCTGTACATGACTGCGACAGGTGATACGGACAAAATCAAAAAAGCAAAGGGGATGCTCACGAGTTCCATCATTGGTCTCATCATCATTGTTGGTGCTTATGCCATAACAAGTTACGTCGTGACTGCCCTCTCAGAGGCCGCTGTACCCACCCCTTAATCAAACCCACTTTTTATTCACTCCCAATCTATGAAAAAACTTTTTCTCAAAGCCAGCGCATGGCTCGCGACCCTTCCCGTGCTTTTACTCCCAGCAACAGCTCTTGCCCAGCTCTCTGATGCAAAAACAGATCTTGAAAGTGTTGGAGCAGCCATCGGAACAGACGCAACCACGAATGACCTGCCCGAGCTTATCGGAAACATCATTAAAGTCCTGCTCTCGGTTCTGGGTATCATCTTCGTTGTTCTGGTTGTCTATGCCGGTTTCCTTTACCTCACATCAGCAGGAGAGGATGACAAAGTGAAAAAAGCCAAAAAACTTCTTTCCCAATCGGTCATTGGGCTGGTGATCATTGTCGCCGCCTACGCGATTGCCGCCTTCGTCATCGAGGCTCTTACCGAAGTTTCTGGTTCGTAGTTACAAAATAAAAAGCTCGGTCCAAAAGGGTCGAGTTTTTTGTTATGCAAATCGAAAGACCCTGGCCTCTCGACGGAACGCGCGTTGCGTTTCGACGAGGACCAGGGTCCGTTTTCGTATAGGGTCACCATATCTGTTCGAGACTCCCGGCCGAGATGGTCTGGTGACCACCACGACGGGCTCCGTCCCACCTCTTGCACCCGATCGAACCGGAGGCGGAGGCCTCGGCGCGAACGGTTGGGTGGTAGACCGTTTGCAGAGGGAGACCCTGCACCGCGATCTGACCTCCGGGTCGGAGGTACCGGATTGTGAGGTCGTTTTTCAGACCCCACGTGATCCAGACATCGCTCTGGCTCGCGAGATCCAGCGCCCAGACGGTGCCGTCTGGGGTTCCGTCGTTCTGACGGTCCCAGTAGACCTCGACGAAACCTGTGGGAGCTCCCGCTGGGGCAAAGATGTTGCCCACCGGCACGCCGTGGTCGAAGAAGACCACCAGGGGAGCGCCCACGCCGCCGCAATCCCTACGGGCGGTGGGGTGGTCGAGGTCAGTGAGATGAAGCGTGTCGGGAACCATCCCTGTGAGGGAGTGGATCGACACCACAGTCGGCTGGACCACGGGCGTCCAGTTTACAACGGCGGTGCGGCCGTAGATCACGCCGCCGACCGAGGTGGTCGGTGCGGTCTGCACCACCGGAGCGGTTGGGGCAGGCTGGGTGGCCTGGGTCGGTCGAGAAGCGAGCTTGTCGACCTTCTTGTCGAGGGCGTCGATGCGCTCGAGGATTTCCCCGTCGCGCTCTTCGCCTTCGCCCAAGCGGGCGACGATCTGCCTGTCCCGCGACTCACCCGCGGCGAGGCGGAGGCTCGTGACGCACTGCGCCACGGCGGAGGTGCGGTCCCCCCACTGATCCCGACACTGATCCAGTATCTGCTGGACGGTCAGGACCTGCGCGTCTTGCGCCACGGTGGGGAGGGGGAAGAGGAGGGAGAGGAAAATGGGGAAGAACTTCATCATCGGACTCCTGGTTTAGCGAGGTCAAGGGACCCCGCCTATTTTGGGAATGGAACTCGTTAACTCAGTCCCGGACTTCACAGGGACTTCAGTCCCGTCTAGTACAACGCCACTAAAGTGGCTGTGAAGCGAGACCTTTAGTCGAACGAGAGCCTATTCCCCCGTCCGACCTCAATCGTCTGACCGCTCAAGAGCCGTCTTGGCGCTAAGCAGGGCGCATGCGGCCTGCTCGGCAACGGTTCTTGGTTTGCGATCCTTGGGACAGGGCACGATCGCCCCGTCACCAGTCTGAGCGGAAACGCCCACCACCACTTGGGTAGAGAGCGGGGGCAGGGTCGAGATCGGGGGGCCGACCACGAATCCCTGACCGGGAACGAACCCCACATTCCCCTGGGCATACCCGCCGACGTTGCCGCCGAGCGAGTAGCCGGAGTAGGGGTACCCGGCCTGGAAGCGAACATCGCCGTCCGCGTCACGTGCCAGGCTCGTCACCATCCCCTCTTCCATGGCCTGCTGGGCCATCTCGAAAGGACGGGGGTCGGTCGCGTGCACCAGCTCGACCGCGTCGCTGGCAGGGCCGGTGTAGGTGACTTCCAGACCCGTCTTCGGGTCCTGGTGGTGAAGGGTCGTACAACCCGCAAGGGCAACGACCGCGACCATGAACAGGAACGGGATGCTGTATCTCATTGCTTCCTCCGAGATTTAGTTTTGAAAGAACGGGACAAAATAGCATATTTTGCCCATTTCGTCAATAGAAAACGGCTATCTCTGAAGATAGCCGCGAGTTTGTTCTACTTATAGCCCCATTCCTGACAGGTCTGGAAGTCGATCCTCCCCTGGTCGCAAAGCTCCCTACGGGTGGGCTTCTTGACCTTGGGAGGGGACTGTTGAACCTGCACGGGAGCCGAGACCGGCGCTGGATCATCTTCGAACCAGCTCCCGATCTTGTCCAGCCCTTCAAGGACCATCATGCCTCCGCCCACCAGAAGCCCAACGAAGAGGGCGCCCAGGAGCACGGAGGAAAGTGCCGAGAAACGGTCACTGCTTCCACTCTGCTTGGATCCTCCAAACAGGAGGAAGAGGAGGACGAGGAGTACGCCCGCGGCAAGCGCGTAGTGCCACACCTCAAGCCCCGAGAACCAGGGACCCGTTGCCTGTGCACCTGCCTTGGCTCCAGCGATGGACTCGTCGACCACCTTACTCATGAATGCCGGTCCGGTGATGGGAGTGGTCTTGTCCGACTTGTGAGACCCACTATAGACGGTCCAGAGCCCGGCCGCGACGACCACCGGAATCACCAGGGTTCCGAAGACCGTGTTCACCCGCAGGAGCGCCTTGCGCGCCAGCGTCTCGGCGGCGTAGGTACCTTCTGCTCCCGTCTCCTTGAGGCCGAACATGATCCCGATGGGGAGCAGACCCCCCAGGGACACAATCAGAATCCGGAAGAAGAACGAGAACTCGAGCCAGACTGCAAGCGGCAGTATGCCCGCGCCCACACACAGGGAGAAGGCGGCAATCCTTCGCCCGACACTCTTGAGGGATTCTTCCGTGAGACCGGAGGCCTGACCGGGGAAAATCCCGCGGATGATGTTCATGAACACCTGGAGGAATGGAACCGGCCAGGTGATGATAAATCCGAGGATTCCACCCGCGACCGCGCACAGGGCAACGACAGCAGTGGAAGACTCACCTGCTGATGCGTAGATCAGGAAGCCAGTGATGATGCCGGTCGCCAGAAGCGGCCGCCAAGATACACCAAGAACCAGAAGCGCGCTCAACAGTGAGCCGAACATCACGCCCACAGGGACGAGGGAGTCAACCTCCACCTTTCCGCCCACTGGCGCGAGGATGCCGATGAGCAGGAGGATGACTGCCGCGATGAGCGCGGCCAACCACACCCAGGCGCCCGTGGAAAGCCACGGCGCCGAATCGCGCAGAACCTCCCGCACGCGGGTGAGAACCTCGGGCACCATGGCCAGACCCTTGCGGACCTGGGTGGTAACCGACTGCTCTCCTCCCAGCGTAACGTCGATCTCGTCGCGGATGCGGGCGACGAGAACGCGGATGCGGGCAATGTCCGCATCGTTGTAGGAGCGGCCCCGGTTGAGCGGGAACTTCTTCACCTCATCCTCGAAACGCCCCAGCCGCTGGTTGACCCATTCAGGATCCGTCCTGCGAGCCCTCAGCGTTTGGACGAGATCCTCGATCTCCTGCCGCTGAAGAGGAGTGAGGGTCAGAGGAACGAAGGACAGGACATCGATCAGCCACGAGAGAACAACGTGAACCCGTGGGCTGATCTGGGACTCCCAGGAACCCTCTGGAGTGAGAAGCTTCTGGAGGAGCTCGAACTGCTCGCGCGTGATGCCCGCCGGACCTCCGATGAGGCTCATGCAGACCTTGAGGCCGACCTCCCCGGTAAGCTGTCGCTTGGTCGGAGGGATCGGTACCTCGCGAGTGCCCTTTCCGTTGGGATTAGGAACCTGCTTGGTCCTTTGCTTGGTGAACTCCTCGCTCAGCCAGCGAGCCATGAGGTCAGGAGCCAAGCCCTGCGGAATCGGGTCACCAAACGCGTCGGGCTTGGCGACATCATTCTGGATCAGGGGGATGATGAGGACGGTTCTGCCGTCCACGTACCAGATACGGCATCTGTCCAGAACTCCCTTGGGGGCACCGGCCACACCTGAGGGAGCCTTCGCGGCGTCGATGCTCGCATCGATCCGCGTTTCCAGGACGTCCGCCGCCGCGTCGCCAACCCCTTCCAGGGTGGGAGCGACATGACGGAGCACTTCGCGGAGACTACGAACAACCGGTCTGGTGTCACCTGGAAGGAGCTGGTCGGCACGCTCGCGCAGATACTCCGCCACGAGCGTGAGACCAACATGAGGAGTGTAACGTCCGCCGGGAAGCGCGTTGATCACCTGTCGGACAGGCGAATCGTTGCCAAAGACCAAACGGAAAAACCGCTTGGCGATCGCATTCTCATTACCACCGCTACCTGACGCCGCTTCTTCGCGGATCGCCCTCTCGGCGATTTCCTCGACAACACGACGGACGACAGGATCGGTCAGTCGTCGATAAAGTGACGAAGCCATGACTTGGTCTCCCATGTGCGGACACGGCCGCAGGTTGAGGTGAAAGGTACGAAAAGACCTTCATCTTTGATTGGCGTATGCCGCACATAGAAGAAGGTCTTTGTTTACTCGATTTTCTTGATTTTGTCAATCTTGTCCTGCTGTATTCTTCTTTTCTAAGGGGCTTTAGCCCCGTCCGGGACGCCGCTAAAGCGGCTATGAAAAAGATGAAGAAATCTCACGAAAAGATCTCCTCTCTTGAATCGCCTTTGTGATCGGGGTTCGATCAGTGTTTCGACCAATAAGCACACCGCCTACAACTCGACCATCTCGTTCAAACACTTGCGTGATTCCCCCCTCTTCAATCGAACCGATCACCTGAATCTCCTCAGCCGCCGCCCGCTCAACGTCACCCACAAAAATGATCTCTAGACCCAGCACGTTTGTTGCGTAAGAACTTACTATTTGAAAACTGGTTCGCTCCCCGCTCATGGACTTGGCAACAATGCGACCTTGGGTCATGGCGTTCATCCAGTTGCCGATTTGAAGTTGTCGACCAGTGATTGGATCATCAAACTCCGCAATATCGCCCGCGGTGTACACGTCTGGAATATTCGTCTCAAGAAACTCATTTGCCTTCACGCCTGTTCCAACCTCAACACCCGCCTCACGTATCCAGGAAAAATCCGGCTCGATGCCGATCCCAATGCCTAAAATCGTCGCCGCGTATCGACCCGTGCTCGTCACGAAGCCTTCTAATTCTTTGTCGCCCTCAAGCCGCTCGAGTATTGAATTCGGATGAAGATCCACGTTGTTCTTAATGAGATGTTTGGCAATCAATTTTCCGGTCTCAGGTAAGAGGTTGCGCGTCCAAAAATGTTCACCGCGATGCGCAAGCGTGATGGGAATCTGGAAGTGTGCGAAAAAATTGATGTACTCGCAAGCAATGAAACCACCACCATACACAGCACCACGTGTTGTTTTCCCTTGTTCGGTTAGGAGCTGGAGGAACTGATCGGCGTCGTTAAGCGTGCGGCAGTAAGAAACCCCTCGAAGGTCTTCTTCGATGGAACGCGTCTCTCCTCCGGTTGCAATGAGAAGTTTGTCGTAAGAATACTCTCGTCCGTCACTTCCGCCGACAAATTTATTTCTCCCATCGAGATGAGTCGCAAGAACCCCATCAATCCACTCAATGTTCTGTTGCGCATACCAGGTATCACGTTTCAAAAACACACGCTCACGCGGAATCTTGCCTTTAATGTAGTGAGGCAAAAGCACCCGCGAGTAAAGTGGGTGGTGTTCTTCTGAAAGAATGGTGATCTCGGAAGAGGCATCGCGCTTGCGTAGCTCTTCAGCTGCGGTGGTTCCCGCAACGCCTCCACCGATAATAAAATATTTCATGACTCGACGCCGCTAAAGCGGCTGTGAAAAAGTCTTCTTTGAGACTTTAAAATCTTCTTAGGGGCTTCAGCCCCGTCTAAACTTCTGGGAACAACTGTTTTCCTTCCTCGTCGAAAATGAAGATGGCGAGCGTGGGACAAGATTGCGCGGCGAGAATGACATTTTCTTTCTCGTCATCTGTAACCTCCAGCCAACGCTCATAGGTATGACCCTCAGGTTCTTGTCCGTGATCAAATACCCACGCCTTATTTTCTTCATTAAGCTGGAATGTTTCCGGAGCGATGGTGACGCAGGACGCGGCACCGATGCAAAGGTCTGGATCGACCATCACGCGAATTCTTGGCATAGCATTATCCAAAATATTTTTCTTTGTAGAATCGAATGAGTTCTTCGACGGCAGGGAGACAGCCGGGATTTCCGATACCAACCTTGGTCTTTTGTTGGACGAGTTCAAGGGTGTGTGCGCCCTCGAGTACTGCTTCCTCAATATCGTGATCTGTGACTTTTGAGATCGGATCAATGATACGAGAGGCCTCGACGATGATCTTATCGAACTGTTCTGAGCGGCGGTAGTAGTCGTTGATCGCGTCGCGCAAGGCTTTATCACACAACACGGAGCAATGAAATTTTCGCTGAGGAAGTCCGCCTAAGCGTTCCATGATGTCCTGTGGTTTTAGCTTGCGTGCTGATTCCAGAGTCATACCTCCATTCTCTGTTACCATCAGACTGGCCATGGACGTGCTGGCAATGGCAGAGCCGCATCCAAACGTCTTCCAACGAAAGTCGGTGATCTTTTCCGTTGTTGGGTCAACCTTCATCCAAACTCGCAGTTCATCGCCGCACGCTGGAGAGCCAACCTTTCCGATGGCATTATACTCCCCCTCTTGTGCGTCGTCGTGCATGAAATTACGGGGATGAAAAAAATGATCCTTTACGACATCGGTATAAAACCAAGACTTCGCATGGTCTGCGGTCGTCACGTCGCCCTGAGTTCCTTTTACGGGTTCTTGCTTGTGGGTCATACAATTTTGATTCTTTTCTTGTTTTATCTTCCTAGCCGCTTTAGCGGCGTGACGGGGCTAAAGCCCCTAAGAAAATATTTTCAAGCGAAGTATTTCTCATCCACCCTCACAGGACTAATAGAGCGGAGTTTCTCGACGATGGGCGGGAGGATCTGAATAACGTAATCGATGTCTTCTTGGGTGGTCGACCGACCGAGGGTGAGTCGCAGGGATCCATGCGCGACTTCGTAGGGCAAACCCAGTGCCAAGATCACATGACTCGGGTCTAATGATGCACTCGTGCACGCACTTCCGGTGGAGGCAGACACGCCTTGTGCATCAAGATACAAGATGAGCGCCTCGCCCTCGATGTCCATGATCGAAATGTTCACGTTGTTAGGAAGGCGAATCGTTGGGTGACCGTTGAGACGCGTTTTTGAAATCGACGAGTGAATGCCTTTGATGAGTCGATCGCGTAATGGAACCAGGCGTTGCGTTTCGTTCTCGCGATCCGTTTGAGCAAGCTCAAGAGCGGTTGCCATGCCAATGATCCCCGCCACATTCTCGGTTCCAGGACGCAACGATCTTTCCTGTGAGCCCCCAAACTGGAGCGGCTCAAGTTTCATTCCCCGCTTCACATACAAGAGTCCTATGCCTTTTGGTCCATACATCTTGGATCCATTAAGCGTCATCATGTCCACATGCAATTTTTCCACGTTGAGATCCAGATACTCTGACGCTTGGCAGGCATCGGTATGGAATTTGAGTACGGGACGTTTGTGAACGTCGCGCCACTTCTGGATCATGTTGCCAATCTGTGCGATGGGTTCGATCGTGCCGATTTCATTGTTGGCATACATGATCGAGACGAGAATCGTGTCCTCTCGCAGGGTGCCTTCTACTTGCGCAACTGTCACAAGGCCGTCGCGATCAGGCTCCAAGTACGTTACTTCAAAATTCTCCTTTTTTTGGAGATGCATCATGGTCTCAAGAACCGCATGATGTTCAATCGATGTGGTAATCAAATGCTTCCCTTGCATCTGGTTCATGCGCGCGTACCCAAGAATCGCCAGATTGTCGGACTCTGTCCCACCAGAAGTAAAAAGGATCTCATCGGCTCGCACATTCAACACCCGAGCGATACGCTCACGCGCATGATCCACATCGTCCTTTACGGTTTTGCCAACTCCATGGAAGCTTGATGGATTTCCAAACTTCTCTCCCAGATACGGCAACATGGCCTCGCGTACAGCAGGATGGGTTGGAGTTGTGGCGGCATGATCCAGGTACACTTCACGATTCATAGCGTCCTGCGAGGATAACAAAAAATGAGGGGCTATTCAAGCCCCTCATCCCCTTCGAACTCGGCGTACAGCGCTGGATCTTCGAGATATCTCTTGAAACACTTTTCCGTACAAAACGTCAAAACCTTGCCACCATATTCGGTCGTGAACGCCAGACTCAAATCAGTGATAGGAGACGAGCATACATCGCACTCATCATAGTGCTCGCCAAGATGTAATTGCTTGACCCCATCCATATGCTCCACTATACCTCCACTCCGAAAGAGACAGCAACTGCCCGACCAATCACATATCCGATGGTGGCGGCCGCAAGTGAAACAAGAGTCATCTCAATGCCACTTTTTATTTTTGATGTTTTGGTAAATGATGCCGCCCATGCACCAACCAAGAATAGGGTAACAGCGGTAACCACGATCGCTGGAATAACCGCTTGACCAACAGGAAGTAAAAAATATGGTACAAGCGGGACAATTCCGCCAAGTAGATAAAAAACGCCCATCACAATAGCCGCACGAATAGGATGAGACGCTTCCACATGAATCTCGAGTCCTTTGCGTTGGTGGAATAAAATCTCTGCCTCGCGTGCGTGCTTTGTGGAAAGATAACTTCCGGCGGACATCGAAGTCGCTTCTGCGGCGATCAGCACGAGACCAGAAAGAATCACGATATACTGACTTCCCGTTCCCACAGCGATCCCTGTGATAGCTCCCAGTGTGGAGACAAGTGAATCTTCAAGACCAAAAACAATCTCGCGCATTGAATCAACAATTTCATGTTGCCATGTTTTCTCTTCCATACAAGAACCATTATAATACAAACGTTCAAATTCCCCTCTCTTCTTCTAGTCCTTCTAACCCTTCCGCCCTATGCAAATCCCCGAACCGCTCCATGCTTACGAAAAATCTACCCTCCTGGCTGTGTGCGATAATGAACATGCTCGATTCTTTCTTCTCCAGGATCGAAAATCGACTGAGGCAGGAGAAATCCACGTCGACCATGCATCAAAGGACGGAAACGACCGGACCTCGGGTGTAAACTCTGGTGGAGGTCACTTTGCAGAAATGGACGAAAAGCTCGAAGACCAATCTGAACGCCGCTTTGCCAAGCTCTTAGCTGAGGAACTCCACCGACGACTCCAAAAACAAGAATTCGAGGAACTTATTCTAACCGTCCCGGAACCACGCATCAACGATTTCATCGAGGGATTACACAACGACGTCCGTGCTCGACTCGTTCTCACTGTTGGCAAGACCCTCACAAAAGAACCCCTCCTCGAAGTTCTCGAGCGAATCCAAAAAACAGCTTAAGCTGTTTTTTGAAAGTTGATAAAAAATTGTGGAGGCCACGGCCGGGATTGAACCGGCTCATCGAGGTTTTGCAGACCCCTGCGTTCCCACTTCGCCACGTGGCCACTACGGCACGAGAATAGCAAAGCTTGCGGGTTTTATCAATTTAGAACGCCTCGATGGTGACGTACTTCACACCGAACGTTTTGGCGTCGGTGAGATTTTTCATCCAGATGTCCATTTTGTAGTTATATCGTGCATTCATACGATCCTCCACATAGAAGACGCGATCTCCATACAGTTCCGGAATCTTCACGCGAGTTCCAAGTGGCAAGAAGTTCGCCGCCACAATGTTTTCCATGTCGCGCTCACACACGTCGAGTCCTGAGGCGGTAATACAAGGCGTATCGTCCGTCTGACCCACCTCTGAAGTATAGGCCGTCAAAGGAATCGTGTAATGACGGCGAGCTGGAGCATCATGGGAAACAGGCAAACGTCCGTACTCCTTCGTTTCATTTTGCATTGAACCAATAATCATCGAAACCGTTTCTGAACCAAGTCCCATGTCCTCAAACTCCATGTCCGCATTCGCGAGCTTGGGAAAAAAGACATACGTGGCTACGACCAGAGCAAAGGCAACCAATGAGAAGCTTGGTGCTTGGCGACGAACCGGGGCAAACATCTTCTCAATACGAACCCATACCTGATACAAGGCCGTCGTAACGGTGCGGGAATACGCAACATCTTCTTCCCAAAGTCGTTTCAATTGTTTGGTGGTCTTATTCTTCATACCCAGCGCCTTCCTCCTAAAGTCGGCACTGGGCATGAAATAAGCTAAAAGGCCAGAAAACAAAAGCGCTCCCTTGCTAGGAAGCGCCTTCATGCTATCACAAAAACCCCTTTTTGTCAATCTGGTTATCCTCACCTAGACACTTACTCAACCGTCACACTCTTGGCGAGATTTCGAGGTTTGTCTGGATCTATCTCTCGAGCAACAGCGACTTCATACGCGAGAAGTTGAAGCGGAATCGTGGAAAGAATCGGCTGGAGAATCTTGTGAGTTTGAGGCACGGCAAATTGACTCTGAACCAGTAACGGTTCCCTTGAATACACGGTGGTGATGGCGATGATGTTTGCTCCCCGTGCTCGAAGCTCTTGAATATTTGACCAATTCTTTTCAAACATCTCGTCTTGCGGGCACAGCACCACGCAGGGAAACCCTTCGTTGATCAGCGCAATCGGACCATGTTTCATCTCCCCACTCGAGTATCCTTCTGCGTGAAGGTAACTCACCTCTTTGAGTTTGAGTGCCCCTTCATAGGCAATCGGCGCATGGAACGTTCGGCCCAGGAATAAACAATGTTGGGCATCTTTCAGCGTCGAGGCGATGGTTGTGATCTGTTCACGCTGACCAAAAATTTCTCGAACTTGATCTGGAAGTTCGGCAAGTCCCGCAAGAATCTCATGACCGCGTATGCCTATCCCTCGAAGTTGCCCAAGATACACGGCAATGAGCGAGAGCACCGTGAGTTGACTCACAAACGCTTTGGTCGATGCAACTCCCACTTCTGGACCAGCGTGGTTGTAGACGCCCGCATCGGTCTCCCGGGCAATCGAGGAACCAACGACATTCACAAGTCCCAATGCCAACACATTCTTCCGCTTGGCTTCCCGCACTGCCTCCAGCGTATCGGCTGTCTCCCCGGATTGCGAAATAGCAAGCACAGCCGTGCGCGTCGTTAACAAGGGTTTGCGGTACCGAAACTCGCTCGCGAGCTCGACCTCGACTGGAATCCCCGCGACCTCTTCCAGAAGATACTCCCCAACTAATACCATCCCTCACTAATCTATACTAAAACTGTATTCCATGAGATACTATTCTCATGAAAAACATAGGCAGACCCCTGTCCATGGTTGCTCACGATACGGTTGGGCAACTCAAGGAC
>SCSL01000036.1 GCA_004298405.1 Patescibacteria group bacterium | reverse complement strand
TCCAGGACGTCTGTGATCTTCCACTTGTGGTGATCTGCAATGTGCCTGACCACCTCGATCTTGCCCTTCTTGAAGGCGTAATCGATAACCTCGCGGGTATTTGACACCTGATTGGCATCGACCATTTTCTTGGTCGCGCGATCGAGCGAATTCAGATCTCCTGTGTGGACAGCGATCGTGGCGACCGCCTTCCACTCACCTTCCTTCTCAAGGGCGACCGAACACCGCTTGGCGTCTTCCATACGTCCCAAGGCGATCCACATCTGCGCCGCGGACCACTCCTCGCTCTTGGCTTCCAAGGCGAGTGCCTGATCCGGGGTCGGGTCGACCGGCGGACTCGGGATGTAGATATTCGGGTTCCTTGTCGCACTGAGCGCATCCCAGATAGCCGGATCACCAATCATCGGGTCAGGGCGGCTACGGTCGATGTGGAAGTCGGCGAGGTACTTCCAGATCTCTTGCGGATGCAGGGCGGCGGCGTCTGTCGCGAGATCGGCGGCAAGTTCAGCCCGCCAGGTGTCGATATCCTGAGCTGTGGCGAAGTTCCGATCGACCTCCGGCAGAGCGCGAGGAGGCGGGGCGGACGGGGAGGTGGCAGAGGTGGCGTTATCGTCACTCCCGCGGCATGCCGCGAACAGGACGAGCAAGCACATGACGATCACGGAACGGAACATGTCTTAACCCTCCTCTGAGGTGTTATTGAAAATGAACTCAACACGCGAGCACTTACCCGCATGAAGGAAAGAAAAATACCCGATTTCGGGCATTTTGTCAATGGATTTATTGATTTCTTGGCGTTTACCAAGGATTAAGCGCCTGAATCTCCGCAAAATTTCGTGGACCGGCCGGGAGGGCAAGGATCATCGCGTCAATCACGGCACCAGCCTGTGTACGGAAAGAGATTCCCCCATCGTGATCTGTGTCGGCCGCATTGAAGGCAGACGTAATCGTGGATGTGAGATCCGTCGAGGGATACAAGTCCTTAAGGATGTACGCATAATCCAAGAAATCCTGAAGCGTGTAGGCAACGTCATACACATTTCCCGATTGTGCCTCCTGATCAAGAGCGGCTGTGTAATTCACGATTGCCAAGGCATGGTCATAGGCTATTTCATCCGCATTGCCGCTGTCATAAAAAGAATTGACCCCTGGACTATCCTCACCATCCTTCATATCAAGACACTGAAGGACATCGACTGGATCGAATACATTCCCAAAAACATCCGTCGTAGCACAATTGTTCCGATTGTTCAGAATCTGATCCAGTGCGGGATGCCACCCGCCACGATTGTAAGCGATATTGATGAGTTTATGGAAACTTGTTGCATCCTCAAGGTTTCCAAGATAATTCATCGCGTCAGGACGATACTCCAAAAAACGTCGCAACATAAACAGATCATAATATGCGCGACTTATGGCCGAGGTCTCAAAATTGTCGTACGCAATCACCTGATCATAGTCTGTCTGTTCAAACAGCGCTGGGAAACTGCTTTTCAATTGCGTCAAAGCGCCACTTTCAATTTGGAAATACCCGTCGTGATAGGAGCCTAGGGCTGATTCTTTTAAAGCCGTCGCCATCACCGCATGAGGAGAGAGGGCGATGGCAGGTGGAAATGATTGGGCTGGATCCTGCAAAATTTGTTTCAGAATTTGCGATGTGTGGACAAGCGCAATTGCCCATGATTTCGGTCGGTCAGATAAATCGTAGACAAACGAAGATTGGTCCCAGACACCCGCGTGGGTTTGCTGAACACCACTATTATTGAAATAGGCATACAGATGATCTTCTGCCGTAAACATATGCGATTCAGCCAGCAAAATTTCTCCTGTTGGCAGATAGACCGACGGATCATAGTAATTGGTCGTCCCGACTTCTGGAATCGGCTCAGGCTCTCCCGCGTCCTCTATTGGTTCTCCAGAAACACTCGTTGGACTCACCTCACCTTCAAAACCTATTTTCCCCTCAGAAGGGATTCGGAACGAAGGCGCATTCGTATAGCGAAGAAGTCCGACGGTAGATTGACCGTCTGCTAAAGAAAACCCAAAAGTCTCCTTCAATGCGAGTTTAATTTGGATCCTGCGACGTACCGTTGAGACAGACGTCACATAGTATCCCCAAAGATAGGGCGTGATAAGAGACGGAAAGGTCATGGAAATGGCGTCATAGGAATTTCCTGTATTGTTGGTCACCGTAAAAACAACATCGTAGGTTCCAGCGATGCCGCTTTCATTCACCACAAACGATACGTCCATACCTTCTGGCAATGGCTCAGGAGCCTGGAGCGCATACGAAGGAAAAGGCACGGCGATCAGGGACAAAATGGCGAGACTTGCAGTTATTTTGTGAAACATAAATATTGATTACCTGATTTTTCTCATCTTACTGCTGAAAGAGGATTCAGTCGAGTCACAGTGCATACGTGGCAGATGTAGAGGAAACAAAAAGACCCGATGGGTGGGTCGGGTCATGAGGAAGGTCTCCTATCTTAGGAGTCGCTCTGCTTCTTCGAGAGCCGCCCTGCGGGCGTAGAGTGGAAGGATCATTTCCTCCACGCGCCGGAAGAGGAGTTCCGCGGCGCCTCTTTCGAACCTGTGTTGCATGCGCCGGTCGTAGTCCTCAAGAAGCTCGATTTCCAGTTCGCTCACGCTCGATCGGCTCCTGTCCAGCCGATCAACCAGACTGCGAAGCACGAGAGAACGGCGAACCCATTCATTGTGCTCGCATTCACTACAGGGGACGTTGGCGTTCCCAGAATGCTTGCTTTGTACGTGATCCGACCAGGTCGTCTCGTCCTTGAAAGAACGGAATAGATCCAGCGACTCCCTGTATCGTTCATAGGAATGAACGAGAGGTTCGACTGTTCGCCGATCCAGATCCAGCAATACGCTCATTGCCGCAGATCTCACGGAGTCTATCCTTCGCGCATCCCAATCCTGAACAGCATGAGTTCCATCGAGACAACCTCTTGCCATCCTGATGGCCAGACCGAGTTCCTCTGGAGTCGTTGTTCTCGCACCTGCGACTGCCGCTTCGGCACATCGCAACGCGTTGCTAAGAGCGAGATCTTCCTCCATGGTCATTTCCAAGAATTCTCTCCCGCTCTGTTCTGAAAAAAGAACCCGAAATAGAGGAACCTGTGCGCTGAACCGACGATCAGACACAGGATCGATAGTCAGGGCAATCGTAATTTCCCTGACTTGAGAACCTGGTTTCCATACCAGCTTTGAAAGAGTCTCCTGGAGGCAGTCAGCGAATCCAGGTGTCCCGACAGACTGTACTACGAGCGGGAACTTTGCCACGCTCGTAGCTTCAGCTTCCAGAGATCCATCGAATCGAATTACATGCTCAGCCGGTTCACCAGAACGCATCCAGGCCGCCGGAGTGGCCTCCGCGTCCTGAAGGATACAGGCCACGATCTGGGCACGAACTGCCTCAGATCCCAGAGCGCGGAAGATCTCCGGTCCGGAGACCTGGTCAGCGGCGCTTGCTCGAGGTGTGAACATTCCTGCCATCAGCAAGATGGCCGCGAAGAGATTTCGTCTCATGAGTCTGACTCCTTCTGAAGACGTACCGTTTGGACCTTTCCAATAAATCACCATTAAACATCTTAGTCAAGCTGATAACAGTTCACAAAAAAACCCAACGGGTAAGTCGGGTCATGAGGAAGGAGTTTCCTTCTGTGCTGTTTCGCCACGACGAGCCGCCAGTTCATCAGGACTGAGATGAAGCATCTCATGGATAAATGGACTGTTTCCGTATCGTACGTGACGAGCCAGACGCGAGAGCTGTCGGAGAGTCCAAGGGAGGTCAGTAAGTGAACCTGTGTAGAGATTCAGATCAAGCTTGCGACGGGGGAGCAGAAACGTCCCATGCCTTCCAAACCGGCGAAGCGTTCCGTCGCGCAACAAGTCTTCACGCCGCAAACGCATAAGCAGAGCCGGCCAATTCTGCTCTGAGAATCGCAACAGTCCCAACATCCTCACAACCTCCACCGGGACTTCGCCATCCAAAAATCCAGCGAGCGTACGCAGGTCATTGACGAATTGGATGTGCCTCTTGGTCAGCTGAACATGGAAGGAACGTTCATCCATTGTTTACCTCCTCGCAAGAATGAATCCCCCACATTAATAATCCCTCAATTTTTCGATCAATGGATGTGCCTGAATTTTCTCCAGCGCTTTTGCCTCGATCTGTCGGATACGCTCGCGCGTAACATCAAACTCGCGTCCTACCTCTTCCAACGTATGACTCACGCCATCGGTCAGACCAAATCGCATCTCGAGAATTTTTTGCTCGCGCGGTGTCAATTCCATCATCGACTGATTCACATAATCTTTGAGAAGCTCTCGCGCGGCCGTGCGATCTGGGGAGATCGTTTTCACGTCCTCAAGAAAATCTTCAAGTTTTGAATCCTCGTCATCATCACCAACGCTTGTCTCGAGTGAAACGGTGTCCTGCGAGATCTTCCGGATGTGACGAACCTTCTCGATGGGTTGTCCCATCTCGGCGGCAATTTCCTCCGCCAACGGCTCGCGTCCGAGATCTTGAATAAGCTGACGTTCGATCTGTTGAAACTTGTTGATCGTCTCGACCATGTGTACCGGGATACGGATGGTGCGTGATTGATCGGCAAGCGCACGTGTGATGGCTTGTCGAATCCACCACGTGGCGTAGGTCGAAAACTTATAGCCTTTCCGGTATTCAAATTTTTTCACGGCACGGAACAGTCCAATATTCCCCTCTTGAATCAGATCCAGCAACGACATGGATTTGCCGACAAACTTTTTAGCAATCGAAACAACTAAACGCAAGTTTGCCTCAATCAGGCGTCGCTCAGCTTCTTTTTCATTTCGTTCTTTCCGTTTGGCAAGAGCGACTTCCATTTCTCCTGTCAACAACGGAATCTTTCCAATCTCACGCAAGTACATTTGGATGGAATCCTGCGTAATCTCGGGCAGAGCAACGCGACGGGCATCCTCACTCATACGGATCTTTTCGTAGACATCGTCGCGCTCCTTTGCTCGTCCTAAGATGCCTTCTTTCACCTCAACAAAGTGCACACCCACACGTTCAAGGTCGTCAAGAAATCTTTCAAAGATGTCAAGATAATCTTCCAGTTCCGTGAAGGTGAACAACAACTCGTTCTCCGTCACATATCCGCGTCGCATGCCTTTTTGCACAAGACGGTTCAACACGTCTTGTGATGGCGCATCGGCTCGCTTGTAACGAATCGGAGCTTTTGAAACAACCGGGGCTTTCTTTTTGAACCCCTTTTTTCCCTGGAGGGGGTTCTTTTTTGTAACGGGCTTCGCCGTCTTCTTCTTTGTCATCGGTTTTGCGGCAGAGCCGGATTTCTTCACCGATGGTCTTTTTGTTCCAGCGTGTTTTGGCATAACGGGAAACAAGAAATACGGGCGCCAAAGCGCCTTCTATTCATTTAATTGGCTCATGAGCGCCGAGATCGCTTCTGTGTCCCCGGTCGCTTCTGCTTGTCGAAGTTCGCGAGCGAGTGTCACGCGCTTGTGCGCGGTGAGTTCTTCGTCAAGCAGGCAAAAGAGTTGGTCGATATGCTCCAGCACCTTTTGTGGCGGAAGATCCTGAAAGGTTTCATCGGCCATGAACATGGATGTATCAAGCATGTGTTGAAGCACGGCTTGCTGTGGATGACCAGATAACAGGTCTTGAATCCGCGAAAAATGGGTTTTTTGTGCTGGTTGACTCACTGAATAATACGTGTCTGCCGCCAACTTGTAAAGAGTTATCCACAACTCCTCTCCTTCAAATACTTTTTCGAGTCGTTTGCGAAATGTGTCAAACGCATCTGTGGTGTTTACGATGTAGCCAAAGAGAAGGCGACGGGCTTTTTCGGATTTGGTGAGGAAGGTGGCGGAGGTGGATGAGGTGGCGGAGGTGGCGGAGGAAGGAATTCGTACAATAGAGGGACGGAGTTGGTCAGCGGCAATTTGTAGGAGGTCAGCGACGACTTGCAACCAATGCTCGCGCTCGACCACAGAAGACATTTCCCCAAGGGCTGGAAGAAGTTCAGCAGCCACCGCTCGCTTGTCATCAATCTTCTTGAGATCACGACCGCGTGTGGTGTGCGCGATCAAAAATTGCATGACGGGCACCGAATGTTCCACAAGGGACTTCCAGAGTTCTGGATTTGTTTGAACAAGCTCGTCAGGATCTTTCACGCCTTCTGGAAGAATCGCTGTGCGAATATCAAACTCAAGCGCACGCGCAAGACTCATTCCCTTCTTCGCGGCCTTCAGTCCCGCCGCATCTGAATCAAAGGCAAAGACGATCGTCGATGTGTACCGCTTGAGCAATTCAAGTTGTTCTTGCGTAAACGCCGTTCCAGATGACGCGACGATATATTCGACTCCCGCCTTGTGCGAGGCAACCACATCAAGATTTCCCTCAACGATGACGATGTATCCCGCATCGCGCGCGGGGCGCTTTGCAAGATCCAAACCGAATAAGAGACGACTTTTGGAGTAGATCGGCGTCTCTGGAGAATTCATGTACTTGGGTCCGTGCTCGTCGCCAGGCATACTCCTCCCCGTAAACCCAACCGTATCTCCATGATGATCCCGCAAGGGGATCATGAGACGATTTCGAAACCGATCGATGACCCCAGATCCTTGTTTGCGTCGTAGGGAAAGTCCCGCTTGGACAAGTTCGCCTTCGGAAAAACCGCGCGTGAGAAGGAATTTCGAAAGCGCGTCCCAATCGTTTGTGGCAAAGCCGATGCCAAATCGGTCAGAAAGCTCAGGAGGGATCCGCCGCGTCTGAACATAGTCGCGTGCCGCGGATGCTTTGGAAGAATCCATCAAAATTTTCTTATAAAACTTTTGTGCAAGATCATTCACTTGCAACATCCGCGATCGAGTATTTGCCTGTGTGGTTGAAAGCCTACGGACTTCGATGCCCACTTTTTTTCCCAAATGCAGTAACGCCTCAGGAAATGTCATTCCCTCCATCTTCATGACGAAACTAAAACAATCTCCTCCTTCATTGCATCCAAAACAATGCCAGTTCTGGCGATCTTGAGATACATGAAAGGAGGGAGATTTTTCTGAGTGGAACGGACAAAGTCCCTTAAACCCGGTCGAACCAGAGGGCTTAAGGACGACATACTCGCTCACGAGATCCAGGATATCGAGCTTTTGTTTGATTTCATCTTTTGGATCCATGGTCAGAGCTTACCATAGCGCTACCCTCTTACAATGGCGAAGAGGATGAAGCCAACATACATCAGCAAAAAGATGCTCCCCTCCATACGGTGCAGGGTCTGACGCTTTCCGACAAAAAGAAGAAAAAACATGAGGAGCGTTGCGGTAACAACGGCGAATGCATCAACAATATTTGGCGCATTAAACGGAAGGGGGGTGATAATGGACGTCATCCCAAGGACAAAAAAGATGTTAAAAATGTTGGAGCCCACGACGTTTCCGATGGCAATATCTTGGTGTCCCTTTCGAGCCGCGACGATACTTGAGACAAGTTCAGGGAGTGATGTCCCCACAGCAACAATCGTGAGACCGATTAGGTTTTCACTAATCCCGAAAAAGAGAGCAATAGCTGTTGCTCCCGTCACAACAAATTGTCCGCCTAAGATGAGTGCCACCAGTCCACCCAAGATAAACAGGATCGACTTCCACAATGACATCTGTTCGATTTTAGTCCTGGGTTGCTCTCCACTTTCACGAATCCCGAAAGTGTATACTAAAAAAATAAGAAAAAATGCGATGAGAACTATTCCATCGATGCGCCCAAGAAGATTCTGTGGCGATCCCTCAAGAAACATGTCTGCTCCAAGAACTAAGACAAGGATAGCCGCTAACAAGCTAAACGGAATTTCCTTCCAAATCGTACTGCTCTTCAGCTTCAGTGGAGCAATAAGAGTTGTGACCCCTAGAATCACGAGAATGTTGGCAAGATTGCTCCCAAGCACGTTCCCAATCGCAATGTCCGTCGAACCGTTTATCGCGGCGATGATGTTCACAAACAGCTCTGGCGAAGATGTGCCAAATGCCACCACGGTAAGTCCAACAACCAGCGCCGGAACTCCCAAACGTCGAGCAAGGGAAGAAGAACCATTCACAAGATAATCGGCTCCCTTAATAAGGACATAAAAACCGCCTAGAACGAGAAGGATGTTGAGAAACATATTCATTATAAAAAAATCGTTGGCGGAGAGGGAGAGATTCGAACTCTCGATACCTTGCGGTATGCACGCTTTCCAAGCGTGTGCACTAGGCCACTATGCGACCTCTCCATGGGACATGAGTCAATTTCAGCTCACGTCCGAATGCGCGCAGACTATAACAAGATTGAGAAAAATTGAAAAGCGATTTGCCTTCTATTTTGCTTCTTAGGGGCTTTAGCCCCGTCATTTTGCACGCGAGCCACAGTCGTTCTCAAACGCCGCTAAAACGGCTGAGAAGAGACTTTAAAAAATTGCGCTGAATTTAAAATCATTGACATACTGCCGATTCTCTGACCATGCTGGAATATGAAACGTCTTCTGCCTCATCCCCTTCCAGCGACTCCCGAAGCTCTTATGACAAAAGCGGGGTATGTTCGACATTGTGTGGAAGCAGGACGAGCGTGTTATCATCGAAGTCTGAACGATCCTCGTTTCCCTCGATTCCATGCCTATGTGTCAATGGACGATCGAGGAATGGAGATCGATCTGCACTTTGACGCGCTGGACACCATCAATCACAAAGGCAATCACGACAAGGCGTGGGCCTACGAAGGCGGGAGGGTCAACGAGGAGATGCGACGTCTTTTAGAAGCCATTCAGGGACAAGATAGTCTGAAAAAAATTTATCATTCTTTATGAAACAGTTCTTTGCAGGTCCCCTTTCTGAAACGGCTCGGAATCTTCTGCGACGACTTGGCTATGGCGAACAACGAACGCGAGCGGGACAGATAAGTTATGTGAGGCGCGTCGCAGGGGAACGATTTCCTCGTTACCACGCTTATGTCGAGGACATGAACGGCGGGATCCAGGTGAACCTTCATATCGATCAGAAGGAAGCGAGCTATGAAGGGACGAGCGCTCACGCGGGCGAATACGAGGGATCTCTTGTTGAACAAGAGATGCGTCGAATTGCGGAGTTCGCGAGAAGTCTCAAGGGAGCACCTTCATCCCCTACCCAATCGACCAACTCAAGCACAACAAAGAAAAAAGGACTCTGGGGAACGCTCTGGAGTTAAAAAGAAAAGCGCCTAGCCGTTGTGCTGGCGCCTTTTTTCGTTTCAGAGAGTGGGTTGCACGGGACGATGAATGAGCGGGTCGACGACCTGACGTTGGCCGTAGGTACCAACGAGGTAGTCGTTCAGACCCTGCCGTTCGTTCTCGTGAACCAACCTCGAAGGAGCCGGTCCACTAAAAACAGAAGAGGGCTGAACACGGACGATCCGACCAAGGATTTGCGCGAGCTCACGCTCGAGCATCGTCGACGCCCTGTCCATGTGCCACCAGTCGGTGACGAGGTGGAGATGCGAGAGGCAAGCAAGGTCTCGACTGAGGATCTCGCGAGCGACCGCCTGTGCATCCGCAAGCGTGCAATGGCGAGGATCGAAGGCGGGAATCACCGACGCAACACCCGCTTCCCACGCTCGGACAGAGAATCGATCGATCTCTTTCCCCTCGAACGCGTCACCCGCAATGAAAAGCGGGAGATCAAAACGACGAGAGAGTGCGATCGCGTGATCGATCCGACGAGTGGGCGGCTGGTTCCCCTCGTCGTAAGGACCACAGTACATCACAACCGCTGAAGTGAGCATGAATCCTCCAAAGTGGGGTCAGGTATGACACAAAAGATTTGTTGCTGGCAAAGCCGGGCCAAAAAATCTTTTATGTCACACCTGACCCCTCCTCTCACACCTTTACCAGCAGGTGCTACAGAAGAAATAAATTTCTTAGCCCGGCTTTGCCAGTAAGAAATTTATTTCTTCTGTAGCTCCTGCCCCCGACTCACATCATTTTCCATAACGCATCAAAGATCATCTCTTGCGTTGCGGCGATCGCTTCATCCTCGATGATGACGCCGAACAGTTGCCGACGTTCATCCAGTGAGACAAACGCGGTCTTGCCAGGGTAGATGAAGATGTAGGACGGTGCTTTATTGGTTTGCGTGAGCCATTTGCGCTCATCCAATCCATACGTGCGTCCACCGGCTCCAATCGAAATCGTTTTTACCCGAACTCCTTTGCGCACGCGTTTTTTGATGAATCCTGGCCATGCGTGGGCAATAAGGTCGCGAATCCCTTCCGATGAATAGATGCGGAAAAGTTTTTCTTTCGCATACCCGGATGTCTTGAGGACATCGGTGAGAATGTCTCGCACGCCTGACTCGCCCTCGTAGTAACGCACGCTTGGTCGATGGGAACTCATCCCTAAAAGCTCTTGGAACTGCGGCACGACATCTTTGAGTTTGAGCTGAGCTTCTTGAATCGCAACTTCGCGTCGCACAGCAAGCCCGCTCAGTTTTTGCGGGTCCTCGGCCGTGAAATAGCGATGCGTCTTGGCGTCCATGTGCGAGACAAGTCCCACATCGATAAGATGTTTGAGGGCATCGTAGGTGGTTCCGCGATTCAGATTTGTCACCTCTGCAATGCGACGCAAAGGGGCGGTTCCCAGTTTGAGAAGGTGCGTGTAGACCATCATGTCCTTTGGTTTGAGTCCCAAAAGTTCAAGCGTCTCTTCTGATAGTGTAGGAAGCTTAGACATAGGTGGCGAAAAACCTGACTGAGTTGTGTGGATAAATAAAAACAGCCTTGTCTTTCAGGCTATTTTCGAATGCCATTTTTGTCAAACTTTGCTCGACAATTTTTTCCTCCAAATCCACACACCCCCGACAACCATGAGAATCGCGGCGTACTGGGCGGGAGTGAGGGAGAAGTATCGAGTGTCGACGATGGGACCGTTAGTGGCGCGCAGGAAATCGAGAAAGAATCGAACCACGCCGTACCAGATCAAGAATACGATGATATACGTCCCTGTCTTTGCCCCACGCCGAGCAAGTAAAAGAAACAGGAGAAACAACACGAGGCCGTTGATCGAATCGTACAAACCGTGATCGTGTCGAACACCGTCGGGATACTTCACGCCCAGCGCAAAGTCCGTGAGCGTGCCGGGATGGTCATGAATAAGAAAACATCCAATGCGTCCAATGAAAATCCCTACGGGAAGACCGAAGATCGCGGAATCGGCGTAAGCATGCACGTCGACATGCCTTCGGCGCAGGAACCAAATTCCCGCAATCGTTGCCCCAAGAAACCCTCCCATGATCGAAAATCCACCATGCCAGATGCGAAAAAATTCGAGGGGATCGGCAAAGTAATAGGCCGGTTCGTAGATCACCATGAACACACGCGCCATGAGAAACGCGCCGGTAATCACCCAAACACTTAAGTCCCAAATGATCTTCGGATCCTGTCCCCTTGCCCGTGCCATCTTCGTGGCCACCCAGGTCGCCGCAAGGATTCCCAAGGCAACCATAAGACCCCACACTTGAATGGTGACGGGACCTAGAGGAATGGTCGTGAATTGGAAGTATGGGATCATGGGGGAAGGGGGTTAGGG
>SCSL01000035.1 GCA_004298405.1 Patescibacteria group bacterium | reverse complement strand
CGCGGTCGACGGGGGCATCGGGATTCCTGCGCTTCGCTTCATCGACCCTGCTCGCGACGGCGAGTTGGCGCTCTCTGTTGTGTTTCTTTTCAGCTCGCCTTACTTCCTCTTGCGCTGTTGCAACGCGTTCTTTGTAGACGCGATCATGTTCCACCGCGTCGCGCACCTTTCCGAGCACGGCCTGGTCCAGTTCAGGGAACGGATTCATGGTTTCCGTGTCGCGCGAAGGAAAACGTTTTTCGTCCTTGTCGAAGCTCGAGAGCCCGGTGACGCTTCGCATCGCCCAGTACCTGAACCAGTCCGGGTAGGCGGCTCGGGCGTCGTCGGTTGCGAGGTAGTCGACCCACTTATCAAGGGAACGCTTTTGGTCGTCCATCTTGGCGACGATTTCCTCTGCCATCTGCTTCTTCTCATTCTCGAGACCCTCAAGTTCACTCTCAATATCCGATCCTTCGGCGATAGCCACTACCGCACGAGCAATTTGCTCACGGACGTACTCGGGAATTTCCGTATCGCCATGCCCAAGGGCACGCGCCTGCTTTTGTTGATGAGTCAAGTATTCGTCGGTGGCGACGTCGGGTTTCACGATAAGCGCGTCGTGCATGAAGCGCTTCATCATGGAAAGGTTGCGCTCCTTGCGATCGAAACTCGCGTGTCCTTCAAGCTTGGGTGGATTCAAGATCGTATCCAAGCGTTCAAGATAGGCATGGATACGTTCTGCGGGAGTATTGCGAACCCGGGAACCCTTGCGCTCCCGCGCGGCAACGGCGTGTTCGACCTCCGTCGTCTTTTCCAACTGGTACTTTTGCCTGAGAAATTCAGGATTTCTTCCATTTTCCATATGGGGGAATGGTATCAAAAAACACCGAAAGCGTGTAGTCGGGATGCCGGCTAGCCGAAGTATCTCAACTTAGAGTATTTGTCGGGCTTTTTACGGCCTAGACAACCCCTACCGTTGTGGCATTGATGTGGGTAGAACTATGAAGAATCCACTCGAGCTTACGGTCAATTTAGAGGTATTTCAGCTCCCGAGCGGGAATACGGCAACCACAACCGAAGTAACAAAACAAGTCGGCGTAGCAGAGGACGCTTTGCTCGAAGTAACGGTCTTTCGATGTAACGGAGGTTTTATCTCGGTGATCTCACCAGCCAACCGTCGGCTCAATCTAAGGGCCGTCATGCACGAACTCGAGAACA
This sequence comes from Patescibacteria group bacterium, assembly GCA_004298405.1. Taxonomy (GTDB): domain Bacteria; phylum Patescibacteriota; class Patescibacteriia; order UBA9934; family GWF2-40-263; genus UBA12478. The sequence continues at coordinate 21,695 of SCSL01000035.1, read as the reverse complement.
GTTGGGTCACGTATCCCAACGACGAAGAATGGGGCGAACTCGGCGCAATCGACCGAAATAATCCGTTCGGCATCGCAAGCGATCCGAGAGTCACGACGTTCGTTGACGCGTTAGTGTTGAAACAAAAAGAAGTCGCGTTTAGGGCGATGGGAAACCGAGTGATCAAGGTCGCAATGAACGGCCTCGTTATCGGCACGAGAGCAAAATTGCTTGGTGGGATCTCGTTGCCGAAACGATTTGAATAACCAAAAACGCGACCCGTAACGAGCCGCGTTTTGACTGTCGATTCCGAAAGACGGTGATCACCTAGAATCTTCCACCGGATATATCGAAGAACCGCTCGAAGAATCCTGTAAGCTTGCTCAATACGCTTTCTCGCTTTTGCGTGCGCTCTCCTGATGGAGAGAAGCGAGATACCGGAGGAAGAACCTTCGCGATCGCCGTTCCTGTTGTTGCTACGACTCCGTCTCGGAACGCATTTTGAATGAATTTGTGCGTTGCTTCCGGATCGAGGTTTTCCTGTTCAATGATCTGCTCCAGTTCCTCAATCTTTTTCTCCTCGACAAACTTGTGCCAATCCTCGTCAACGATCGAATGCACGTCGAGAGAGGTAATAAATTTAATGATGAGATCCTTCTTGTTGCGCAGTTCAACGCTCGAATCGATTGCCTTGTTGATGTCCGCAAGGATTTCCCGATTCTTCGTGTGGTCTTCGTGATATTTTTTGATCAATCCGAGAACGTAGTCGATGTTGATCTCGACCTGCTTAATCAATTCAATCTCGAACACGAGATCGTCGTTGATGTTTTCCTTCTCCGCCTCGTCGCTCTTTCGGAACTCGTGGTAGAGGTCGATATACAGGCTGTGATAGTCCTGAACGTCGCGCTCGGTGAGGATTTCGTTGCCAGCAAATTCGTCGAAGGCTGAAAGAATGTTGCGCACCCGCAGAATCGCACCATAAAGCCGAATAAAATCCTTTTGCGCCTGCTCTCCAACGATTTCTTCTCCAATGGGAAACTTCTGGAGAAGTTCATCGACGAGACTCTGGTATCCGCGCACTTCCTTATCGCCGTCACGGTAACCGTTGTAATAGTCGGCGTACGATTTCAGAAGGACAATTCCGCCCGCTTCCTTATCGCCGAAAAGCGCGATGGACTCGTTCGTCGCCTTCTCGAGGTTGCGGAAGCAGACGATATTACCGAACGTCTTCACGCTGTTCAAAATACGATTCGTGCGCGAGTACGCCTGAAGCAATCCGTGCAGGCGCAGGTTCTTGTCCACCCAAAGCGTGTTCAGTGTCGTCGCGTCAAACCCGGTCAGGAACATGTTCACGACGATGAGAATATCGATCTCCCGATCCTTCACTTTTTGACTCACGTCCTTGTAGTAGTTTTGGAACTTGTCCGCCGAAGTGTCATAGGACGTTCCGAACATGGCGTTGTAATCCGCGATGGCACTGTCCAGGAAGTCGCGGGAGCTGGCATCGAGCCCGCTTGTGTCCTCCGAGTTTTCGTCGACCACGCCGTCGGCTTCCTCCTCATTCACGCCAAAGCTGAAGATCGTTGCCACCTTCAACTTTTGGTCGCTCGGAACATCCACCAGCTGACGTTTGAACTCCGCGTAATACTTCTTCGCCGCGTCGATGGAGGAGACCGCAAAAATGGAGTTGAATCCTGCCAGTCGCCGATCTTTCAACTGGTAAAAGCTGTTGCGCTTGGTTTTCTGGTCAAAGTGGTCGCGGATGTATCGCACGATATTCGCCAGGCGCTCTGGCGCGGCGAGTACTGCCTCGCGGTCGATGTCGCTGACCTTCTTATCCTCAATGTCTTCGGCTTCGCACACGGTGGATACGTAATCAACCTTAAACGGCAGAACGTTTTTGTCGGCAATCGCGTTGACAATGGTATAGGTGTGGAGTTTCTCGCCAAAGGCCTGTTCGGTTGTCTTCAAATCAATACGGCCGCCCGAGGACGCGTTCGCCGCGAAGATCGGCGTGCCGGTGAAGCCGAAAAGATGGTAGTTCTTAAACGCCTTGGTAATCGCCGTGTGCATGTCGCCAAATTGTGAGCGATGACATTCGTCAAAGATGAGGACGATGTGTCCGTCAAAAATGGCGTGTGCCCCGTTGCGGGCAATAAAACGGTCGAGCTTCTGAATCGTGGTAATGATGATGTTCGCATTTGGGTTTTCGAGCTGACGCTTCAATACCGAAGTGCTTGTATTGCTGTTGGCCGCGCCCTTTTCGAACTTGTCGTACTCGCGCATGGTCTGGTAGTCCAAGTCCTTACGATCGACGACGAACACGACCTTATCGACGAAGGACATCTTGCTCGCGAGTTGGGCGGTCTTGAAGCTCGTCAGCGTCTTTCCGGATCCCGTTGTGTGCCACACAAATCCGCCGGCCTCAATCGTACCGAGCTTCTTATAATTCGTGCTGACTTCAATACGGTTGAGAATCCGCTCCGTAGCAACAATCTGGTACGGACGCATGACCAGCAACAAGCGGTCGGTGGTAAAGACGCAGTATTTGGTCAAAATGTTCAACAGTGCGTGCTTAGCAAAAAAGGTCTTTGCAAAGTCCATCAAATCGGTGATCGGGCGGTTCGTGGCATCTGCCCACCAGCTTGTAAATTCAAAGCTGTTGCTCGCACGCTTGCCTTTTTTAACCCCGCCCTCATTCGATTCCCTGATGTGCTGCTTGCGCGTGGTGTTGCTGTAGTATTTCGTGTGCGTTCCGTTGGAAATCACGAACAGCTGGACGTATTCAAATAGTCCGGCAGACGCCCAAAAGCTTTCGCGCTGGTAACGGTTGATTTGGTTGAACGCTTCCTGGATGGCGACGCCCCGGCGCTTCAGCTCGACGTGCACGAGTGGAAGGCCATTCACGAGAATAGTGACGTCATAGCGATTCGCACGCTGTCCGTCCTCCGTCGCGTACTGATTTATAACTTGCAGGCTGTTGTTGTGGATGTTGTCTTTCTTAAGGAGATAGACATTCTTCGTCGTGCCATCGTCACGGATAAGATTCTTGATGTAATTCTCCTGAATGGTTGCCGTCTTTTCCTCGATGCTCTGATTGGCGTTTGCAATTTCGTTGGTGAAAAATTGCTTCCATTCCGTATCAGTGAACGCAAAACCGTTGAGCTTTTCAAGCTGTTGGCGCAGATTGGCGACCAATTCCTCTTCCGACGTAATGGTGACGTAGTCGTATGCCTGCGTTTTGAGTTGCTCAATAAACGCACGCTCAAGCTCCGCCTCGCTCTGATAGTGGGCGACACGTTTTCCGTCGGGCGTATATTCTGCTACCACGGTGCTCTGCGCACTTTCGGCAACGAGATTGTATTTATTAGGCTTCGGCATATTCATGGAAAGTCAGGAGTTTCTCCCGGTAGTACTCGTACTGTTTTCGTCGTGCCGCGAGCTCTGCTGGAAGACCGACGGAAATATCGTTCACAAGTGCGTCGAACTTGTCGAGAATCGATACGATGCGTTCTTGTTCTGCAAGGGGTGGGGTTGGAACTAAAATTTTCTCTAGATTATCTCCAGATACACGAATAACCTTTGTTCCAGACGTGAATCTTTCCTTTTGTTTTTGAAACATCGGGGTTTTGAAATAATACGATAGATATTTTGAGTTTTGCGAGTGTTTGAATATGTGTGCGTCTCCGCTTACCGCGATGTCAGTTGTTCCGATCCAGGCCACGGCCTTACAAACATCTTCGACATTTTCACTAGTGGTGGCAATAACCAAATCGCCCGGCTGTGCTTTCTTGAGTCTACGCGCAAATTCTTCGGACACAAAAGACTTCGTTTCTTTCGCGAACGTCCCGTAGTGCGTATAAATTTGTCCATAATGAATGCACCCGACTCCAGCATCGGTAAAATCTTTCTTCTGTAGGCCGTTTCCTCTTACCATCGTTCCAATCTCGCCAAGCGGCTTCAACTCGACTCTATCCCCAAACATTAAAAGCTCGGAACGATAATGTTCATATTGCTTCTTCCTTGCTTCCAGCTCTGCTTCCAGCTCTGCTTCCAGCTCTGCGAAAGAGTTTAGCACACGAACTATTTCGTGCTGAATCTCAATGGGTGGAATGGGAACCTTGAATTTTAGAATAGCCGCCTTGTCACCTCGTGGCATTTTCGTACCCTTAACAAACTGCATGTCAAAGGAGAAAAAGCCGTCCGAAGAAAGCAAATAATAAAGAAATTCTGGTTGCAAGATCTTCGAGTGGTCATCATTTATCCTAACGACCAAAACGTCGCCGTTTGTTCCTCCGTCGTATTCCGCTAACCATATCTTTTTTAAGTACGGACGGATATTGCCAATCAGAATGTCTCCAGATCCAAAATGAGTTAGCCTGCCAGAACTCGGAACATAATTTGATGATGTTTTTCCTCGTTTATTTGGCAGCAAATTATCAACACCCACATAGGTATCAGTGGTGACTTCCGTTGCAGAAATACGTTGACGAGAATAATCTGCAACGTCACCCAGTTGCCTAAGCAACACTCCCTTCGGACAAAACTGAGCAATAAGTTTTTCAATCTTGCTCATATGCCTATTTTGTCCCTTCAATATCCGCCACGATCGCATCAATTGCCGTGCGCAGTTCATTCTGATGCGAGACGATACCGGCAATTTTTTCGTTGAGTTCCTCAATATCAACAATCTCGCGCGTGTCTTTTTGCACGACGTAGCTACTAACGGAAATGTTGTAGTCGTTGTCGGCTAAGGTTTTGTTATCGACAAGTTTTGCAAAGTGCTCGACGTCCTGCCGCTTCGTAAAAGCATCCAATATTTTGGCACGATTCGCGTCGGAAAGTTTGTTTTTATTCCCTCCGCGAACAAATTCGGCCGATGCGTCAATGAAGAGGGTCTTGTTGTCTTTCTTGCTCTTCTTCAAAACAATAACGCATACAGCGATTGTATTCCCGAAAAAGAGATCTGGAGGGAGCTGAATAATGGTATCGACGTAGTTGTTGTCGACAAGATACTTGCGGATTTTTTGTTCTGCGCCCACCCGGGTTAACACGCTTGGGTATTCAAGTATTGCCGCTGTGCCGCTCGTAGAAAGCCACGCGAGCGCATGCAGAACAAAGGCCAGGTCGGCTTTGCTTTTTGGAGCTAATACACCCGCGGGTGAAAACCGTGGATCGTTGATTAAAATTGGATTTTCATCTCCAGCCCATTTGATGGAGTACGGCGGGTTCGCGACAATAGCGTCAAACGGTTCATCATCCCAATGCTTCGGATCAGTGAGCGTGTCGCCGTGGGCAATGTTGAAATGGTTGTAGTTGATGTCGTGCAGAAACATGTTAATACGGCAGAGGTTGTAGGTCGTGAGGTTGATCTCTTGGCCGTAAAAACCCTGTCGCACATTTTCCTTGCCAAGCACCTTGGCGAACTTCAAAAGTAGCGATCCTGAGCCGCAGGTCGGATCGTATACCTTGTTCACTTCTTTTTTGCCGACGGTAGTGATTTGTGCGAGGAGTTCGCTGACTTCCTGCGGCGTGTAATATTCTCCTCCCGACTTACCGGCATTCGATGCGTACATCGCCATGAGGTACTCGTACGCGTCACCGAACGCATCAATGGTGTTCTCCGTGTAAACACCGAGGTTCAGGCCACCGATGGCGTCCAAAAGCTTTACGAGTAATTGGTTGCGGCGTTCCACCGTACTGCCGAGCCTTGGCGAGTTAACATCAAGATCATGAAAGAGACCTTTTAGATCGTCTTCGCTGTCAAAGCCCATTGCCGAATTTTCGATATTCCGAAAAACGGACGCAAGGGTCTCGTTCAAATTTGCGTCTTCACGAGCCCGTGCGCGAACATTCACGAAGAGCTCGCTTGGCAAAATATAAAATCCTTTTTCTTTCACCGTGTCAGCCCGACCAAACTCAGCGTTTTTGTCGGAAAGGGCGGCGTAGTTGAAGGTGGCAGTGCCCGTGCGACGTTCATCAGCATTGATGTAACTGGTCAAATTCTCACTGATGAAACGATAAAAAAGCATTCCAAGCACATACTGCTTGAAATCCCAGCCATCAATGCTTCCGCGCAGATCGTTCGCGATTTGCCAGATAGCACGATGTAGCTCTGCACGTTCATTTTCTTTGCTCATAGGCTATTTATTCAAATCGTAGCTCTGCTTAATAAGCCCAAGCGCGTACTCCAAGTCGGCTTCGCTTTTGATCTTCACCTCGTAGTCGCCGTTGCCCCAATGTCCCTTATTTAGTTTCACAAAGTCCGTCGTGATGCCCGCCGGGTCGTTGAGCTGACCGCTCTTCGCATTGAGCGTGATACGCAGTTCGTCTTTGTAGAATATAACGTCGGCGAAGTTGGTCGTGAGCTTATAGGCGATGTAAAGTTTTTTCGGCACCTCGGTGACATCCTCATCGATTCCCATAATGCCTTCGCGAAGCTTCAAGAAGAGTGCCTTCGTTGACTCACCGGTCTTTCGAAGGTGATCTTCGACGGTATACGTCTTCTGAAGCCTTTCGGTCGGCTCTTGTCCCTTCTCCTGCTTCGCCTTACGCACGATCCCGGAAGTAGAGACCTTCACGCGCTGATAGCTTTCTTGCTCAAGATACAAAATGTTGTCGTCGTAGATACGGTAGCGCAAGAGTTCAATATTGATCGGAAGGAAATCTGCCGTATCGATATCGAATTTGTTGTAGCTCTCCGCGACGCAAATAACGCGCGGCGAATCCCAATCAATTTCAATCTTAACATTCTTCTCGGTGCAAAGCGATTCAAATTCCGCTTTGTGATCGAGGAGCCAGCGAAGATACGACAAGCCCTGGTTTATAACACTCTCATTCGTCGAACGCTTGTATTCAATAATCACTGGGGCACCGCTTTGATCTACACCAATGGTATCAATTCGGCCTCCGAAGCTCGTCGAATATTCGGCCGCTAAAAACGTGATGTTTAAAATCTCCTCAAGGTTTTGCTCGAAGAGTTTCTGAAGATCCTTCTCAAGTCTGACATCCTTGGCGGTCAGGCGTTTTACTTTGGTTTGGTTGATCTGGAATAAGGCCATAATTGCAGTTTGGTTGACCGAAGTTTACATGAGAAATTGATTTTGCGCTATATGGGCTTTCTCGAACTAATTATGGAATTTGAGCGAAAAATGAGGGCGTTTTGAGGGGTTTAGTTACCTACAGCTCAGGGGCTAGGCACCCGGGACAGACGCGGTAGTGTGTGGGTCATAAGGAGTAAACAAATCTTATGCACGCACAAAACACGAACAGCGATCTTGAGAAGGTTATACCAATCCGCTACTGCCTTTACTCGAGAAAATCGTCAGAGGACGACGAGCGTCAGGCACTGTCAATCGAAAGTCAGGTTAAGGAAGCACTTGAATTGGCCGAGAGAGACGGTTTGAACGTTGTGGAAGTCCGTCGAGAAAGTCACTCTGCTAAAAGCTCCGGGTCACGCCCGGAGTTTAATCGTTTAATTGGGGACATTCGAGAAAAGAAATTCGACGGAATTCTTACGTGGGCGGCAGATCGTATCAGCCGTAACGCGGGTGACCTTGGAACGGTTATCGACCTCATGGATCAAGGACTGCTTCGAGAAATTCTTACACATGGCACAAGGTTTACCAACTCACCGAGCGACAAGTTCATGCTCATGATGATGTGCGGACAAGCGAAGTTGGAAAATGATAACAAGGGCGTGAACGTAAAGCGTGGATTCAGAGCGAAGATCGAAATGGGATTCCGACCGAATATGTCACCGCTCGGATACTTGCATGATAAATACGCAGAAAAAGGCACGTGCAAGATCTTCATGGATCCCGTGCGTGGACCGATTATCAAAGAAGCATTTCACAAAGTCGCATACGAAGGCTGGACGGGGCGTAGCATAAAACGTTGGCTCGACGACGAAATGAAGCTCACGACGCGCAAAGGAAAGCAGGTAACGCTCAGCATGATTTATCGCATGATGGACAACCCGTTCTACACCGGTCGTTACGAGTTCCCGCAAGGAAGTGGAAAATGGTACGACGGAAAACACGAAGCACTCATCACGAAAGAAACTTACGATAAGGTGCAAGAAGTCATGAAGTGCGCTCCGAAGGCACTGCCGGGAACTCACGAATTCGCTTTCACAAGAATCTTCAAATGTGGTGTGTGCAGTTCAGGAATCAGCGCGGATCAAAAAGTGAAGCGGCTGAAGGATGGCACGACGAAACGTTACGTCTACTACGGATGCATGAAGCGTTGGATGACCGGATGCAAACAACCATACATTCGCGAAGAAGAGTTGCTCGATCAGCTCTACAAAATCATCGACAAAGTGGACATCAATGAACTTGCCGCTATCGAAAGAATCAAACAAGAAATTGATCGGCTAACAAAGATGATTTCGAGCCTCGGTGGTCACATCGCAACCGCGAAAGTAGCAGAGATCATGCCAGACATTGACGTGTATGCCTGTGCGAAATATATCCTGAAAGAAGGCACAAAGGACGAAAAACGCGATCTGCTCAATCACGTCAATTCTGAATTGTTGATCTCTGACGGAAAGATCAGCTTCAAGGAAAAAGCTAAGCACTAAGTTTGCTTCTCAGTGCCAAAGCATAATCGACCCTATCTTCAGGATTGGATTTCTGCGCTTTCCACAGTTCTTCCGAGAAATGATCTCCTACAAAGCGTGGTACAAGATGAAGATGATAGTGAAATGCGTGTTGATCTCCAGCGGGTTCGTTGTTTTGAAGAACAGTTACTCCGTCACACTGCCTGGCCTCTTTCATTGCTATTGCCGCCTTTTTTGAAACTTCAAATATTCGATGACCATACTCATCGGGCAACTCATAGAGATTTTCGAAATGTTTGATGGGAACAACAAGGGGGTGCCCTTCGTTTCCTTTGATCCTTCGAGCTTATGAAACCCATCACGAGCTCATCTTTGTAAAAAATATCCGCCTGTTTAATCCATGTACTCTCATTCTCAACCCCTTCAATCGCAAGGCAGATGGGACATTGGTAATTTTCAGGGGTATGATTATACATATTATTCGGCAAGAAATCGCTTAAGACTTTCGAGGTTGGTGTAAAAATGCGTTTCAAAACCTAACTCTCTCGCCGTTTCAATGTTCTTTTCACCATCGTCGACAACGAGGATGTCTTTCTTCGCGATAAGTTCACTAAACGGTGCGCGTGATGCCTGATTTAGGGCATCATAAACGTGCTCGTAATACATCGGATCTTTCTTAACCGCTCCAATTTGTCCCGAATAAAAAACACGTTCAAAAGGTTTACGATTGCCAAGAAGATTTTGTAAGTATTCTCCACGATACTTTTCTTGATCCGTCGTCATAAAACAACGAACACCCATATCACAAAACGTCTGTACGCAATCAAGAACTGTCTGATCAATCTGGGTGCCTTTCGTAAACCAGTATTCCATCAACTCCTCAACCGTCCCTTTCCAGCCCCATCCAGCGATGACCTTGGAAAGCTCCTCTTTGAGGTCGGCTTTACCAATGGAACACTGCCTAAAAATACCCGTAAAGAAGGGTTGAAGGATTTCCGTCTTGATTCCGTGGTCAATCTCTAGCTGTTCGCTAAACAGGCGAGATGACTTGAGTACTACGCCATCGGCATCCCAAAAAATTGCTTTATAGCCCATAGATATTTTCTGTTCGGTATTCCTTATCGGTTAATCTCACGAACGTCAATTGTTCGCCGTACTGTTTAATAATCTTGTCATGCTCCGCCGAAAACTGTTCAACCTGGTCGTGAGGCAACACGATATAATCAACAAGATGAAGGCAGGTCGGTTTTGTTAAGGCGAAATCCTTTGATAACTCTGCGATATCTTCGGTTACGAAAGGTTCGACTGTCGGACCAGCGAGAATCGAGCCTGCGCTCGAGCCGATGTACAGTTTTCCTTGTTTGAGGAAACTATGAATCAAATCAGCAAAACCAGAAATATAGGACTGCTGAACGAGATAGGTCGTATTACCGCCTGCGACGAAAATAATATCGTGGCTGGATAGTTCCTTTTCGAGTGATTCCACCGTCACACCCTTCAGGTCGATGTCCATGACGCTATAGCCCAGCTCAACGAGAGCTTTTCGATCCGCGTCGATCCAAGGCCGTTCCGGATACGGATCACCAGCCGTTGGGATAAAAGCAACCGATGCCGTTTTCGGCAGTAGAGATTTTTCTCGGAGCTCTCCAACGACGGTATTGAAGCTAGAGGTAAGAATGACGTTGTATTTTACGCTATCGCTCATATTGCCTAAATGATAGCAACTTTTGATAAATTCCCGAAGTCTCGTATGTCGAAACCTTGTCTGGGGATCGAACCGAAAAAATAAGGCAAAAACTGACTTTCGGCGGTTTGAGAATAATTCGACCAATTTGCGTCCCGGGTGCTTCGGCTTTCTGGGTGGACTACCAAGGGTCGCTATATGCTCAAGGATTAAACAAAAAATCGCCATTTTTCAATGACGACTTTTTGACAAGGCATGTGGGTCACCTCACACGCCTTCTCATGGCTCGGGGGGAGGGGTTCGAACCCTCGACCATCTCGTTAACAGCGAGCCGCTCTGCCACTGAGCTACCCCCGAATAGGTAAAACATCCAGAATTGGCAATCTGCTTGCTCTTCGGTCGGAAACTCGCTCGCTGTAGGATTTACCTACACCTCGCGAGATTTCCTCTCTCCAGAGCTTCGCATCTTATCCAATTCTGAATGTTTTACAAAATATATACTTACACTTTTACAAGAACGAAGGGATTATAACAAGACGAAACACGAGCGGCAAGAGCTTCTTATTTCTTGCATTTTCCACATCGACAGCCATAGGGCTTGATGTAAAACTCGTGATATTCCTCCCCATAATCGTAGGTGATCTCCTCCCCTGCCTTAATCTTCTTGAGCGAGTACAGAAATACACGATCTCCTTGAGTCCTCACCTCGCTGTTTGGTCGACAACTATGATTGGCATATCGAGCCATGTTCTTTCTCGTCGAGCCTTCGATCGTATTCCCATTGCCGATCTCAAACAGATAGCGCCCTCCAATCTTCTGTGCCACCTCGTCACTCACGAGCTTCCCCCAATACTCAATGAGGAAACGTCTTTTTGGAATTTCCTCACACGCAAAAAGACCGAGTCCAGAAATACTTTTCTGAACGCGGAGGGTAAATCGCGGAGGTCGTGGCTTGGGATATGGCATGGTATGCTTGTAAAAACTTGTTGAGATACTACATGAATACCTATGTCTAAACAACCTCTCAAACTGATCTCCTGGAACGTAAACGGTTTGCGGGCCGTGTTGCGCAAGAATATGTTTGTGCCGTTTGTGAAGGAACATTCCCCCGATGTTCTCTGTTTGCAAGAAACAAAGGCGAACCAAGGTCAAGCGGAGATAGATCTGCCAGAGTACGAAGAAATTTGGAACTCGGCGACGAAGCCAGGATATGCCGGCACGGCAATCTTTACGAAAATCAAACCGCTGTCGATCGTCTATGACCTCCCCAACGCCGACCCAAAACAATTTGAGGATGGATTCGGTCAACCGCTCAAAGAGGGACGTGTGATTTCGATGGAGTTTGCGAACTTTTTTCTCGTGAATGTGTACACCCCCAATTCCAAACGGGATCTCAAGCGATTACTATTCCGTTATCATCTTTGGGATCCAACGTTCCTGCAATACTTGAAAGAACTCGAAATACAAAAGCCCGTCGTTTTTTGCGGTGATCTCAATGTCGCTCACAAAGAAATTGACTTGGCTCGACCAAAAGACAATCACCAAAACGCTGGCTTCACCGACGAGGAGCGCGAAGGAGCGGACAAGATTGTCGAGGCTGGATTTATCGATACCTTCCGTCACTTGTATCCCGACAAAAAAGATACGTACACATGGTGGAGCACCTTTCAACGCGCTCGTGAACGTAACATCGGATGGCGCATTGACTATTTCTTCATAAGCCACAAAATGAAACCGCATCTTGTGGAAGCTTCCATCCATGAGCATGTACTTGGTTCTGACCACTGCCCAATTGAAATCCGTCTTGATATCTAACACCTTATGACCTTCATCTCCATCCTCATCGCCACTTCCCTCATCGCTCTGCTCTCACTCTCGGGTATTATCATCCTCACAACTCTAAAGAAACACGTCCATGCTGACATGCTCGCGCTGGTCGCGCTTTCGGCGGGTGCCATGCTTGGAAATGCCTTCTTTCATTTACTTCCAGAAGCCATCGAACTTTCTGAGGAAGGGCTCATCGCCTTGTTCACAATCATGCTCCTGATCGTTGGATCTTTCGTTGCCTCATTTTTGTTTGAGCAATTTTTTTCCTGGCACCATTGTCACAATACAGATCGTTGTGAACCAACCGAAAAACCGTTTGCGCATCTCGTCCTCTATTCCGATGCCATCCATAATTTTATCGACGGACTCATTATCGCCGCCTCATTCAGCGTTTCGCCAGCACTTGGCATTGCAACCACTGCGGCCATTGCGCTCCACGAAATCCCTCAAGAACTTGGAGACTTTGCCGTGCTCCTCCACGGAGGATTTTCAAAAAGTCGTGCCGCCATCTACAACGCCCTAGCAGCGCTCACGGTTGTTGTCGGCGGAGTTGTAGGATTTCTGATCTCCGATTCCGTTGAGTGGGCTGTCCCTGTTCTTATTCCCATCGCGATCGGAAGCTTCCTGTATATTTCTGCCGCCGACCTTCTTCCAGAGCTGAGACATGATGCCTCCCATGGTGGAACACGCTCCAGTATTCCTCTTCACTTTCTCGTTTTCCTGACGGGTCTCATCATCATGATTGTCACAGCGATGATGGAATAATTGACAGAATAACCTTACGGGCGTAGTCTTCGGCGGTTGTTAACAAACACATATCTTATGGCTTACGGACAAGGTTCCTATGGCGGCGGTCGCCAAGGCGGAAACTCCTACGGGGGTGGTAGAGGTTCTTTCGGTGGAAACCGAGGTGGTTTTGGTGGAGGCTATAACAAGCCCAGCTTTCCTGCTCGATGTAACGAGTGTGGAAATTCATGTACGGTTCCTTTTAAACCAAACGGAAGTAAGCCGGTATTGTGCCGAGAGTGTTTCCGAGGAAACGAAGGGGGTGGAGCTGGTGGCTTTGAGCCACGACGCTCGTTTGATCGAAAGCCATCCTTTGGAGGGTTCAATGATCGCCAGAACGATCGACCAGAGCGTCGATCTCCCTCAGGTCCAGCCCCGGTGGGTCCAAGCCTGAAATCAGAAATCCAGGCGATCAATCGAAAGCTCGATCAGATCCTCACTATCCTGAGCAACGCAACTGTCGAAGCACAGGAAGAGGATGCTTCAGAAATCAATTGGGAAGAGACTCAGGAGTCGCAAGAGACCGAATCAACAGACATCGAATAAACAAAAAAACGCCTTGATCCATTCAGGGCGTTTTTGTTTCATGCTAAACTAGGGTTCTATGCATCTTTTCAAACAGGCATTCATCGTGATTGGATTGGTTCTTGTTCTTCATGCGGTTCTTCTCCTCACCGACGGGTACAGCGTCAATCAAATTGATACCCCCATGCACTTCTTTGGAGGGTTTGCTATGGGCATGTTGGGCATTGCCATCCATTATGAAGAAGCAAGCCGATATCATACGCGCCATGCTCCCTTTTGGTATCACTATACGTTCGTCGTAGGATTTGCCATGCTCATCGGGATTGCTTGGGAGTTCCACGAGTATCTTTTCGATCAGACGATCAATGTGTGGTTCAACTTGCCCCCGTCGCAAATCTCACTCGGAGATACCATGAAAGATTTTCTCATGGACTTATTAGGCGCAACCCTTGCTTTCTTCCTCTTAAAAAAACATCTATATCAAATGAAGCGTCCGCTGTAAGTCTCGAACTTCTTTTACAGACAGACGTCGTGTCTCTCCCGAGGGAAGATCTCCCAGTTCGATATTCATCACACGTATGCGTCGAAGAGCCTTCACGTCGTAGCCAAGCATCTCGCACATTCGACGAATCTGACGATTTCGTCCCTCCGTTAAAATAATGGAAAACCGGTTGTCGCCAATTTTTCTGACGACCGCCGGTTTTGTTTTTGAGCCTAAAATCATCATGCCGTCTGCCATGGTACGCAAGTCTTCACGACGAACCGTTCGATCAACGGTCACCACATATTCTTTTTCGTGATCATATCGAGGATGTGTGATGTGTTCGGAAAGCTCACCATCGTTTGTGAGAAGAAGAAGTCCGCTGGAGGCCACATCAAGTCGGCCAACGGGAAACACGGATGGAGGGAGATCAAGAAATGAGCGAACCGTATCCTTCGCCTTTGGATCCACAGACGTCATAATGCCGACAGGTTTGTGAAAGGCGAGATAGATTTTGTCCGGTCGGACAGAATTAATTCGTCTCCCAGAAACGACGATATCGTCTTGTTCATCTACCTGAAGTCCCAACGTCGCTACCGTCCCGTTCACGTTGACTTTCCCAGAATCAATGAGCGCGTCGGCTTGCCGCCTTGAACAAACGCCTCGTTGTGCCAAAAATCTATTAAGTCGCGTTTTCATACGCGAAGTATTCTAGCGATTTCCAGAACGCTCTCGACCGCCAGGTCGATCTCCGCGTCCGCCACCAGGGCGTGAACGAGGGGATCCTCCGCGTCCTCCCCCACGGCCAGACCGAGGTCCAGGTCCATAGGAGCCTGTTGGTCGTGCATCTGGTTTGCGAGTCATAAGCTCGCCTGTTTTGGTTTTGATCGGAAGAGTTGTCTTAATCATCCGCTCAATCTGCAAGATGTCATTTTTTTGTTCTGGCACGGCAAACGAAATCGCTTTTCCAGAACGTCCCGCCCGACCCGTGCGTCCAATGCGGTGCACATAATCTTCCAACTGATCAGGAAGGTCAAAATTAATCACGAGTTCGATATTCTTCACATCAATGCCGCGCGCCGCAATATCGGTTGCGACCATCACGCGATATTTTCCACTAGAAAATCCCTTGAGCGCTTCTTGACGCTGGCTCTGTGAACGATTCGAGTGAAGTTCTGCGGCTGAATGTCCCAAATCGCGAATCTGTCGAGCAATCTTCTTTGCTCCGTGCTTTGTTCGACTAAACACCAGAATGGTTCCGGTGTATTCACGAAGCAAACGCTCGAGGAGTTCATTTTTTTCATTCTTTGAGACGATAAACATCTCCTGATCCACACGCTCAGCTGTTGTCCCTGATGGAGCAACTTCTACACGCAGTGGCGACTTCATATACTGCTTGGCAATTTGAGCGATCTGTTCAGGCATCGTCGCAGAAAACAGCATGGTCTGACGATCCGTCGGTACCTTTGCGAGAATCTTCTTGAGTTGTGGCGCAAAGCCCATATCGAGCATGCGATCGGCTTCGTCCAAAACCAACACACCGATCTGATCGAGACTCGCATGTTTCTGCTCCATCATGTCGATAAGGCGCCCGGGCGTCGCAACGATCACGTGAGGTTTCGCTCTGAGCTGTTTGACTTGTGGATTCTGATTCGTTCCACCGATAAGCAGAGCTGTGCGAAGTCCAAGCGGACTCGCGAGCTTTGTGAGCGTTTCCAAAACCTGGATCGCCAGTTCCCGCGTGGGGAGCAGGACCAATCCTTTTTTCCCACGCGCCGACATCTGCTGTAACATCGGAACAGAAAACGCAAGCGTTTTCCCGGTTCCGGTTTGAGCAATTCCGACGACATCCTCTCCACGGCACGCAATCGGGATCGCTTTATGTTGAATCGGTGTTGGATGTTTGAACCCAAGAGACTCGATCCGTTCCAAAAGGGTTGGGGCAATCCCCAATCCGTAAAAATCTTCTTGTTCAAGTTCGTTTCGTGACATAAAATTCATTCATGACTAAATACAGAGTACCACAATTTATCTTCATTCCCTTATTTTTTGTATTCATTCTTATCCCCCTCCTGGTTTGGGGGAAGGGTCGTTCCTCAATTTACGCATCGATGGAGAACGTCGAGTATGTTCCTGTTGCCATCGTCTTTGGCGCGGGCCTCACCATCCACAATACGCCTTCTGATGCGCTCATGGATCGCTTGACCATTGCCGCGCAACTCTACGACCGTGGTCTTATCGATCGACTGCTTGTTTCTGGCGACAACACCACACAAGCATACAACGAGCCAGAGGTGATGAAGCAAACGCTCATCCATGATTTTGGTATTCCAGAGGACAGCATCTTTCCCGATTACGCAGGTCGTCGCACCTACGACACCTGTCGTCGAGCCCGTGAACTTTGGGGCATTGAAAAAGCCATTCTTGTAACGCAGGGATACCACTTACCCCGCGCCATCTGGACCTGTGAGGCGCTCGGCATTGAGAGCACGGGCATCTCTGCCACGCTCCAGCCGTACATCAAAGAGGTTCCATTCAAAATTCGTGAAGTTGGTGCCATCTACAAATCCTTTGTCGATCTCTATCTTCTTGAACCCGACTACATTGGCGGCGAGTTCATCCAAGATCTTGTTCCATAAAAAACGACCGGGGTACCCCAGTCGTTTTTTTCTTATCGATAGGAGAGGTTGAGTCTTGCAAAGTCTTGTACGAGCCCACGAGCCTCAGACAGACTGTTTGCCTCCAAGAGTATCGGCTGAACAAAGGTGACGTTGACACCTGAGTTGCTGAGATTTTTCACAGAACTCTGTTTGAGGAAGACACGAATCGTTTCCGTTCCTGAAACCGTTGGGAAGGTGCCGTAGACCACCTGGTCAGAACCCGAGCGGGTCGTGCTCATCACATCTGTGCCCGAAAGATATTTCTGAATCTTTCCATCCTTGTCGAAGTAGTAGGCGTAGAGATACGGATTTCCAGAGCGAGATTTATCCGATGAGCTCATGTTCGATCGTGAATCGTCTTTATCAACGTACGTGGCCAAAACAATGTACGCCTCATCGACATGATCCGCGTCGATATCAACATACGCCCATTCTTTATCAGATCCCTGAAGCGTCACTTGCGATGAGCTCACCCAAGGAGAACCATATGTCTTCCAAGAAGTAAGGTTTGTTGGAAGGAAATTCACCTCAGTGGAATGAGCAAAGGCTACAGGCGCCATGCTCATAAGCACAAAAAGAGCCAGTAAAACCGTGTTAAAAAATCGTGTTGAGACTGTCATATGACGTAAACCTAGTTAAAAAACAGGTTTTTGTCAATCCCCCGCTCGCGAGAAAGAGGGTGAGGAGATCTACTGCACAGAAACGATCCGATACGTGGTCTTGCTCGATGGTGTTGAAATCTCGACCTCCTCCTCTGGACGGCGTCCCATCAGCTTTGCACCCAACGGGGACTTGAACGAAAGTTTCCTATTCACGGGATCCGCTTCCTGGGGACCGACGATCTGAAACGTCTTCTCTCCCCCACCTGTGGCAAGCACCACCGTCGATCCCATCTGAACAACCGTCGATCCCGTCGCGGGCGCCTCTATCTCGATCACCACCTTCAATTTCTCCTTGATCATTGTCGCTTGATCGTGCAGACGTCGCATACGACCTTTGGCTTCTTGATACTCCGCGTTCTCAGAAAAATCTCCGAACTCCCCCGTACGACGGACGTCGGAAATCGCCTGCGGCAACTCCTCTTCTTCAATTCGTCTCAGTCGACGCTTCATCTTTTCAATCGCGTCACTCGTCAAATACAAAGGTTCATCTTCTTGGAGCGCTTGCCTCATTTTCTGTTTCGGTCGAAATAGCAACACATACTTATGGTGACTGCAAGCCAAGCATCAAATCTGACACATTTACTCCAGTGATACCTGTCTTTATCGCTGAACCAACAGCCTCGAAAAATGGAAAGCTATCATTTTTTTCCAGGGCACGCGTTGAGTTCAGCTTTAACACATGGGCGCGTTCCTTTACGCGCTGATCGACAAATGCCCCAGCCACTGGACTATTATCGATTCCATCCGAAGCCATACTCAAAATAAGACCATCCACCGGTAGCGTTGCAAGAGCTCCGAGAGCCACTTCCTGATTGCGCCCCCCAGAGCCTTTTCCATGGACAGTCACGGTTGTTTCCCCTGCGGCAATGAGGGCTTGTCCAGGTTTGAGTAGACTCGCAAGAAGTTGACCAACTTCAGAAGCTTCTCCATCAAGGGTAGTTGAATACACAACCGGATCATATCCCAAGGCTCGAGCACGGTTCAACATAGCTTGTGCGGCCGTGGTGTTGCCTACAACCAATTCATTGTGGACATGCTTAAAAAATTCTGGCTGTTTTGGTGTTTCGCGTAGATCACAATGCTCTAACGCGCACAGACGTAACACGTCGTACTTCTTCATTATTTTTTGGGCATCTTTCACCGTGGTGGTATCTAAAACGGTCGGACCTGAAGCAACCATGGAGATGTTGTCCCCTGGAACATCGGAAAAAATAAGACCGACTACGGTTGCCGGATGAGCCATCCAAGCGAGCTGTCCGCCCTGGATTTCAGAAATATGTTTACGAACCGTATTGAGCTCGTGGATCGTTGCTCCGTGTCGCATGAGCAAACGAGTAATCTTGGTTACATCATCACACTCAAGCTGGTGCGGCCAACATAACAGGGATGAACCTCCGCCCGAGACGATGGTGATCACCAAATCCTGAGCTGTTGCCCCTTTCACAATTCCCAAAATTTCCGCTGTGGCACGGATGTTCGTGTGACTGGGAAGCGGATGCGTACCAACCAAACTTTTTACCCGAAGCAATCTTCCTCCCTTCACATCCAGCACAACTCCATCCGTGATACGAGAGCCTAAAATAGACTCGAGTGCCTGCGCCGCGTCGAAAGCGGCCTTCCCGATTCCGATCACAAAAATACGACGATAACGGTCTAGTCGATACACGCGTTTCCCAATCGTGAGACGTTCACCTTGTCGGTGGACTACACGACCGACCATCATCTTTGTCTCTACAGCCTCAAGACCAGCACGGACGATTTTCAACGCGTCGCGCCGAAGTTTCGTCGTTGCCAGAGTTTTTTCATTAAGGATCTTCATGCTCATACAAAAGCAGTATACCACTCAAAAATAAACCGGACTTATGCAAGCCCGGTTCTTACGCGTTCACTAATTTCGTGAATGCGTTTACCACTCACCTCCGTCGTCTCCGTCCCCCATGTCCAAGTCCATGTCCACGTCGGTGTCAGCATCTTCTTCATCATCGTCCATGTCCTCATCGCCGTCCATGTCCATGTCATCGTCATCGCCGAAATCATCGTCCGAGACGAAACTGTATTGATACAGCATAATGTTGTGGCCCGAGCCAAAGCTCGGTGGCCTCAAGGATTTATGAATTAGTACCTAAAGGCTTAGGTGGATCTATAATACCTGCCTGAGATCGACAGCTCAAGAGGCTGTCAAGACCTGTGATAAAATAGGGATCACTATGATGGAAATCGAAAAGAAATTCAGAATCACGCCCGAGCAAGAAGCGCACCTCCTGGAGGGGGCGAGATTTCTTCGGGTGGTAACAAACGAGGATATCTATTTTGATAGGCCTGATTTTGTCCTGACAAAACAAGATCATTGGTTACGCAAACGTTCAGGTCGTTTCGAACTCAAACGTCGGGCTCACGAGCTTGGACACAAGATGGGAGGCACCGCGTATGACGAGATCGAAGATGAGGCAGGGATCCGAACGTTTTTGGATCTGCCGGTAGTCAATTCGTTAGAAGCCGATCTTTCCGTCGCTGGATACAAACCATTTACCAAGATTGTGACACAACGGAAGTCGTATGAAAAAGAAGGGTTTCATGTGGATCTGGATAACTGTGACTTTGGCTATGAAGTCGCAGAGATTGAACTTATGGTTACCGATGAGCGTGAGCGAGAACAAGCTCTTGAGCGCATCGAAACCTTCGCGAGGCACATGGGACTCAACCAAACGCCCGTGCGAGGGAAGATCATCGAATATCTGTATCGGTTTTCTCCTGAGCATTATCAGGCCCTTGTTGATGCAGGTGTCCTTTAACTACTTCACAGCCACTTTAGTGGCGTCGTGCCGACGGGGCTGAAGCCCCTGAGAAAAAATTATGGGGGCTACCACAAAACTTCTACGATGGTATCGCCTACATGGTCGAAATCTTCCTTGGCGACGGACTCGTGACCCGTACCGAATTCTTGTGAGCGAGGTGATGTTGCAACAGACGCAAGTTGATCGTGTAAAAGAATACTATCGTACTTGGCTCAAAAAATTTCCCACATGGAAGAAACTCGCAAGAGCGAGTAATGCCGACGTGATCCACGCTTGGGCGGGACTAGGATACAATCGCCGCGCACTCATGGTGCGAGACGTGGCGCGATCTGTGATCGAGCACGGCGTCCCAAAAACGGAGGTGGCCTGGTTCGCGATCAAGGGTATCGGCCCATATACCGCCGCGGCGGTGAGTGCGTTCGCCCAGAAACGACGCACGCTCCCGATTGACACAAACATCCGTCGAGTCCTGGGTCGACTCCTCCTGGGTAAACCGTTCGCCGAGCTCAAAGATGATGAGACGATCCGGTCGAAGGCTGACGATTTCCTCCCCCGTCGTGGAGCCTACTACGATGTCCCGCAGGCGATCTTCGATCTCGCCACATTAATCTGTACTAAGAACCCAGACTGTGCATCCTGTCCCTTGCGCAAGGATTGTAAAGCGGCCAAACTGTTTGTGTCCGGTCGAGTCCAGATACCCAAACGCTCCATCGCGACCGCTCGCGAACGCAAACACCGCAACAAACCCTTCCCCGACCGCATCTACCGCGGCCGAATCCTAAAAACCGTGCGCGAACGGGGTCAGGTCTCCGGTCGTCGGTTGGGACAAATGATCGATCCAGACTTCGACAAACATCTCGATCAAGAATGGCTCGAGATGATGATTGATAGACTCGCAAAGGACGGACTTGTAAGCTATTCAAGAAAAATTATCACTCTTCCAAAAGGGTGACGAAATTTCTCACCTGCGAAAAAAAGTATCCCTTTAGTCTCCTACATCTATGTCAGATTTAATCAAAGTTGGTGCAGGGGTAGTGATCATCAAAGACGGCATGACCCTCTTGGCCAAGCGACAAGGATCCCACGCAGAGGGCTGTTACGGGTCGCTTGGCGGACACGTGGAATTTGGAGAGAGTCCCCTTGATGCAGTAAAACGGGAAGCGCGTGAAGAACTCGGCATCGAGATTGGAAACATCGTATTTGTTTCCTGTACGAACATGCGCAAGTACGGAAAGCACTACATCGACATCTCATTTGTTGCGGAAATTCTTTCTGGTGAACCGACAATTCTGGAGCCTCACAAGATCGAGTCATTTGGCTGGTTTCCGCTCGATAACTTGCCTTCCCCGCTCTTCGAACCAGTTCGAATCGCGCTTGAAGCCGTGAAAACCGGAAATCGATATTTTGAGGTAACTGACTTATGACCCCTTTTGCTCAAGCGGTCTACGATGTTGTTCGTCGAATCCCCAAGGGACAAACGATGACCTACAAAGACGTCGCTGTCGCGGCCGGAAGACCACGAGCCTACCGAGGGGTGGGAAACATTTTGAACAAGAACTACGATCCGTCGATTCCCTGCCATCGTGTGATCCGATCTGACGGAACGACGGGTGGATATAGCCTTCTCAAAACAAAACTTCCGATTTCTGTTACACTGATTCCATGGTTCGAGTCGAGATCACAGAGGAAGAGAAAGATCTTTTAAGGGGGCATAACAGACGGTCGCCTCTTGT
>SCSL01000001.1 GCA_004298405.1 Patescibacteria group bacterium | reverse complement strand
TTCCGATCTCCCTAAAGCCACAAGCTCCTCAGCCGTCTTTTCTACCCGCGCAGTTGGCATATCAATCTTGTTGATCACGGGTATGATCGTGAGCTTATGCGCACGGGCAGCCGCGAGGTTGGCAAGCGTCTGCGCCTGGACCCCCTGGGTCGCGTCGACCACAAGAATGGCGCCTTCACAGGCAGCCAAGGACCTACTTACTTCGTAGCCAAAGTCCACATGGCCGGGAGTATCGATCAGATTCAATACGTAGTCTTCTTTGTCATTGCGAGACCGTTCTGACGGCGAAGCAATCTCTAAAATATTTGAAAGATTGCCGCGTCGTCCCTCGACAGGCTCGGGACTCCTCGCAATGACATTTGAAGAATACTCCATGCGGACCGGAGCCAGCTTGATCGTAATCCCCCGCTCGCGCTCGATTGGATTACTGTCGAGCATCTGCTCATGCATTTCGCGCTTGGTGACCGTACCGGTCATCTCCATCAACCGGTCGGCAAGCGTGGACTTGCCATGGTCGATATGGGCGATAATAGCGAAGTTACGGATGTGTGATTGCTTGTCCTGAGCGGAGTCGAAGGAAGTCATGGAAGGATTATACCAGCATCGGCCCGAAGAAACATTTGAAAGGAATCTACACTACTCGATGTGCACGTGCATGCGAAGTAGTGTAGGCTCTATAGAGATGGCGCCGGTGGTTTCGCTTTCTTGTTATAATACTCATGCGTATGACGATCTCAGAAATTCTTGCCAGGGTCGAGAAAACCATTCAAACTTCAGAAGAGCGCGAGTATTTCCTCATCCATGAAGCGAGATACACCTATATACTACGTCACCTAGGGCGCCTAGGTCACCTAAAAAAACTAAAGATTCTCGACGTCGGCTGCTTTCCATACCACCTCGGAGGTGCGTTGGAACTGATGGGGTACGATGTCTATGGCATCGCCTCTGCTCACGAGCCCATCAAGAACAAAAAGGTAGTCATCTGTAACATAGAAAAAGACAAATTTCCCTACAACGATAATTTTTTCGATTTGGTGGTGTGTACGGAGGTGTTGGAACACCTTCCCCAATCCCCCGCGCTTGCCCTGAGCGAGGCGCGAAGGGTCACAAAACCACAGGGATATCTCCTTGTCACCACTCCCAACATCACCCGCTCCATCAACCGTGCAAAAATGGCGTTGGGAAAAAGCGTCATGTACCCCCTCGAACAGCTCCTGGAGGACGATGGAAACGGCAGCAACCTCTATCACCGACACAACCGCGAGTACACACTCAAAGAACTCATAATCTTGGTGCGCCATGCGGGGTGGAGCGTTGAAAAAGCCGAATATTTTGTCAGTTATACCCCATTCAGACGGCGCGTCAAACCGGATCCGCTATGGCTGGCGAGCGGAAAAGTCGCCAACTATATCCTCATGGTTTTGTTGTCGGAATTCAGGGATACCCTCCTCGTGTTGGGACGGAAGTAGGTCTACTCATTATCCAGAAGCACTTTCGCCGAGGGGCTCGCGGCACCGGCGACAGTGGGCCCGCCTGGACCCGGCGAGGCAAGCTTGGAAGAATCGGTTGCCGTTTTGTCAACGACGGCGGAGGCTGTCCCGGAAGGATTGGGCGTCTGTCCTACTTGTCGAATGAAGCCAACTTCAACAACTTTATCAACCGATGGCCGGTACAAAATTGCGCGCTTGGAAAACACGAGCACTTTGTCACCGTTTTGCGCTTTTGCAAAAAACGGTTCGCCTTTCAATTTTTCTACTTCCGAAACGGTGTTAATAAGCGGCTTTTCCTCGGGAAGAATCATGTGGCGGGCCACTTTGACAACCAGCGCGTCTGCCTCAAACTGAGAAAATACTTCGGGATTGGCAACCTGGAGACGAGCAAGCTTCTGTTGGGACTCCCAGTACATCTGAAAACTCAACACCGATACGGACGCAACGAGAAGGCCAATAAGGCCAAATGCTATCGTCCTGCCCTTCTTTTTCTTGTCAGGACGGGCTGGTCCCGGAACGTGGGATTCGGGTTGAACATTCGCGGTGATGGGCTTCGGGTCCTGAGGAACCGGATCGGTGTGCGGTGGCAGAGAAGGAGTACCAGGCGCGTCGCTAAAGGTTGCGCGCTTGACGCCTTTCACAAAACGATGAGATGATGCCAGACCGTCACTCATACAGTATCGGTTATAGCATAGAACGTTGGGAGTTTATAGTAGTACTCCTGTAGCATCCGGCTAAAATGTATACGGTAATACGGTATTCGTCCCAAATGCCTTGCCGTGACGCATGAGCGCTTCCAGTTCGGGGGCTGTGATACTCATGACTTTGAAGTCGTAGTTACTCCCATTGGTTTCCGTCCAGCTTACCAGTGCCTGATTGGCTTGTACAACGTAGTTGGCCTCAATGTAATTACGGGTTTTGGTCGTAGTTGTCAGATCGGTCCATCCGGACCAGACAACACCGTCATAAAACGCGTATGCTATGGTGTTTGAGGCGTCTCCCCGAATGACAAATGCAAAAATATACGTCCCCTGAGACAACAGTGACACGCGGGAATTCGTCACCAGGCCGCTGGTCGGCCACGATGGAGCAGTGAGTGTGGTCCAGGTTGCTGACCCGTCAAACTTGCGGAACGTAAAAGATGATGCAGTGTCCTGACCGAGCATACGCATATCGGTATTGGAAAGCTTGATTGCTCCCCAATTCAAACGTGATGTTCCGGACGTACTATACAGCACATTGTATTGGCCTACTTTATCCCATGTTGAGCCATTATACCTATCCCACGCAATAGCCGGAACCCCACC
>SCSL01000034.1 GCA_004298405.1 Patescibacteria group bacterium | reverse complement strand
ACGGAGGTGAGAATGTGGTTCAAAGGAACACTCGTCGGAGTCCAGACAGTAAAGTACGACGACCTGCCAGCAGTCCGGTTTTGAACTTTAACGAGTCCGGTTTTCAACTTTATCTAACAGACTCTTCAGTCTATTTGCTGATCCGAGTAAAATTCAGTATTATTGAGTCGATTTATGGGAACACTTTTTTTATTCATCATCGTCCTCTCGCTCCTCGTGTTTGCGCATGAGCTTGGGCATTTTGTGATGGCCAAGCGCATGGGCATGAAGGTTGAGGAGTTTGGATTTGGCTTTCCTCCTCGACTGTGGGGCGTGAAGCGCGGTGACACGGTGTACTCGATCAACTGGATTCCGCTGGGAGGGTTTGTGAAGATCAAAGGGGAGAGTGGCGAGCAAGCACATGATGCGGATAGCTTTGCATCCAAGAAAGCGTGGAAGCGATTCGTGGTGCTGATCGCGGGTGTTGCGATGAACCTCGTACTTGCTTCAGTGTTGTTCTCGATCGGGTACATGGTCGGACTCCCCAGTATCATCGACGAGTCATTACCTGCCTCGGCACGTGTGGAATCGCAGGAGATCAGCGTCATGCAAGTGGTAGAGGGCTCACCTGCGGCGGAAGCCGGCGTGATGACGGGTGACGTAATCGAATCGTTGGATGGGACGATTGTCACCAGTGATGTGGAAGCACGCGATTATTTTGCCCAGCATGCGGCGGAAGGTGTCGATGTGTTAGTGAACAAGACGGATGGAACCTATGAGACCCATACACTAACGAGTGAATACTTGGAAAGCGTGGACACGACTGGCGTGGGGATTGCGTTTGTTTCCACGGGCTTTGTGTCCTATCCATTCTTCTACGCGATCGGCCAAGGTGTTTATACAACGTACCAGTTCACGGTTGAGATTTTGAAAGCGTTCGGTGGACTTATTGTAGACCTGGTCGTGCGCCAAGAAGTCGCCGTTGATCTTTCTGGTCCGGTCGGCATCGCGGTCATGACCGGCCAAGTCGCGGCCATGGGACTTATTTACCTTCTTCAGTTTACCGCCGTGCTTTCGATCAATCTGGCGATCATCAACGTACTGCCATTCCCAGCGCTTGACGGTGGACGCATCTTGTTTTTACTCATCGAGAAACTCCGCGGTCGCGCGGTGAATCAACGAGTAGAAGTCGCCGTGCATAACTTAGGGTTCATGCTGCTGATGGTGTTGGTAGTTCTTGTCACCTACAAAGATTTCGTAACCTTCGGTGATCAAATTTGGGGAGCGATTACATCGATGATTAGGATTTAAGAGTGTTTGTCTGGGGGGTGGGGAGCATGGTAAGCTAATTTTGGATATGACTATTACTGCAGTAAAACAACAAGTGAAGTCTCGACGCGTGAGCCACACAAAGATCCAACAGGCCGAAGTCGATGCATGGGAAGCGATTCGTGGGATGTGGAAGAAGAGGAAGATTGATGCGGTGAAGTATCAACGAAAAGTGCGCAAAGAGGCCGACCATGTTCATTTATGATCGTCTTGGATACAAACGTCGTGATTTTATATATCAACGACGACGCAGCAATCGTTTCTTGGATTAATCGACAGCGTGCGATGGGTGAAAGTTTTAGTGTCTCTACCATTACCGTGGTGGAACTTTTAGGTTTCCCTAAGATCATTCCTCAAGAAGTACTAATGATCGAGCTTTGGTTGAAGCAAGTTCTTGTCGTAGATGTAGATCTCTCTGTTGCCAGGGAAGCGGCACGTATTCGTCGAGAATTGAAACTTACCATGTCTGATAGCGTGATTGCGGCGACAGCTGTTTTGTTGCGAGCTCCTGTTGCAACCCGTGACATTGGTTTTAAAAAGATCCGTGATGTGAACGTTCTCGTACCGTGATATTTCGAATTATGAAAGACCGGCTCCAACAATTAAAAAAAGAATTTGCTGAGATCGTCGACCATGTCGTCGATCGCGAGACGCTTGAGGAATTGAAGACACAGTTTTTGGGACGCAAAGGAAAACTGAATGGTCTCATGAAAGAGATGGCGAACCTGGCGGATGAGGAGCGCAAGCTGGTGGGTGCCGTTGCCAATGAGGTGAAAGAAGCGATCGAGGCGGCGTTTGGGGAAGCGGAATGTCGAGTCTCTAAGGCATCCATGGCATCGAGTGCCGCAAAGGAGTGGATCGACGTGACCGAGCCGGCGCTTCACACGCGGCCTCGTGGAACACTTCATCCAGTAACACGCGTTCAACAAGATCTTGAGGAGTTATTTACGTCCATGGGGTTCATGGTCCTAGATGGACCAGAGCTTGAAAGCGATTTTTACAATTTCACCGCCCTTAACATTCCGCCATCGCATCCCGCACGCGACATGCAGGACACGTTTTATGTTGATGGGCGTCCTGATACGGTGATGCGCACTCAGACATCGCCTGTGCAGATTCGAGGGATGCGCGCGTACGGAGTTCCTTTACGTCTGATTGCTCCGGGGCGTGTCTTTCGCAACGAAGCGACGGATGTACGTCACGAGCATACCTTTCATCAACTTGAAGGACTCGTCGTGGACAAGGGTATTTCGATGGCGCATATGAAAGCAGTGCTCGAAGTTGTCGCACAACATCTGTATGGTCAAGATACAAAGATTCGTCTTCGTCCAAAGTTTTATCCATTTGTGGAGCCGGGAGTGAATGGAGAAGTGACTTGTTACTTGTGTAAAGGTCAGGGTTGTCGATTGTGTAAGCACAGCGGATGGCTCGAGATTTTTGGCGCTGGGATGGTGCACCCGAATGTTCTCAAAGAAGGAGGGGTCGATCCGGATGTTTATTCCGGGTTTGCCTTCGGCTTCGGACTTACACGGTTAGTCATGCTCAAGTATGGCATTGACGATATTCGACATCTTGAATCTGGCGATCTGAGATTCTTGAAACAGTTCTAGTATGTTGATTTCAAAAAAATGGGTTTCCGAATTTGTGAAACTGCCACCAGCTCTTTTGGACAAAGAGCTTGCTTCGCGCATCACCCTTTCAACCGTCGAAGTGGAAAGTGTGAAGGATCAAGCCTTTGCGCTTAAGCACATCGTCGTGGGAATAATCAAGTCGGTTTCTACACACCCAAACGCGGATAAACTTCAGGTATGTCAGGTGGATATCGGAGATACCCCCCCTGCCAGAGGGGGGGCTAGGGGGGGAGGGAGCCGTATCGTGCAGATCGTCTGTGGAGGAACGAATGTCGCCGTTGGCATGAAGGTTGCGGTCGCTCTCCCTGGCGCGTGGGTAAGATGGCACGGGGAAGGAGAACTTGTTGAGATCAAGAAAACGAAACTTCGTGGCGAGGACAGCGAAGGCATGATTTGTTCGAGCCAGGAGATCGGACTCTCGCAGGTTGAAGGTGACCATGAGATTCGCAACCTAGGCGATGTCGACGCAAAAGTTGGTACGCCGCTTGCCATGGCGCTTGGGTTGGACGATGTTATTTTTGATATCGAACATAAGTCCCTTACCAATCGTCCTGATCTGATGGGGCATTACGGCATGGCACGGGAGGTTGCGGCTCTGACGAAATCGAAATTAGCAAAGTACGAACCAAAAAAGATTACAACGGGAAAAGGAATGAATCTCAACGTGAAGGTTGAGGATGCCCAGGCGTGCCCAAGATATATGGCTGTGGCGATGGAGAGAGTGATTGTTGGTGAATCGCCTGATTGGATGAAGCATCGACTCGAAGCGTGCGGGGTGCGATCGATCAACAACGTTGTGGACGTGACCAACTACGTCATGCTCGAGCTTGGCCAGCCTATGCATGCATTTGATGCGGATATTCTCGGCGGCGAGATCGTCGTGCGCGCGGCACATGCAAAGGAAAAGATTACGGCGCTTGACGAAAAGACGTATGTGCTTGATTCGTCCATGTTACTGATTACCGATGGCAAAAAACCTATGGCAATTGCGGGTGTGATGGGAGGAGAGGGAAGCGGGGTGAGTGAAAAGACCACAAAGATTGTATTTGAATCGGCAAACTTCAATCCCGTAAGTGTACGTAAGACGTCGATGAAACTTGCTTTGCGTTCCGAGTCGTCCGCTCGTTTTGAAAAGTCCCTCGATCCGAATCTGTGCGAGCTTGCCCTGCGCCGAGCCGTAGAACTGATGCGTAAGCTGAGTCCTGGTGCGAACGTTGCGTCGAAAGTTATCGATGTGTATCCTCACCCTCCAAAGCCGTCCCATGTGTCTCTGAGCGTCGATCTTGTGAATCAACGACTTGGAACCGAGATTCCTGCTAAGAATATGGAGGAGATTCTTACGAGGCTTGGGTTCGCTGTGAAGGCGGCACCCAGGCTCCCCCCTTCGCTAAAGCTTCGGGGGGCAGGGAAGCCTGGAGCTACCGGGGGCAGAGTCGTGCAAGTGACTATTCCGTCGTGGCGTGCGACCAAGGATGTTTCGATTGCTGAGGATGTCATCGAAGAGATTGCTCGCGTGTGGGGATACGAGAAGATTGAATCAACACTTCCGTCGTTTTCCATTGTGCCATCCGCCCAAGATCCCTTGCGCCTTCTTGTTCGTGATATCCGCAACACATTGTCCGTCGGGCTTGGATGTACGGAAGTCTATCGATACGCGTTTGTTGCTCCCGACATGTTGCGGACGCTCGGGTTTGCCCTGGAAGACCATCTGAAGCTCGCCAATCCGCTTGCGGAAGATCGTCCATACCTGTGTCAGTCGCTTGTCCCAAATATGTTTGACACGGTGGCGATCAATCATCGCTCGTTCCCGGTGGTATCTGTGTTTGAGATCGCTCGTGTGTTCATGGGTAACAGGAAAGGGGATGAAGACGGACAAGGGGGAACATTGCCCGCACAGCCATATCACCTTGGGATCGCGTACAGCGCCCAAGGAGATGCGTCGCCGATTGTGGAACTTCGTCAACAGGTTGAGACTACGCTTCTGTCGGCGGGATTTGACGTGAGCTTTCACGAAATGGAAAAGCCGGGAATGTGGATGCATCCGAGTCGTGCGACAGAGATTCTTGTGAATGGAAAAAAGTATGGGATGCTCGCTGAAGTTCGTTCTGATGTTGCGCAGACTCTGGGGATTGATCGACGCGTAGCCATCGCAGAGATGAATGTCACCATGTTGGCCGCGCTTGAGCGTGCTTCAACGATATTCACACCGATCCCGTTGTATCCCGATGCCAAGCGCGATATCGCCTTTACCGTAGGGGAACGCACAACCGCGTTTGCGCTTGAGTCAGCGATACGAAAGGCATCAACCTTATTGGTTGAGTATGTCCTATTCGACGTTTATCGTGGCAAAGGTGTGGAAGAGGGACGAAAATCCATGGCCGTGCACATGGCGTTTCGATCTTTGGAGAAAACACTTGAGGCACACGAAGTTGAAGAGGAGATGGGGAAGATCCGTCTAGTGCTCGAAGAAGAATTTGGTGCTACAATACGATCGTAAGTTCTAAATGGAGGATATGTTTACACCCCTAGAGATTCTTTACATCGTGCTCGCGTTTTGTGTCTTGTGGATTTCTGCCGTCGTGTTTTGGTTGCTCTGGCAGGTCGCAAGCATCATGAAGCGCGCGAATGACACGATTAGTCTTGTTCAAGAAACGCTTGCCAAAATGGAATCCGCGATCGACGGGATCCGAAAAAAATTCGATTCAACCGGTGCCGCGCTTGGGGCGGTTGTTCATACGACAGGCAAAGCGGTGGAGTATCTTATCGATAAACAGATGAACAAGAGTGCCTCGGGAACCAAGAAGACGAGTAAGAAGAAAAAGGTCGTCACAGACGATGAAACGTAAGTACAAAAAGTAAACCCTGCCTGCCCGCCGAAGCTCGAAAAATCGAGCGAAGGCGGGCTTTTAGATTCTGCCACGAGATGGTAAGCTCTGGGCAGATATGATGACCCCACGTGAGGCACAAAAAATCCAGAATCAACAGTTTGACTCGATGTCTATTGAGGAGAGGTTTGAAGTCGTCAAAGAACTATGGGATCTCGCCGTAGCATTAGCTCCAGATAAATTTCCGAATTCCACACAAGAGGTTAATCGATTTCGAGCGGCAATACTTGGAGTTCAGCAAGAATTAAACACGGCAAGGGGGATTGAGGAGACACTTTTGTAAGTGCCCTATGTCCCGATTTGTCCACCTCCATACCCACTCGCATTACTCGTTGCTTGAGGCTCTTCCTAAGGTGAAGGAGCTCTTGAAGCACGTGGGGGCGCTTGAGCAAAAAGCCGTGGCGCTGACCGATAATGGGACACTCTACGGAGCGATTGAGTTTTACCAAAAGGCAATCGACGCTGGGATCAAGCCCATTATCGGCGTCGATTTTTATGTAGCGCAAGATAGTCGGCATCTCAAACGTGCGCGCATCGACACACGACCGAACCGTTTGGTGTGCCTTGCACAAAACCAGATCGGTTACAAAAATTTGATTCAACTTTCGAGTCTTGGATTTCTTGAAGGGTTTTATTATAAGCCTCGTATTGATAAGGAACTCATCCAAAAATTCAGTAACGGATTGATTGCGCTCTCAGGCGGGCACATGGGAGAGATCGATGAACTTTTGAAGCTCGAGAAAGTGGTAGAGGCCAAGGAGGCGATTCGGTGGTATGTGAGTATGTTCGGGGAGGGGAATTATTTCCTCGAGTTGGTTGACCGTCCAGAGATTGCGGAGCAGGAAGCCACGAACACCCGCCTCATAGAACTTGGGAAGGAACTCGGTGTTCCGCTCGTCGCGACGAAGAATACGTTTTACCTCAAACCTCAGGACACGGAGGCCTGGAAGATTTTGAACTGCATTAAGGGCGGAAAGACGCTGGAGCAATTTGAGCGCATGAATCAGTATGAGTACGACGCTTCCATGGTATCGGGGGAGTACATGGAAGGACGATTCCGCGATTGTCCTGAGGCGATTGAGAACACACATCTCATCGCGGATCGGTGCGAGGTGACGCTCGAGCTCGGCAAATGGAATTTCCCGAAGTTTGAAATCGAAGAAGGGAAGACATTCCGGCAAGTACTTACAGATCAGGCATTTTCAAAACTCAAAGAGCGGCGTAAGCGAGAGCTCGACGAAGTTGAGATCAAACGTCTCAATTACGAGCTTGAGATTATCGATCAGAAGGGGTTTTGTCCGTACCTGCTCATCGTGTCTGATTTTCTGACTTGGTCCAATGAGCATGGGATTGTCACGACCACGCGTGGATCGGCGGCTGGTTCGCTTGTGAGCTACTCGATTGGGATCTCATCAATCGATCCGCTTTTGTATCAGTTGCCGTTTGAGCGCTTTTTGAATCCTGAACGTCCGTCCGCGCCAGATATCGACGCCGATTTTGCCGATAACCGGCGTGATGAAGTGCTTGATTATGTGCGTGGAAAGTATGGCCATGAAAAAGTCGCCCAGATTTGTACCTTCGGAACCATGCTTGCGCGTGGAAGCGTGCGCGATGTTGGTCGGGCGCTGGGATTTCCGTATGGAATGATCGATGAAGTCGCGAAGTTGGTGCCGATGGGATCGCAAGGATTCCCCATGACGCTTGAACGTGCGCTCAAAGAAGCGCCTGACCTGAGAAAAAAATATGATACGGATGCGAACATCCGTCGCGTGATTGACTTGGCACAGCGCATTGAGGGCTGTGCACGTCATGTTTCCATTCATGCGGCGGGAACCGTGATTTCCCCGACCGATCTTACAGACTTTACTCCACTTCAGATTGATACCAAGGAAGGAAAGATTATCACGCAGTACGAGATGCATGCGGTCGAGTCTGCGGGGCTTGTGAAGATGGACTTCTTGGGAATCCGTAACCTCTCGATTTTGGGAGACGCGGTGGCATTGGTGCGCGCGGTGAAGGGGATCGAGGTGGTGACGCAAGATATTCCCGTCGGCGATAAAAAGACCTTCGAGCTTCTGGCGACCGGTCACACCATGGGTGTGTTTCAGCTCAATGGCGACGGGATGACCAAGTATCTTATGGATTTGCGCCCTGAGCGCGTGGAGGACATCATGGCCATGGTAGCGTTGTATCGTCCAGGACCCATTGAAGTCATTCCGGAATACATCCGTCGCAAGCATGACGCGAGCTTGGTGAAGTTCATGGATACGCGCATGGAAGAATTTTTACAGAAATCGTATGGACTCCTCGTGTACCAAGATGACGTGATGTTAACTGCCATTCATTTGGCTGGTTATTCTTGGTTAGAAGCAGACAAGTTGCGTAAAGCCATGGGGAAAAAGATTCCAGAGGAGATGGCGTTGCAGAAAGTGAAGCTTGTTGACGGGTTTGTCGAACACGGCATGACAAAGGCGCAGGCGACCGAGCTGTGGAAACTCATCGAGCCGTTTGCTGCTTATGGTTTTAATAAGGCGCACGCAGCCTCCTACGGCATGGTGGCGTACCAAACGGCATACATGAAGGCGAATTTCCCAGCCGAATATATGACGGCTCTCATGACCGCGGAGTCTGGTGATTTGGAAAAAATTGCCGAAGCGGTGAAGGAATGCGGTCGTATGGGAATCGCCGTTCTTTCACCAGACATTAACGAGAGTCGCAAAGATTTTACATTCATGAGCGACACACAGATTCGTTTCGGGTTATTGGTGATTAAGAATCTCGGGGAAGAAGTGGTTGAGTCGATTATCACGGAGCGAAAATCGCACGGACCATTTAAACATTTGGCTGATTTCGCGGGACGCATTTCACACAGAGCATTTAACAAAAAATCGCTCGAGGCGCTTATTAAAGTCGGCGCGCTGGATCGGTTTGGGGAGCGCAAGCAGTTGTTCGAGAACATCGATCGTATTCTTTTGCACAACAAGGCAATCCAGCGTGAGAAGGCAAGCAATCAACAGAGTCTGTTTGCCGGGGTGTCGGTTATGAGTCATGGAATTGTTCTTCGTGATTCTCCACCGGCGACAACACGGGAATTGTTGGCATGGGAGAAGGAACTGTTGGGACTCTATGTGAGTGCGCACCCATACGATCCGTTTGCGGTGGCGTTTAAGGGTCACTTGCTCGATTGCGCATGCGTGGTCGACCAGAAGGATGGTGTGTTTGCTCGCGTTGGAGGAATCATTACGAGTGTGAAGGAGATCATCACCAAGAAGGGCGATCCAATGGTGTTTGTGGGACTTGAGGATCTTACCGGCTCGACGGAAGTGATCGTGTTTCCACGGACCTATATAGAAGCGAAGACAATGCTTTCACCTGATCGCATTGTGCTGGTTTCGGCGAAAGTATCTGCACGCGATGGAGAAGAAAAGAAACTTCTTGCTAATAGTTTCATCGAAGTAGATGAAACGAACATAGAGGATGTCGTGCGGATGCTCAAGGACGGACAATGGGTCACGGGAGATGTGCGGCAGGAGATGACACCCAAGGACGAGGAGTCGCCGCCAGCAATACTCCACCGAGGCTCACTCTCAATCGCACTCAAAGGCAAGCCCACGCAGGAGATGGTGGCGAGCCTTCGGGAAATTCTGACGTCGACACCCGGTCCCAAGCCGGTGTGCCTGATGGTAGAGTCCGGCGGACAGATGCGCCGTATTCAGACGGACTACTCCGTCGCCGCGACCGATTCGGTCGTCAGCGCAATCGCCGCGCTGGTGGGGAGGCAGAATGTTTCAGTAGAATAACAGCAAGTGGTATACTAATCGTATATGCCCACCAAGAATGTTGTTCCAAAGAAGCGGGTGGCTGTGAGAAAGGGAGGTGCCAAGAAGATTACCGTGACCGACATCGAGGATCTTGAGATCACCCAGCCTGCGGCCGTGCCCCTTATTATGTATCGACGCATTGCGTTGACGTTTATTGTGCTCGTCGCCGCGGCGCTGTTGGCTGTGTTGTATCTCTCAACCGTTCAGGCCGTGATTCACGTCGATTCGGCAGAGGAACCAATCACAACCGAGTTCGTCGCCAACGTCTACGAGGTTCCAACGCGTTCAACGGATGTGCGCGGCGCGGTTGTTTCTGGAACGCTTGGTCGTACACAGACATTTCAACCGACGGGGGATTCTTCCAAGACCGTTGACGATATTGCCCGTGGAACAGTGACTATTTACAACAATTTGACGTTCGCCCAGTCGCTCGTCGCCACCACGCGCTTTCTTTCTGAATCTGGCGTCTTGTTCCGACTCGAGTCAGCCGTAACCGTTCCTGCCGGTGGTTCAGTCGACGCGCAGGTGTATGCTGATGTGGCAGGGGAGAGTGGAAACATTGCGCAGACGCGTTTTAGCATCCCTGGTTTATCTGCCGCGCGACAGGAATCTGTGTATGCAACCAGCGCGGAAGCGTTCACAGGAGGGATCTACTCTGTTGCGGTTGTTTCCCAGATGGAACTTGATGCCGCCGCCACGGAGCTTGAGGTAAGTTTACTCGAGGACGCAAAAGCCATGCTGATCACCGAAGTTGGAGAAACATTCACGGGTCAGTCCTATGATATTGAGGTTGTCGAAAAAACATTCTCGATCGAACCAGATACAGAGGCACAGAGTTTTAACGTGACACTCACGCTCAAAGTGACGGCGGTATTTTTTGATCAAGAGGCGTTAGGAGAGATCGCCATCGCAAAATTATACGAGAGTCTTGGACAAGGACAGGAATTTTTGAACGCAGATGCAGACAATATGATCGTGACGGTCGAGGCTGTTGACGAGGAAGCAGGACAAGCGAATATTCTCGTCTCTCTTTCCGTGCCGGCGATTACGTCACGCACCAGTTCAGCACTTCAAGTCGGTCGATTTGTAGGCATGACGCAAGACGAGGTGCGTACGTTGTTGGTCGGCGAGGGTGTGGCAACCGATGTCACGGTGGAATTCTTCCCGTTTTGGGTAAGCACCGTTCCAAGGCTCAAGGATCACATCTATATTGATATCAAATAGGTTTTATCGTACAGTGGAGCGGTCATAATGACCGCTTTTTATTTATGGAAAACGACAAACGACATGCCATGCGGCACACAACCGCGCATATCCTCGCTGCGGCCGCCCAGCGACTGTACCCAGGAATAAAGCTCGGAGTCGGCCCGGTTGTGGAAAACGGATTCTTCTACGATATTCTCTTTGCATCGCCGATCACGGAGGAGGATCTTGTGAAACTTGAAGAAGAGATGCACAAGATCGTGGCAGAGGACCATGATATGGTTCGAGAGGAAATCTCGATCGATCAAGCGATCGAGAAGTTTCGTGAGATGGGACAGGATTTCAAGGTCGAGCTTTTGCGCGACTTGAAGGAGAAGGGAACCACCAAGGTTAATCCAGAGGAAGCTCAGGACATCGATGTCGCTCGTCCCGATGTTGCCTCGCTGTATCGAACAGGTGAATTTGTCGACCTTTGTCGTGGCCCTCACGTTGGAAATGTAAAAGAGGTTGGGGCATTCAAACTCTGGAAACTTGCTGGCGCCTACTGGCGCGGGGACGAGAAGAATCCTCAAATGCAACGCATCTACGGTCTTGTGTTTGAGAAACAAGAGGAACTCGACCAGTATCTCACCATGCTCGAGGAGGCGAAGAAACGAGATCATCGAAAACTCGGGAAAGAACTGGAGTTGTTTACCATCATCGACGATATTGGAAGTGGTCTGCCACTTTTTTATCCTAAGGGCGCTCTTCTGCGCCGCGTGGTTGAGAATTTCATCTCAAACCTCCAAGAGCCGCGCGGGTACACCCCAATCTGGATCCCACACATTACGAAGGGCAAGCTGTATGAGAGATCTGGACACCTTCAGAAATATGACGCCATGTACCCTCTGATGCATCTGGAAGATGAAGCAGACTATTATCTCAAGCCCATGAACTGTCCGCATTTCATGATGTTGTATGCGACCACGCCACACTCCTATCGGGAGATGCCCATGCGTTGGGTCTGTACGACCACAAATTATCGATACGAGAAAAGCGGAGAACTTTCTGGGCTGACGCGCGTTCGCTCTCTTACGCAGGACGATTGTCATGTGTTTGCTCGCCCCGATCAAATCGCAGGAGAGATTAACCTCATGCTCGACATGGTCGAGCTTACGTACAAAGCGTTTGGGTTTAATGATTTTTGGGTTCGTATCTCTGTGTCTGATCCAGATAACCCTGACAAGTACATTGGAGACAAGCAAGTATGGATCGACTCGGAGGCATCGCTGAAGTCACTGATACAAACGCGTGGATGGAAGCATGAAGTTGGTGTCGGAGAAGCGGCATTCTATGGACCAAAACTCGACTTCATGTTTAAGGATGCGATTGGTCGAGAATGGCAACTTTCGACGATCCAGTTGGACATGAACCTGCCAGAGCGTTTTGAACTTGAGTATGTCGACTCTGACGGGAGCAAGAAACGGCCAGTCGTTATTCACCGAGCGATCCTAGGTTCTACGGAGCGATTTCTTGGTATCCTCATCGAGCACTATGCCGGCGCATTCCCGTTTTGGATTGCTCCTGTACAGGTACGTTTGGCGACCGTCAGTGATGAATTCGTCCCGTTTGCCAAGACGCTTCAGGCGAAACTCGTCGAGGCCGACATCCGCGTGGATCTGGACGACTCCAACGAGAAAGTCGGCAAGAAGATTCGCAACTCGGCCACGCACAAGATTCCATGGACAATCGTGATCGGGCAGAAGGAGGCTGAGGGAGGGGATTTCAAGGTAAATGTCTTTGGTCAGGAGGAAGATCTCATAATCCCAGCCCCCGAGCTTGTCGACCAAGCCAAACAAGCCAGTCAATCCCCACAGTAGGGGAAAATAAAATCACCCTGTGCGACCCCGAGCTAGTCGGGGGAGTCGAAGGGTGATTTTAGGTTTTATTCCATGCTTGCTTTGACTTCTTCTGTCTTGATCGCGTCCATTACTTGACTCGCGTTCGCCTGAAGATCATTGAGTAGTTTGGTATTTTGTGCCATTTTTTGGTCAAAATCCGCCTGGATAGCTTCGATTTGTGCAACCATAGCCGCTTCCCTCTCCTTGTATTCTGGGGTGTTGGAAATATCAACTCCGAGTTTTTCAAATCCAGCATCGATTTCAGCTTGGAAGGCATCTTTCAGTTCGTCGAGGACGTCTTGAGTAAGACCTTCTTTTGTAATGCGAGCAATCCAGGTTGATTTTGCGGAGTCGCTCAGGTCAGAGTCCTGAACAAGCTTCACCACTTCTTCTCGTGTCATAGGTAATTTGTGTTAGGAGATTCTTAGGGCTCGTGATTTAAGCTGAGGCTTCAGAAACTGTGCCTTCCCCCTCCTCGTCGCCTGCCGCTAAAATAGGTTCTTCCACTTGCACTCCTTGGAGTCTAAGGAGTTGTTCTATGAGACGATTTTGTCGTGCAACTACCTCACGGAGTTCTTCCATCTGACCTTTGATTTCAGCGGCGCCAGAAAGTTTCATTCTCTGTTCATTAGCCCAGTTAGAAAAACTATCGATGGGTTTTCGAAAATCTGCTTTTGTCTGTCTATAGTCTTCTACTGCTGCCGCTTTTATCATCCGCCAATTATCCTTGATTTTTGCGGCCGCCTCGGCCTTCATATTTTTCCAAGCCTCTGCACGTTCCTCACGCTTGATTTGCTTCTCGGCTTGTCTAAGCTTGTTCTCAAATACTCTCTTTTCTTTCCACTCTTTTAGGGCTTCATTACCACGACCGGCGAGATCTCGAAGCTCTTGCCCGGTTTCCCCGGTATATTTCCATGTAGTTTTTACAGCTTTTTCTGTCCCTCCAATGGCTCCTAATCCCAATTCACCAACCCATTTACCAAACTTAGCAGCCTTTGGAGTGAAATTATTCCATGTTTCCTTAATCCCCTTCCAGACTGCAACGACACGTTCACGACCGGTTTCAGATGCCGATTTTGTTTCCACTGTCTCATTTTTCTTAATTTCTACTGGAGCTTCGACTCTATTATTCTCTTTATTGGTCCATCGTGAGAAAAGTCCCATAAGCGTTGTTTTATTAGTTAATAGAAGAATTTAGTAAAATAATAGCAGTTTTCGTTCGGATTGTCAAAGCACAGTGTTGACAAATGTGTTGACAAACCGATAAAAACTTGGGAAGCTCTAAACTCCATTTCGGAGAAAAGGAGGTGAGTTCTATGAGCCATCTCAGGCTCATTCGATCAAACGGGGATTCATCCCACAGCCCACTTTCATCGAACGGGTTGGTGGAGGCTCTCAGAACCATCACCCAACAACGGGGGGAGGCTTTCGGAAGTCGACTCCTCATGGAGCACGAGACACAAGCGCTAGTCGTTGTCCTGCAAGGACAGCATTGCGATGAAGTCCGACTGGCAAGGATGGTTGTCTTTCTCAGGCAAGTCGACCCACTCGCTCGAGATGGATGGGACGAAACGCGTCTGGATGCCTATATCCAGGGTGCGTTGGAAAGCCTCGATCAACCCGTCTGGTTGACGAGGTCGTTCGATCTCCTCGCCAGCGCACAATGCGACGTATCGAAAAAGACGGGCATGCGTCTCTTCCGATCGACGTTGCTGAAGGCGGCGCTCGCCCAGTTCATCACCCAGCTCCCTCCCGATGAGGTCGAGCTCACTTGCGCCACCGGCTGAATCGCATCAGTCGGCTTGCCCTCCGAAGCTTGAACACACGTATGAGCGAAGGGGGGTTTTTAAATCAGTGGTTTGACGAGGATCGGGATATCTGGCAAGTTGTTTCTTCGGTTATGGAAGGAGGTGAGGCAGATGCCCACCCTGAGGTTGGTACGAGCTGATGAGCCGTCGCAGGCTCGCGAGAGTGTGGATCTGCGTCGGATGCTTGAGCGTCTGACGTATGGAACCCACAAGCGGGGGAGAGGATTCCTCTTCCTCCCACCCGAAGCACAAGCGCTGTTCGATGTGCTTGGCTCTGGCGTGTTCTCGCCCGCTCAGCTCGATCGAGTCGAGATGGTCATCCGAAGCGTTGATCCACATGAGATCGGCTCGGAATGGGACGATCATCGACTCGAGTCCTTCGTGTCTTGCCTGAAAAGACACGTTGAACGACCCGAGTGGATCAACCTCTCTCTTGACCGTCTTCACGCCGCCATGCGTTCCCAGGGACCGGATGCACGCTTCCGTCTCTGGTACATGCGCGCCGTGCTCGTCGCCTTCCTCACCGTTGATTTCCTTTCTTCTGATCCC
Organism: Patescibacteria group bacterium; assembly: GCA_004298405.1. GTDB lineage: Bacteria > Patescibacteriota > Patescibacteriia > UBA9934 > GWF2-40-263 > UBA12478. The sequence goes on along the minus strand of SCSL01000034.1, from coordinate 192 downwards.
GAAGAGATCAATCGTCTTGCCGGCTGATGCCTCACTTCCAGGCTCGCCGGCTTTTTGAATAGGTGGTTAGAGCACTATAGTGCTCACACTAAGAAACAGGACTCATCCCAAGTAAGGTGTAAGGAAATGTTGTTGTGTTGAGAAACGTCACGAGGTCATCGGTAGCAACATCAATGTCATCAATAAATCGGT
>SCSL01000033.1 GCA_004298405.1 Patescibacteria group bacterium | reverse complement strand
GCCTTCTTGGGCAAGTATGTTTCGTGCATGTACCGGTCAGAAAGTTTTACGGCACGCTCCACGGCTTCGTAGGAAAAAATAACATTGTGTTCGTACTCAATGCCGCCAATCTTGGACTCAAGCATGTGAATTGCGGACTCCTGGTCTGGTTCAAGAACGTCCACCTTTTGAAATACACGTCCCAAAATTGAACGTTCCACAAGTTCCGTGTACGCCTGCGCCGTTGTGGTCGCAACAGCGAACGTTCCGCTTCGCGAAAGGAAGTCAACCAGCGTCGAAGCAAGATCATTCATGTCCGAGCCCTGTCCTACAAGCTGATCAATGTCTGTGAACGCAAGAATGATATTCCGCGAACGCGCGACCTCTGAAAGAACCGTGATGAAGCGTTCCTGTGCTTGTGACGCATTGGCTCCAGAAACAAGATGTGGGATGGAGATGCGAACCAAACGTCGATCTTGCAAGATTTTTGGGACGTCTTCTTTCACCATGAGCTCCGCAATCCCTGCAAGAACCGTCGATTTCCCTACTCCCTCAGGTCCCACCAGCACAACACTCTGCCGGCCGCCTTCAATCACACGGAAAATTTCTTCGATCTGGAGATCGCGATCGACCATCATGGGGAGCTGACCGCTGACGGCCGCGGTAGTGAGATCCTCGCTCACTGCGTCCAATGTTGGAGTTGCCACGGATGTCATTGCGCGATTCATCGCCCCCGTTGGCTTGTACAACGCCGCACGCCGAAATTGCTTGTAGCGTTCACGCATCTTTTCATGAATCCGCAACCAAGCAATCATGTTATGAAATTTTCCCACGTCGATTCCTTTATCCAATAGAAGTTCCTGAACGAACGGATCGCCATCATACACAGCCGCAAACACTTCAAGTGAACTTATTTCACTTCGCTTTTGTGTGAGCGCCTCTCTAAACGCCTCTAAAATTGTGCGCTCAGCTTCGGTGGAAAGGATGGAAGGTTTCCCAAGCTCGCGCGTTTCAAGTCGCCGAGCAATGGGCGATTGAATATCTTGAAAGGAAAGACCAAGGCGACCAAAGACAACGGAAACGTCTGGCGCGTCCATAGTTCCGACAAACAGATGCAAGGGCTCGACATTCTTGTGACCAAATTTTATGGCGAGCTCGAAGGCTCGCTCGATCGCCGACGTAGCATCTGCCGAACACAAATCGACCACGTTTACATCTACAGATTCTTCGGAGAAAGACTCGATTTCAGGAACGGAATTGGTCCCTGGAGGCATCTTTGCCGCGAGCTTTCCCATCTGTGCCTGGTGAAAGTACAGGAACATAGCAAAGAGCAGAGCAGTGTACAAAAAGAGGCTTGCCCAAGAGGGCTCAAGCCAAAACATAAGCGAAAACAGGGAAGGAAACCCTTTCAAGTACGCGAGAAACAATCCGATAAGCAAAGCCAATACAAACTTTATAAAACTCATGCCGCTTACCAGCCGCGATGCAGAGCGTTGGACCATCCGAGCCGTGATATGCGCCTCGTCCATGTCCGCAACCCATGCATATTTTTTTCCATCAAGTTGTATGTGCACGCTAGGCATAGAAGGAGATCACGCCAACAAGATGCAGGAAGAAGCCGATGAAAGCCAATGGAAGAATCAAAAGGTACATCATGGCAAGCACAAGAGCGATCACAATCCAAAGAACGACTCCCAATGATCTGAACATCAAAACAACGAGGCGCACCCCAAAACTCAGCGCGCGTCCAATGATGGACGTGTCGCCGTACATCGGAATGAACAAATTCTTCGCCCACACATCGACGCCGAAATAGCGAACGCTTCCGCCAACGGATCGCGCTAATTTTTTTAGCGTGTCTCGAGCCCCATCTGTGTACCACCACAAAGGCCAACGCAAAATTTCGCGAGCGCTGAGCGTCGCGGTCATCTTCAAAACAAGAGCCGTCGAAGGTTTAGACATGACTTTATTCTATCATAAAAGCCGCTCATGAGGCGGCCTTCACTATCCACTCACGAAGATGCTTCATGAGCGTCAAATAAAAATGAAGATTGTGAATGGACGCAAGGCGATACGCAAGAAGTTCCTGCACACCGAACAAATGGCGCAGGTACGCTCGCGAACTTGTGCTGCATGTTTCGCAAGAACAGTATGGATCAAGAGGAGACCTATCGGTCGTATAAGACTCATTGGTCACACGCATACGATCGTAAAACAATGAGGTTGGATGAGGATCACGATATGCCGTCCAATCGATCTGACGGGGATCTTGGTTCCAGACAAAGAGCGTGCCATGTCTGGCATTGCGCGTTGGAAGGACACAATCGAACATATCCACTCCCATCTGTACGTACGCAACAATTTCTTCGGGCATCCCGCCACCCATAAAGTAACGAGGTCTGTCCTGCGGAAGGATCTCACAGACGTGTTTTGCGATTCGGTAGGCGTCTTCTCGTTTCTCTCCGACAGACAGGCCGCCGATCGCATACCCATCAAAGCCGATGTCCATGAGCCCGCGAGCTGAGCGTTCGCGCAGGTCCTCGTGAATACCACCCTGGACGATACCGAACAATTGCTGAGCGGCAACCCCCTCCAGCTCCCCCTTGGAAAGGGGGAGGGTCGAAGCACAACGTTTGGCCCATCTCAACGACCGTTCCATCGCCTCCTCGTACCGTTCACGATTCGAGTCACCGGCGGCGACATCGTCAAATTGCATGACCATGTCTGACCCGATCGCCATCTGCATCTGCATGGAGAGTTCCGGCGTGAGGTTCACGCGCGCGCCGTCGATATGCGACTGAAACGTCACACCCTCTTCCGTTGTTTTATTCGTCTTAGAGAGACTAAACACTTGGTACCCACCCGAGTCTGTAAGAATCGGACCATGCCAATTCATAAACTCGTGCAGACCGCCCAGCTCGCGCATTTGTTCGAATCCCGGGCGCAACAATAAATGATAAGTGTTCGACAACAAAATCTGTGCCCCGAGCTTTTCCATGTCACCAGACGACATCGTCTTCACCGCTCCCTTTGTCGCAATCGGCATGAAGAAAGGAGTTTCAATAACTCCGTGACCTGTTTCTAGTTGGCCACGTCGAGCCCCATTTTTTTGTGTGAGAAGTTTCATGTACGTAAATCAAGATCCTCCAATAACCGTTTCTGTTCCCGAGTCAGCTTCTCTGGCGTCTTCACGGTCACAATAACAATCTGATCGCCACGACCGCGGTTATGCGGAACACCTTTTCCTCGCAGACGAAACTGCGCGCCGGATTGTGTTCCCGCAGGAATCTTCAGATCCACAGGTCCGTCAACGGTGAGCACCTCAATCGTATCTCCGAGCGCGGCTTGAGTGAATCCGATGGTTGCCTCAGAAAGAATCGTCGCCCCGTCGCGTTCGAAGTGTCGATCTTTGGAAACATGCAGACGCACAAACAAATCTCCCGTCTGTCCGCCCTTGATCGCCTCACCTTGCGCGCGCACGCGCAACATCGACCCGTTCTCCACGCCTGGAGGAATCGTGACCGTCAATGTCTGCTTCTTACGCTCCACGCCCTGCCCATGACACGTCGCACACGGCTTCTTTGGCATCTCACCTACACCCTGACACGTCCCGCAGGTACGTTTGGTTTGAACATTCCCAAACACGGTTCGTTGCACGCCGATCTGCACCCCGTTTCCATCACAATCCTTACATGTCTCCATCGCTTCCCCTGGTTCGCCGCCGGTTCCCCCACATCGGTCACACGTATCAGTCTTCGTGAGTTCCACTTCTTTATTCACGCCGAAAACTGATTCTCTGAACGAGAGATCCATATCGACCTGAATGTCTGATCCTCGACGTTCTCGACTACGAGAACGTCCGCCCCCAAACAAGTCGCCAAAAATATCTCCAATGTCCTCAAACCCAGCTCCGCCCTGAAAACCAGAAAATCCACCAAACCCCTGACCACCAAAACCTCCAGACCCGTCGAAGGCCGCGGATCCAAACTGGTCGTACTGCACACGCTTCTTTTCATCACTCAAAACTTGGTAGGCCTCATTTGCCTCCTTAAACTTCGCCTCGTCCCCTCCCGTTTTATCCGGATGATACTGGTGGGCGAGCTTGCGAAACGCCTTTTTGATGTCGTCTTGTGACGCGTTTTTTTCTACGCCGAGAATTTTGTAATAGTCTTTGGCCATACTGGCGGTTGTGGTGACATGAAATTTCTGCTAGATTATATCTGTATGAACATGGAAGATAAAATCATAGAAAAACTCGTGGAGATGGATCGGAAAATCGAAGATATCCGATCAGAGATGGCTACCAAAGCCGACTTCAATGAACTCAAAACTGTCCTTGATAACCAGGGGCAAATTTTACAGCGTCTCGATCAAGAACGTATCTTTACACTCGAACGTATTAAACGAATTGAGGCAGATGTTGAGAAGATGAAAATTGTCTTACACATCGCTTAAGCGGACTCGAGTCCGTTTTTTGTTTCATCGACCGGCTTCTCAATCTCGACAACCGTTGGTCTCTCAATTGCCACAGTCGTCCGAGCACGGCATGGCTCGCGAGCAACATGACGGGGCTTAAGCCCCTGAGAAGAGGTAAGTTTCCTATTCTTTTTTCTCCTCAAACTCCGCATCAATCGGTTCGTCCTTTTTCTCCTCTTCTCCACCTCCGCCACCTTCCTTCTGATACATCTTTGCTCCCACCGCCTGCGCGGCGGTCGATAATTCGTCAGCCGCTTTCTTGATCGCCGCGTGATCGTCTGAATCTTTGACGGCCTTGAGTGCCTCGATTTTTTCTTCGACGCTCTTGCGCTCCTCAGCCGTCACTTTATCGCCAGCGTCCTTGAGCATCTTCTCGCTCGTGTAAATCATCGTGTCCACGAGGTTCTGGTGCTCGACTTTTTCTTTTGTCTTCTTATCTTCGTCCGCGTGCTCTTCCGCCTCGCGCTTCATGCGCTCGATCTCATCCTTCGACAAACCCGTTGACCCTTGGATCGTAATCGACTGGCTCTTACCAGATCCCTTGTCGGTTCCGGTCACGTGCAAAATACCGTTCGCGTCGATATCAAATTTCACTTCCACCTGTGGCACGCCACGTGAAGCCATGGGAATTCCCGACAAAATAAATCGTCCAAGCGTCTTATTTCCGCTCGCGACTTCTCGCTCACCTTGGAGCACATGAATTTCAACCGTTGTCTGGTTGTCTGCGGCCGTTGAGAATACTTGTGATTTGCTGGCTGGAATCGTGGTGTTACGCTCGATGAGTTTTGTCATCACACCACCGAGGGTTTCGATTCCAACCGAGAGCGGCGTCACATCCAAAAGCAACACGTCCTTCACCTCTCCCTGGAGCACGCCGGCCTGCACCGCCGCGCCCATGGCAACGACTTCATCTGGGTTCACACTTACGTTTGGTTTCTTCCCGAAAAATTCTTCGACCATCTTAAGCACCAACGGCATGCGGGTCATTCCCCCAACCATGACAATCTCTTGAATCGCACTTTTTTCGAGCCCAGCATCTTTCAGTGCCGCCTTAACGGGTTCAAGGGTTTTTTGGACAAGGTCATGGCAGAGCTCCTCAAGTTTTGCACGCGTCAATGTAAGCACCAAGTGCTTTGGACCATTCGCATCGCTCGTAATGAACGGCTGGTTGATTTCTGTTTGTTGCGCGGTTGAGAGTTCGATCTTGGCGCGCTCGGCCGCGTCCTTTACTCGTTGTAAGGCGAGCGAGTCATTTCCAAGGTCGATGCCTTCTTGCGCCTTAAACTCTTTCAAAATCCAATCGATAATCACACGATCAAAGTCGTCTCCTCCAAGGTGTGTGTCGCCATTTGTGGACTTCACTTCCACGGTGTCCTCGCTCACGTCCAACACAGACACGTCAAATGTTCCCCCGCCCAAGTCGTACACCATAATCTGTTGACCGATCTTCTTGTCGAATCCGTAGGCGAGCGCGGCAGCGGTTGGTTCATTGATAATGCGTCGGACTTTCAATCCCGCAATCTCACCAGCCGTTTTGGTCGCATTGCGCTGAGCATCGTCAAAGTACGCAGGCACGGTGATGATCGCTTCTTCGATTTTCTCGCCGAGCTTTTCTTCTGCATCGGCCTTGAGCTTTTGCAAAATCATCGCGGAGATTTCCTCTGGCGTGTACTCATTGCTCCGCCCTGAGCTTGTCGAAGGGTCTCCCATCTTGATCGCCACGCCGTCTCCCTTTTTCACAATCTCATAGGGCATGACTTGTCGATCACGTGTAACTTCTGAATCTTCCCATCGACGACCAATCAACCGCTTGATCGAAAACAACGTATTCGTTGGATTTGTCACGGCTTGTCGTTTTGCTGGCAACCCAACCAACCGTTCGCCGGCTTTGTTGGTCGCAATCATGCTGGGAGTCGTGCGCGCCCCCTCTTTATTTTCTAGAACCTTTGGCTGACCTCCTTCAATGATGGCCATGCAGGAGTTGGTCGTACCCAGGTCAATTCCGAGAATCTTTGGCATATGACGTATTCTCAGGGCCTTTAGGCCCGTCGAGTAATAACGCCCCTAAAGGGGCTTTGAATTGATAAGGTTGTTAATAATGACTTTCGCTGGTCGGACGACTCGTTCGCCGAGTTTCCATCCGCGAGTAACGACTTCGAGAATCTCTTGATCGATTTTTTCCTCTTCTGTTCGTTCTCCTCCCGCATCGTGCACATGTGCGTCGAACAGTTCACCGACAGAACCGAATGGCTCAAGCCCCATCTCTCGCATCACTCCCTCAAGCTGGGTCTTCACAAGCATGAGTCCCCTGACCCAATCTTCGAGCTCTTTCCCCAACCCCTCAGGCGTAAACTTTGCGGCTTGATCGAAGTTATCCAGAACTGCAATAAGTTGATACGCGACCTCTTGTTTCACCCGCGTGCGAATCTCCGTCCGTTCTCGTGCCAAATCTTTCTGAAGATTATCGTAGTCGGCAAGCGCGCGTTTCCATCCCGCAAGATATTCGTCACACTTTTCACAACGATTCTCCTTGGCCACCTCTGCCACCTTATCCACCTTTTCCACCTCTTGTTTCTTTTGTTCTTCATTCATACTTATTCAAAAAATTCATCAATGACTTCTTTGGCACGTTCGATCAACGCGAGATTGCGTGAGTAGTCCATGCGCAGTGGACCCACCAGGCCGAGCAATCCTTGCGTATGGTCATCGACGTCATACCGCACAAGAATCGTCGCCATCTCCTGACCAAACGGATTGCTTGAACCGATAAACACTTGAGGACCTTCTGGGAGTTGGTGATACATCCTCTGAAGGACTTCATCAAACTGATCCACCATGGCGGATAATTCTTGCATCACATCTGGATCATGAAAATCTGGTTTGCGAAATAGGTTTGAGACGCCGGTATAGTATGTCCACTTGGGGTCGATGGCGACGATCGCGGTCTCTCCTGAAATCTCGACCAGTTTCCTTGCCATCGTCTTCAACGCCGTCTCTGTATCTTTTGCGCGTGTTGTTGATTGAAACGGTGTTCCTTCAATGACAAACTTCTCGTCCCGTAAGTACTGCAGATAGTACAGGTAACCTTGCTCTGTTGGAATGCGACCAGAGGACGTGTGTGGTGATCGAAGATACCCCTCGACTTCGAGTCCGGCAAGTTCATTGCGCACCGTTGCATCCGAAACCCCTAATTGATATTGCTCATTCAAATACTTCGATCCAACAGGTTGGGCCGTACGAATATAATCCTCAATGACAAGCTGTAAAATGAGTTCTGTTCTGGCGTCAGGCAACATAACAAAAATCGCCAACTTGTATGCCATTAAAATTAGCACTCAATATTATAGAGTGCTAATTTTTTCTGTCAACCTCTCCTTTTCAATATCATTTTCAAAAGGTTGCTTGCTTTTTGACAAGTCGTTGCCACGACCGCTTGGTCGTTTTTGATTTCTTGAGCATCTCTGAAAATTTCTTTCCGCTCAGCACCGGAGGGACAATGACATAGGTTGCTCCAAGTGCATAGCAACGTTTCGCGTCTTCATCAGAATGGACAGAAACGACAACAACCCCCGTGAACTTTTGACGAGAGAGATACGAAAGCAAAGCGATGCTTATCACAAGATCAGGAATCGTTGAAATAATCAGACGTGACTTGTCGGCCTTTATTTCTTCAAGAAAGTTTTCGTCTGCCGCATCTCCGTACAAGGCTGGCTCCCCTAGCTCGGCCAGCTCCCGCACGGCAAGAGGATCGAAATCCACAACGGTGTACGGCTGTTTTAATTGTTTGAGTGTAGACAAAAGTTCTGCTCCCGTCCGATGAAATCCAAAGAGAAGTACTGGTACCACAGGACGTTGACGACGTTCCTCCGATGAGAGTGTCATATGGGGTTCAAGCCAACGGAAGAGGCTATGAAGGGATTGAAAAATGCGCTCGTTGTGCTCAATCAAGTATGAGCTGGCCGCGATCGTGATAATCCCTACCGTCGTTGCTAGACCTAAAATGCTCGAATCCAAATGTCCCAAACTGGTTCCAACGATGAGGACGATAAAAGAAAATTCTGAAATTTGTGCGACGGTCGTTCCGCACAGGAATCCCGTGCGCGGATGGTAGCCCAAAAGACGCATGATAAACAGGGCGATAAGAGGATTACAAAAAAGGATGAAGAGACTAAAAACGATGGAAGGGATCCATGTCGCAGAAAGACTATCGACCCCAAGACGCGTTCCAAGAACAATAAAAAAGATGACGAGAAAAAAATCACGCAGGGGCCGGACTCGGGCATTGATCTCGCGATAATAGACAGATGAGGAAAGCGTAATGCCGGCGATAAGGGCGCCAATCTCAATTCCAAATCCGAAATAGACCAATACGCCCGCCACCAAAAAACACCATGCAACAGCGAAGATAAATAAGAGTTCTTGGGATCTTGCTACGTATTTAAGCGTTGGCGGTAATACTTTTGTCGAAATGAACCAAAAGACGGGAACAAGAATGATCGCTTTGAGAATCGTCGTCACAAGAACGGTCTGGAGGCTGGCTCCCGTCCCAACCGAAGACAGCCCTAACAAGATAAGCATCGCAATGAAATCTTGGACAAGCAAAAAGCCCACCGAGATGCGTCCATAGAGGGTATCGAGATCCTCCTTATCCATGAGGAGCTTCACGATGATGATGGTGCTCGAAAAAGAAAAAGCAATTCCTAAATAAGCACTCGTGAGCGCGTCAAAGCCAAGGAGGAGTCCAATGACAAACCCGCAAACAGAGGTAAACAATACTTGTCCCACGCCCGTTGCCAGTGCAATGCCACCAACGTCTTTTACACTCTTCCAGTTGAGTCCAAGACCCACCGTAAATAACAAAAACGCCACACCAATTTGTGACATGGCTTCAAATACCTCGGGAGAATCTGTGAGAGCCAAGAGGCTGGGTCCGGCAATGATTCCTGTGAGGATGTACGCAATGATGAGAGGTTGACGCAAACGATAAACCACCATCGACAACACAGCGGCGATGACCAGCACGATCCCAATCTCGAAAAATAATTCCTCCAGCATGCAAAAAGTATAACACAGATCAATGCTCTTTTTCTTCTTAGAGTTCTTCTTAGAGGTCTTGATCGTCCGTCACGACCATGTTATCCTCTCGTCGTTGAATCATGGCCCCATCGTCTAATGGTTAGGACGGCAGGTTCTCATCCTGTAAATCCGGGTTCGATTCCCGGTGGGGTCACCATCGCCGAATCGGCGTCCAAGCAAAGCTCCCTGAACGGGGAGTTTTGCTAAATAAAGAGAGGCTCCGCAGTCGAAGAAATGACTTGCGGAGCCAAAGGATTAGGCAGTCCAAATTTCGAGGACAAAGCCGTTACTTAAATGGACACCAGCCAGCGCCAGTGCACTTGGAACTCGTTGTCTGCCGCCCAGAAGCGTGAGGCGCCAAACGAGGTGATGTACGGGAAGCATCGGAAGCCGGACGGAGTCGTCCAGGAGGGATCGGCGACGGCGATGCCGATCGGTCCCTTTCGGCTTTGGATGTTGTAAGCGACCTTATAGGCCTGTCGCCACTGTCCCTCTGGAATCTCTCCGTGAGCAGCAAGCTTTCTTCTGACCTCATCGATGTTCCAGCACAAATCGACCGAGACGAGCTTGAACTTGCGTGTCTGGCGTCCCTCGACCTTCGGACCGTTGTGCTTCCAGTACCTAGGGTCGTAGCCGTCGGCGGCGACCATGGCGAGTGGTTGGTTCTCAGGGGCGTTACCGTCGAGCATCAGCTCAAAGACCTCTCCTTCTGACAACCCAAGAGTACGGTTAGAACACGGATGATTCTCTCCGGACGGATGCCGAACCCCGCAGGCCCAGCAGGTTTCTACTACATCAATTCCCATGGGACCTCCTTTGGACTCGCCGATGAAGGGAATAGGGCAAGTGATAAGAGAGACAGCCGTAGGAACATTTTTAACTATACCACACGGATGGATCGTGGAAGAAGACAACATTTTATTAGCTCGAGAATTCCGATTATCGAAACACGGATTGCGAAGTCCAGAAACCTTACGGACCACGTTCCATCACCCGACGTGCGAGCGAGGAAGAACGGGGCGGTGAGCACCAAGCTGATGACAAGGAGGGACATCCACGACCGCGCGCACTACATGGGCGACAACGGTGAACACGCCGACCACGACGATGATGACCATCAGAGTATCCATGACTCTCCTCTCGCACTCCGTATGCCGGATACGCTTTTGTTATGAACCCGTCCAGTACGTTGACTGTCGCACCAATAATTCCGGTGCGCGCAAAGGTTCGGCCATTACGTCTTTCACAATCTTCTCGGTACGAGCAGACTGAGAGCCTTTCACCAAAACAATATCGCCTTTACGGATCTCACGATCTAACCAGCGTCCCGCATCCAGCGGCGAGTCAAAATGCTGTGTATGCTCCTCAGGCATCCCAGCTTCAATGGCTCCGCGACGAATATCGCGCGCCAACTCGCCGACGGTTACGAGAAGATCGACACCAACCTCACCAACCTTTAGACCAATCAAGTGGTGTTCCTGCTCACTGTACTGTCCCAATTCTGCCATGTGTCCCAAAACAGCGATACGTCGTGCTGATTCACTGGGATGAAATTCTTCCAGCACATTGAGCGCCGCGATCACGGACGCTGGAGCGGCATTGTAACTTGAGTCGATAATGAGAGAGCCTTTTATCCCAGGCATCGGATTCATACGACCGGGTTCGAATTGCGTTGTTGAAAGTTTTTCAAGAATTTGTTCCCGTGAAAGTCCAAGATGCTTAGCAATGGCAATCGCGGGCAAAAGCGCGCTCACGCTATGCGTTCCAAGCATGTTTTGTAGTTCAAGATCGATCTGATCGCCATCTTGTGTTGTCACGTTGGCTCGGATCGTTGAAAAATAATCTCCGGGTTTAAAGAAAAAATCTTCACGCGTCTCAAGCTGGTAATTGCTTGCCTGAATCTGAGCCGTGGATGAAAACCCATAGGTCAACATTGGTGTATGAACGTGACCCTCAAGTCCCAAAACACGAGTATCGTCGCCATTTAAGACAACCAACTGTTTTGCATGCTCAAGCACAATGGCTTTTTCTTCTGCGAGTTCTTCCATCGAACGAAAGTGCTCTGCGTGCACATACGAGATGCGCGTCATGACCGCAATATCGGGAGCGACGATGTCGCATAACTGTTGCATGTCCCCCGGATGATCGATGCCGTATTCTAAAACAAAAATTTCTGGGATGGCTTTTGGACGTGAACATAAAACCTTCAGCCATCCAAAAATCGACTTCCCCGGTGACTCAGCTCCTAAAATCGTAAGCGGCACGCCAAACTCATTGTTGTAATTCTTGATCGTCGTGCCCACGCTGAACTTAGCAGACAGCACACTGGCGATCGCATTGCGCGCACTCGTCTTCCCAACCGATCCTGCCACCGCAATCACGAGTGGTTTGTGATCAGCCAGAAGTTTCTTCGCTTTGTTCGTAATCGCGTTCTGAATAAATTTTTTCATAACAACTACCGATGATTATTCAAATGGGCTTCAGCCCAGTCACGTCGTTCGCGAGCGACGTGACCCGTCACGTCGCCTCACGCCACTAAAGTGGCTGTGAAGAGAGTGGGGGGAAAGGGGTCGAATTATTCAATCGCCCTCACGGGAGGGACTTCGAAGTACTGTAACAGAAATTCCGCAATCTCCCCAAACAATGGCGCCGCTGTGGACTCTGCCCACACAACGTCGCGGGGGTGATCGATTCGCACGATCATGGCAAACTTGGGATCCTCCACGGGGCCAAACCCAGCAAACGAACCAATCGTGTTGTCTGCTTCATATCCAATTCCATCAGATTTCGCGACTTGAGCCGTTCCTGTTTTCCCCCCAATGTAATATCCAGGAACACCGGCGCGTTTCCCGTGTCCATGTTCGATCACGGACACGAGCATGGCGGACACAAGTCGAGCCGTCTTTGGATCCATGACTTGGGCGATATCACGCGTGGTCCGCTTGTCGATCGTTCCGTCTTCATACTGAATCTCATCCACAATGAGCGGAGCTTTCAACACACCTCCGTTGGCAATCGCCGCATAGGCCATCACGATTTGCAATGGTGTGACCGTAATACCCTGGCCAAAGGAAGCCGTTGCCGCGTAAATTTCCCCACCAAGATCCAATGAGTCGATTGTCCCTGCGTTCTCCGTCTCAAGTTCAATCCCGGTGTATTGACCAAACCCGAACGTCTTCACGTACTGCACGAACGTCTCCATCCCCATCGCTCGCATCGCAAAAATCATTCCCGTGTTAATCGAATCTTCCAAGACTTGTGTCATGTCTACCGTTCCATACACTTTCCCTTCTGCGTTCCCGATGGGTTTGGGCCAGCCGTCCACCATCACCGAGCCGCTATCGGTAAATGTGGTGGTGGGTGTCACCGCTCCCGCATCAATCGCGGCGGCCATGGTTAACGGTTTGAAAACAGAACCTGGCTCATACGCCTCAAAGATCGCAGGATTATTAAACACATCAATTGAATCGACGTCCCCGTACGCATTGGAATCGAAATCTGGCGCGCCACACATCGCGAGAATTTTTCCCGTCGATGGTTGGACGATAACAATGGATCCACCATCCGCGCCATGCTGTTTCACCGCGGCGTTCAATGCAGAGCATGCCTTGTACTGAATCGTGCGGTCGAGGGTGAGAACAATATTTGCCCCATCTTGCGCAGGTTCATATTCACGCTCTCCCACAGAAATAAGGCGACCCGCAATATCGCGTTCGCTCAAAAGATATCCTTGCGACCCCGTGAGAAGTTCATTGAAGTATCCTTCGACCCCATACTTTCCCGAAAGGCTCCCGTCCTCCCCCGCGCCAAGGAACCCAAGCACATGCCCACTCATTTCAGGCTCCGGATACAGTCGAGAGGCTTCGCGTGTGTAATGAATTCCCGCGAACTCGAGTGCAAGAATGTTCTCGAGTGTTTCTTCATCAACCTCCCGGATAATGGGTTCGTAGGGATCCTCAGGCTGGTCAAGACGTGCTCCCAGGGCGTCCATCGTTTCCTCGTCGTAGCCGAAAATCTTTCCCAGCGCTTCTGCAATATCGTCTGGCTCCTCAATCTCCCGAGGATCTGCCCACACAAAGGCAAGCTGTTGATTCACGGCAACGGGAACCAACGTCTCATCTTTAAAGTCGTGAAGGTACACTTCACCGCGTTCTGGAATCAACTCTTGAAATAACTCGTGTTGTCCGCTGGCAAGAGCATCATAAAAGCCATGCTGAAAAACTTGGATGAATATCAGTTTCAAAACAATCACAGCGGCCAACAACAAAACCGCGTATCGGAATACCTCCAATCGCAAATCGTTATCACTTGAGCCTGTGCGCCGCCAATGTTTCATAAAAAAGAGACAGGGTTACTGCATCTATTTTATCTAAATCTCGCTCATCCGGCTACATCTCAGAAACATCTTCGTCTGAAACGTACGTTCCGACATAGGCCACACTCTCTCCCGTGCTCTCATTCTCGACAAGTCGGACGATCTCCCCGCCCTGTGTCTGGTAGTCGGAAAAAAGGAATCGATCATCCTCATCCGAAAGTGACTCCCCTTCTGACTCGAGAACCGTCCCGGCGTCCTCGTACTCAAATTCGTATTCCTTGCCATGAAACATCAACGTCTCATCTTCAGGTTCCAATTCATCCTCAATCTCACGAAATAGAATGAGCTCCTCATCCTTGGGTGATACCGAGAGCATTCGTCCCTCGTCGTCGTAGAGCCAACGAAGCTTATGCCCGCTGTCCAGTTCGATGGCCGCATGGCCAACATAGGTGAACGGTTCATTAAGGATGGTCACGGCATCGCCGAGATCGAGTTTGTAAAGACGTTTGATGTTCATATGGAAGGAGAGGGAATTTGGAGTTTGGAAGTTGGAATATTATTTGGAACGAATACGTGAGGAACGGATGAGGCCGTTGAGAAGTTTCTGTGCTGTCACCGACCGCCCCCAAAGCGAATCAAACTGTCGTCCATCAAGATAACGCACATCTCTCGAAATGAGAAGTTGATTTTGAAGTTCGGTTAGTGAACCATGAGCCATTGAGTAGAAACGAATCTTATCTTGGTAAGAAAGCCGACTGAATCCCTCAGCAATATTTGGGTAATCGATACGGCAGCACGTCGCATCTGACTAACAAGACCAAAACGCTCATCTACAGGGTATGTTTTTGTCGCGGTGCATATACCAAGCACAAACGCATGAGCTTCTCGCCACTATTCAAGATCTTGAAACGTTTTAATCTCCCCCATATTGAATATTCCTACTTCCAAATTCCAACTTCCCAAATTCCCTATCAGAATCGCCCAGATTAAAACACGTGGCAGAAATCATGTAAACCCCTACAAGTTATGCACCACAACACTTCTTAAATTTTCTAGACGATCCATCAGTGGTGCGTGCACCGCATGGACAGGGTTCATTGCGTCCAAGTTTCTTTCCATTCGCCGAAAATGCAATTCTTTTTGATTCTGTTAACGCGTCAGTTGCAAAACAAATGTTGAATTTTTTCAGATACTCATAATACTGATATCCGGCATCATTTTGAAATTCAGAATTCCATATTTCAGATGCATTTTTTTCGAGAGATATCTTCCTTTCCAACGACTCTTGAGTATACAAATCTATCCGCTTTGCGATCGCTTGTTGTTTACCAACATACAAAGCGACTTGATCCTCGTCACACTCCTCATAAAACGCAATGAGCGCTTCAAACACGCTATGGTACGCATCTATTAAATCCTCGTGAAAGGGTCGGATCGGTTCCAGTACGCTCTCACGTTCCCGTTCCTGGACGATCTCAAGCGCGTCAAGTAGGAGTTGTTCCTCTTGTTCAAAATTCCCGCGCAGACTCCATGCGTATGCAAGAAATAAATAGCAATGAGGATCATATGGGTAGGTCTGAGAAAATGACGCAAGTATTTTCTGCCAACCTACAGCATCAGTATGCAATACATCCCGAACCAACGGGACAATCGAAAAAAACGACTCATTGAATGTCCGCTCAAGTATCGAGGCTGTATGAATGATCTGATCAATCGCGACATGATCATAAAGCAATTCAATGCACGCCTCTATAAAATACTCAGCGCTCGATGAATATTCTTGTTTCCAATATTCAAGCACTTCGACCGGAGCATCCTGAAACGACTCAATACGCTTGAGTATTTTTGTTACTTCTTCCGAATCAATAAGATCCGCCTTGGCCTGCTCGGACAACTGCTCCATCTGCTCGGATAGATCTTCGGCAAACCATTGGTCTGAGCACAAACGCTCTGACAACGTTAAAACCGCGTGAATCACAAAATCTTCATCTTTTTCTTCTCCTGTATAGTGTGTGTAGAGCTCATCAATAAATAAATCTCGCGTTGGAACATTCGCGATCTTTGTTCGGAACGTCTCTTCCGTTTCAACAATACCGAACACCTCCAATTGGGCAAGGATCTCCGAAGTGGTCATCCCAGCTACCTTCTCCGGATTCCATCGGTTCATAGGATGTTCCGGGTTACTCAGAGCTGCGTCCATCTTCTCACATAGTCGACTACTAATCGCCGCATCATAAGTACCTCTTTGAAGATCCCGCTTCACTTGCAAGCCAAAGTCATAATTCGGATTGAATTCTAGACTGATATCCACCATTTTCTCTCCCAACAAGAGGTCACCTCTCATTAAATGGGCGATCGCGGCATTTGCAAATAGGCGATAAATCTCTGGGTTTGTGGTTTGTTGTTTGAGTAAGATCCGAAATGCTTCTTGAAATTTGTCGACCGCTTGGGCAGATTTTCCTCTCTTCATGTGCTCCATTGCCTCTTGGGACTTCTTAATCCACTCGTCGGTGCACAAAGGGATCTGATCCGCGATGATCTCCGGGTTCCGTCTCTTCATTTCTCTGCTCTTTTGCAGGGGGGACTTCCCACCCAAACGATCCTGTTGGGTGGTCGAGTACACATCCATAAGTGCCTGAATGACTTCATTTAGATCCTGTTCTGATGCCTCACCGCGCAAAAGACCTAAAAGCATTGTGAGGTATGAAAGATCTGAGTGGGAATCGTCCAGATTTTGAATCCACGTCTCTATGGTGGCGACATCCACATATCGGTCAAGACGATGTTTTTTCAAAATGGAGGCGAGAACCGCTCGTGCCTGAGCTGGTTCGATATCTTTCTGTGGTTGGAGCTTCAAGGATCCAGTGAAATCGCCGAATGTCTGAGATCGTTCTTCCAGGTGCGGCCGCATGAACTGATACACGACTTTGGAATTTATCTTCTCACCACTTCCAAGAAGTTGCTCCTGTAAATGCTCGCCAAGTTGGAGATCCAAATATACCCCATTGGAACCGACCAATTCGTAATGGTCTCCAACACGACCAACACGCGCATAGAGTATATGTCCTTTTTTGACACCGATAGTTCCCTGTGATTCTAAAACGAAAAACTCATGACCGGTTGTGATCGAACGCAAATGCAAACTCTTTTTCTTCTCCACCTTAAGAATTTCATAAAACCCGGCTTCGTTATCAAGAAGGTCTCGATACACACCAAGTTCTTCCTCGGATAAATTCAAGGGGTTTTCATGAACAAAATCCTCTAGGAGGGTGTATCCATTTTCAAGCTGAAAATCGTAAAGTAACCATTCATTAAACCAACCCTCCACGTCGGGATTGCCATAAAGCAATTCCGCAATATCAGACTTATCCATCCCATCAAAAAAATCTATCATCGCACGATGGATCTCCCAACGATAACCGTCATCCTGGTAGGCGGTAATAACTCTAGGAATGATGCCTTTTTCCATATCGATGTGAAGGGAGAATGCTGTCAGGATGAATTATCACAAACAGTGAAACATGATGTCATTGCCTTGTAAACCCTCGTTTTCCCCAACCAGGTCGATGGCTTAGTCGCCGACAAATCGAATGTTTTTGACTGATAAGAGGACAATTTCTGTCAAGCTCTTGCACTGGTCCATGAGATAGTTCACACCAGACATTCATGGAAAAGATAGACAAACAGGATTCCTTTGAAAAAGAGTGGAGAGTGGCTCAAGATGTGGCTCATATGGCGCATCTCTCTA
>SCSL01000032.1 GCA_004298405.1 Patescibacteria group bacterium | reverse complement strand
GTCGCTGTCCTCGATGCCCATCATGTTGTTGTCGATCATGATGGCGTCGATGAACTCGAGCCACCCGTCGTTCTGGGGTCCGACCTCGTCAGAGATCCGCACCCTGGTGTACCCGCTGTCCTTGTCGAAGGCGAAGCGGGTGATATCCTTGGGCTTGATCATGGTGAGATCCATGAGGTCGACCGACTCGGAGTCCGTGAAGCCGGCGATCGTGAGCGTCTTGGAGGTCTGGCGCGAAGGATTCATGGCTTTTCTTGCCTCTTTCTTGGAACACCGGTGGGTACGCACCGGCACGTTGTCGGCCTTTTTGGCACGAGCGAGCGAAAGGATACAGGAGCACGAAAAAGTGGTCAAGGGGGCTGAGGATAAACAAAAACATTGACTTTTCTTCACATGATTGATTGAATCAATAGAGTCCGGATGTTCGCTCAACTACTCGCGGAGATGACATTGTCCACGCCCCAGCTGTTTATTCCTGACAATGCCCTCAACTTCCGGAGACTCCCTGAGCAGTACCTGATCGTGCAGTCGATGCGCACGTCCTACGACGACTTCAAAGGACGAGGCTACTCAAGCCACCAGGCTCTCTACTTCGCCTATGTCACCCAGAACCCCAATTCCCACGGAGTCGCAACATCCGTAGGTGAGGAGGCGTTCTATCAGCGCATGACGGAATACCTGCGCCAGGCGCAGAACATGATCGAACACGTGATCGATCGGTACTTACGTCCGTTCGCGGGACGCCTGGATCCGCACAATTCCGTTGCCAACTGTTTGGATCCGGTTGCGATGCTCCTGATGGCAACGGAAAATCCGCAGATGGGAGCAAGCGCCCTGCAGTACCAACGCCACCTGGAGGCCCTGCGACAGCTCGCAATCGCCCTTCAACTCTTCGCCATCGAAACCGTCGATGACGAAGCGTGGGTAGCAGACGACCTCTCCACCATCGATCGGCTCTCCTGGGAACGGCTTTTTGTCCCAGATGAATCCCAGTACCTCTGGGCCCTGGTCGAAATGAAAGCGGCTCCCAATAAAACTGATGGGGAAATCAAGTCGGTCGAGATCTTCACGCAGGAAAAAGACAAGTCCATGCAAAGACGCGCCCTGAACCGCAAGAATAGACGGTATAAGGAGGAACTCCTCTCCTGTCGGGTCGCCCTGCTTGAAGACAAACGCTTCTACATCTATGCGGTCAATCGCCGCAAGCGGCTCCTCTCAACTCTGCTCAAACTCGAGCGTGGACGCAGAGGAACGGATCGTCGTGGCTGGAAATACGTGGTCGTAGCCACCCAAGCAGGGGAGGGTCCTATCCGGCTCGCCTCACTGGAAGATGCGGAAGTCTTCAGCGCCTATACGAAACAGGTTCTGTGGCGCGATCCCTTGTTCATGGAACCCGACCGTTCTCCTCCCAATCCCGATAGCAGTGATCGCTACAAAGATCACAAAATCGTCGGACGCTTCCACCGGCCTGACAATGGCCGAATCATCGCTGGAAGCGCAGAACAACTGACAACCACACTCACACGCCATGTGGATTCCCTCTTCGCTCGCGACGGCGTCAACCACTACTTGTACCGAGCGCGCCAAATCCTGCGGTACCTCGCCCCACTCTGGTTCCCACATGTCATTGATGCATTCAGGGGAGTCAACAGTATCACTCTCCCCAGCTACGGCGT
>SCSL01000031.1 GCA_004298405.1 Patescibacteria group bacterium | reverse complement strand
GCTCAATGTACGGCGAGAGCAGACGGTAGCTGAGATGCCCATCCGGTTCGAGAACACCATATCGCGACATGCGGGAGCCATAAGCGTCGTAATACTTCGCACCAATATGCATATCGTGGCCTAGAAACTTCTTCAACTGACTAACCGCAGCCTCGTAAGCCTTACGGATTTCGGAGTCTGAAAACACAGTCTTCTTCGAGGCAAAATATTCTCGAAGCAACCCCAAAGTAATTACCGGAACGATGACTTTGGTTTGAGAATTCTTGAGCATCCGCTCAATTTCAGCTTTGCAGGTTTGTCTTGGCTTCATGGAAGGATTTGTACTCAAACGACCATTTCTTCAAGTTCGGCGTCAAGCCGCAAAAGGAAATTGTCTACGGGCTCCCCTATTCCGATCTCTGCTCCGGCAGGGGCATCTGGTCTTTCTGTATAAGAAATGTTTTGCAAACACAGTTCATTATGCGTGCCATCTTGTGACAGCTTCAGGTTGTAGATCAACCACGCAATATCGGCTTTCGACTTGCTGACTGTTTTCAAAGGCGGAAGTGTTTCAAAGAAGCTCTTGTTCAGCGCGACGGCTGTCCTCTTGCGCCAAGAATGAAGAATACCACCCTTGAATAAAAGCTGAGGAGCTAAACGTTTTCGAGAAGAAGACAGGTAGTCCGGTCGTGGATAATTTGGCTGAGTTGACCAGTCCATTTGTGCGTGAGCCTTTGGGTTCTTCATGTAGTACTCAAAGGGGTCGCGAACATTTCCTGAGATGTAAACCGCCTGTATTTCGAGAGCGCCGAAGTCGAAGATTTTTCCATTGTCGTCGTATGCGACAAGTACAACATCAATGTTGCCAGCCGACTTCCCGTGAGCGTCGTTCAGACGGACTTCAGTAAGTGAACTCCATGCAGTGCCATCGCCAAAGAAAAAAGATGCCGCATCGTCGGTGATGAGCCAATCCTCCCTAAACCGTATAGGGCAGGTTATGGCTGGGATGCCATTATGGAACACACTGCACACACCGAGGGGATTCTTCGCTTTGTCTTTGGTGCAATTGGGAACCTTGTTGTTGAATGGACAGAGGCGACGCGAGCGGTATCGGACAGCTTTGGGTGATTGGTCATCAACGAGATGCCCAAAGACCTCGGCGAGTGGTTGAATATGTTTCGTCATTTGTATTTGGCCCTTTCTGTTCATCTTTAGTCCCAATCGGGATAGGGGGAGGCCTCACGGCCTCTCCCCTCCCACACCACCGTACGTTCGGATCACGAATATGGCGGTTCGGCAGATGCAGTCAGGGTGGTGGTACACCCCAACCGGAGCGTCTTCTCCCAGTACACCGGCCGCGAGTTCATCCCAAATTTGATCAAGTACACCCCGTTGCGGATAAAGGACTTCACGGTCACGTGCCAGATCATCCCGAGTGTACTACACCTCGTATCCGGTTCCTGTTCGTCGCCCCACGCGTTTGGATTGGGCTTCCTCCAGACCCCACCTCGCGGTGACGCCCTTGCCCTTCTCCTAGCCTTCGGCTCCGCGAATACCTGGCGCGGGGACTCTCACCCCGCTCGTTCTGTGCCATGCCTAGCACACACGACCAAGCCTACCGGCGGCAATGGAGCGTAGCGGAATTGCCGTCCGGTACAGTGTCTTGTTACTACTCAGTCTCATATTTAGGCTACACTTCTCGATTGAACTGTGATATAAAGGGGCATGCGAATTGACGGACGCACACTGTCACACGAGACCTCGGAAACCATCCGCCTGCTGGCG
>SCSL01000030.1 GCA_004298405.1 Patescibacteria group bacterium | reverse complement strand
GATGATGTGTTGTAGATTTTCGAAAATCTTCGGAACCATATAACAAGCGGCACTCCTTAACGGGTGCCGCTTGTATTGTATCTGATTTTGCTTCAAAAAGGAGTTTCGTAATTCACAGCTTATAGGACGGCATGGGATATTCTTTTCCATCAATGCCGGTTATGAAGAATATCTCCCGCTCAACTCCCGAGGCACTTTTTTCTTTTTTTGTTTCAAGTAAACCGGCTTTCCTAAGTAAGGCTGTCTGGCTGTCATACTGACGTTTGAGATCAAAGAGTCGCTCGGCCTCGACGATGTTAAGAGTCTCTTGAATAGCCTTCATCTTTTTTTCTAGTTCGCCCTGCAGTTCCCGTGCTCTCACAATATCGTCCTCTTTGCCCAAGTAGCTCGCAAGGTCATACGCAAAATCAAACTCTCGCTTGAGAGAGCGAATCTCCTCAAGCGAGGCTCGGGCACGAAGACAGACGGTAGATTCACCCATAGGGCTCAATTAAACTACGAAATTTTCTTCAATGCTTCGAGTGATTCTCGCGCTTCGCGCAATAACAAAATTTCCAGTTCATCATGAACACCAATATCCCAACCAACAACATCGCTAATTGCCTCTAGACTCCTTCGAAGTTTTTCAAGGTCGGCATGGCTAAAAATAATGACTTCAGCTGGAAGAACCTTTTTATTATATTCGTCCGCTTGGCGCATGCTCTCGGGTATATCTTTTCCAACAAATGTCACCCAGAGTTTCGTCTCCGGCACATGAAACAAAGCCTCGACATCTCGCATGGCGGCTTGGGCTCTTTCTACCATCTCCAACTCCTCCTCGTTTGAACAGAATTTTCCTAGATCCCATTCAACGGCTTCTCGGATTTTCCGAACCAAATCCTGAGCTCTCGCCACCTCTCTTTCAGAAAAGTTTCTTGCTTTTTCTCTACCTTCAAAATTTTCTGGCATATTTTTCTGGTTCTGCATTCTCAAGATCGTTCAAGCGAGTAGACAAAGCTATTCTTCGAATTCGGATTCAGAAACCGCTTCTTCCAAATAATACTTTGCTTGGCTAAATTCCTTAATGAGTTTGTTAAGAGTTGAAAAACCAATAAGACCTTCTGAATCAACAAGTAAATCAAGTTTTTTCCCAAGCATCGACACACTTGTCAGGAAGAGCCCCCGAGCATTCTCTTCTTCTTTCAGTTCGCCTCGTGATTGTGCAGAAGCAACGTCAGTGAGCTGTAATCTTTCTAATTCTTGTCTAATGCCGGAAGCAATTGCGAGAAGATATTTTGCATTTTGCTTTGTATCTTCAGATTTATCTGCAACGCTTCGCACAAATTCTTCATATTCACCAATATAGGCGATTGCTTCTCCTGCGAGTTTGGCCACCTGTTTTTTGGTACGATCAATACCACCTTCTTTTGCAGCCGCAACAACCCCGCTGCGTTCCATGATTTCTCTAATACGATTCACCATCTCCGATTCTCTCCCAATCGCAATCCCTTCGTTTTGCTTACCGAGCGTGCCAATTTCAACTCCCAACGCTTGAAGTTCTAATGAAGTTACTTTTCGTTCATCCCCCGTCAATTTTTCAAAGGCTTTTTTAAATGACTGTTCAATTTCTTTTTGACCATCTGCAGACAAATCTTGAAATTGCCATGCAGACCCTCTAAGGAACGAAAGATGACTGGCCACTTCCGGCGATTGTATTATTTCTCCTCTTTCTTGCGGTGGGATACCGCTTCCAGATTTTTCTGACATCATAATTTTCTCTTAAGATTATTTTAAGATTTTGATAGACAGCTTTGGTGCCCCCGGGAGGAATCGAACCTACATCAAGGCCTTAGAAGAGCCCTGCTTTATCCATTAAGCTACGGGGGCATGCTCGGTATGATAGCGAAGGAGAGAAAAAAGAAAAGGGAGAGAGCCGGAGCATTCAAGCTCTTCTCAGCTTTCCATGAAATTTCTTGTGCACCTCCTTCATTTGTTTATTCGTAATGTGCGTGTAGATTTGTGTGGTCGTGATTGAGGCGTGACCAAGAAGCGACTGCACGGAACGAATGTCTGCGCCTCCAAGCAGTAGGTCTGTCGCGAATGTGTGTCGAAGCGTGTGGGGGGTAATGTGTTTGGTGATACCAGCCGCAGTTGCATACCGCTCAACGAGTCGTTGAATCGATCGTGGTGTGAGCCCGCCAGTTTGTCCTCGACCACCTTTTGCACGGTCGTGACCGACAAACAAGAAAGGGGAGGGATCGCGACGTTTCCCAAGGTACTCTTTAAGCGTATCCCTGGCAGTTGAGGAAAGATAGACCACTCGGAGCTTTCCGCCTTTTCCTCGCACGGTAAATTCATCTCGTCCCAAGTTGATATTCTCAATCTTGAGTTTGGAAAGCTCACTCACACGCATGCCTGTCGAAAAAAGAAGTTCAAGAATAGCCTTGTCGCGCAGAGCCACGAGTCCTCCCCCGAGTTTCATCGGCTGTCCCAACAGTCGATCAAGCTCCTCGGCTTCCAAAAACTCGACCTGCCGCATTTCTTGCCGAGCCAATTCAATCTTTTCTGGAGCCAGTGAACGTACATCTTTGCGTGCCAAGTATTTGAGGAAGCTCCGCAGGGCGATGAGGTGATAATTCTGCGTTGACTTCTTTAATGTCTGTGCTACACGTCCTTCAACCTCGCGATTCAACCAGAGTCGAAACCGATGTACGAGCTCGTCCGTTATTTTTTCTGGAGCTGGATGTTTGGCAAAGTCGGCAAACCGGCGCAAATAAAAATCATAATTTTTGATTGTACGCTCACTGCGCCCACGTTCGACCTCAAGATACTCAAGGAAGTCTGTGATGCGTTTGTCGATTTTCGTCCCCATATATTCACAAAAGACCTTTGCAAAAGTCGATGAGATTGCGGTGCACGGGCTGGCGGTCGCTGAAAACGTACTGAAACGTACGTTGAAGCGACGCCTGGGTGCCCGCAAGTCGCAAGATCGCGACTTTTGCAGAGGTTCCACAAGTATAACATCGGCAGAGCGTACTCACTATGATAGGATGGGGACGTTGTATGAATTCTTTCTGGTATACCTTCACCGCGACCCTCACCATTCTGACGATTGTCGGAGGGAGTCTTGTTGCCGCATCAAACACTTTCTGTGGAGATGTGGCGCAAGAAAATCTGCTTGTTGGCCAAGCGTGTACCGCGCAAACCATCTCCAACCCAATCTCCTGGACGTGGAATGAATCGACCGCAGCACTCGCCTCAGAAAAATTCTTCCAGCTTGTAACGGCTCTTTTTTTCATCTCGTTCGTCTTTTCCCTGTCTGTCTATCACCCAGGTGGTCTCACTTGGTTCAACCAACGAATCAATCACGCACGTGGTGGTCCCACTCCCAATCGATTATTCCTCCCATATCTTTTCGCAACACATGGTTGGTAGGAGACCTTCTCTTCCTTCTCACCCTTCTAACCCTTCTAACCCTTTCCCCTTATGGAATCCCAAACAAAATCCTTTTTTGATGCCCTCCCATCTAGGCAAGCCTTCTGGCTCGGATTCGTCACCGCTATCCTCGCGCTTGGTACCCTTGGATTCATCTTGCTCGGCAGCTGCGTGTTAGGCGGAGATTGTTCCGTTGACGCATTCGCGAATGCCGACAATGATGATTCTGGTGATGCCGCTGAGGTTATTGCCGCAGCAGAAGTTCCACCCCCAACAGCCACGGGAGTTCCAGCTGTGACAGAGACAGACCACATTCGCGGAAATGCTGACGCGCCGATCACCATCATCGAATACTCTGACTTCCAATGCCCTTACTGCAGTCGATTCCATCCAACAATGCAACAAGTCATGAGCGAATACTCAGACTCTGTCCGTTGGGTCTTCCGCCATTTCCCCCTTTCCTTCCACCCAGAAGCGACTCCAGCGGCGAACGCGGCCGAATGTGCGTCTGAGCAAGGAAAATTCTGGGAATACGCTGATGCACTCTTTGAGAATCAGTCCAACCTTGGAAGCGCGTACTATGCCCAACTTGCCTCAAGCCTTGGACTCAACACAAGCCAGTGGCAAAGCTGTTTCGACGCACAAAAATATAACGACGTGATCGAGGCTCAAGCACAAGCAGGTGGAGCCGCGGGAGTCTCGGGAACCCCAGGTTCGTTCGTGATCGATCAGGATGGAAACGCCATCCCCATCAAGGGAGCCCTTCCATTCTCCTCCGTCGCCGCCGCGATCGACTCCGTGCTCTAAACTGACAACAAAACAGACTCCGCAAGGGGTCTGTTTTCGTTCTCCCTTCTCAGCCGCTTTAGCGGCGTTCCGAGCGACGCAACGGGGCTGAAGCCTCTGAGAAAAACCACCGACAAAACCAGGCGAGACGACAGTTGACGAAATGAAATTTTTCGAATATTCTCCAAAGTCGTAAATTCGACAGAGGTGACATCTCGCCGCCTCAACCCAGGAGGAAGTCGTGGTAGTCTTCATCCTCACTGCATACCTCGTGGGCATGGTCAGCATGACCATGCCCGAAAATGAGAAGTATCCAATCTTCGTTCGAATCATATTCGCAGGTGCCACGTTCGCATACGTGGTGACGATGGGTTTCATTGCCTACGAGACTGAAGTCGAGCTGAAGAACCTGAGAGAATCCATGTCTGAACTTCAGACTCCACTTTCAGAATAGTTCCGCGTCCTTGAACGGACGCAAGAAAAGTCATCCGACCTCGAAGCGGTCGAGGAAAGATAGGAGGTTCTCATGGGTCTTCACTACTGGACAGCTAATGCCCGCAACATCGCACTAGGAGATGTCGACGCGACCGCATGGTTTGTCTCCGCCGGATCGTTCTACCTGATGTTCATCCTCCTACTCGTGGTCGTCACCCTGAACGACCGCTACGACTTCCTCAGAACCAAGCAGTACTTCGTCCGCAAGGACTAGTGTATTCGCGTGCCCCGACAGACTTCATGTCTCGCCGGGGCTTTTCATTTTGGATACTTTTTTTCTCAGGTGAGAAAACTTGTGGCCCTAATGTGTCATCCTCGATAGGTGTAGTCCTTCAGTAAAGATGTCACAGGACACGTTCTTGATTCTCTTCTTAGCCGCTTTAGCGGCGTCCGAGCGACGCAACGGGTCACGTCGTTCGCGAACAACGCAACGGGGCTGAAGCCCCTGAGAAAAAATCACTACCGCTCGAGTTTCCTCGCAATGACACAGAAATTATTCCCCCGCTTGATAATCCACCAGCCAATTGATCCCCAGCGACACCACGGCCGCGACGAAGAAGGATGCTCCGATCGAAAATACGCTCGTAACCGCAACCAAAAAAAGCAACATCAACACGCGTCCCATCCCAAGGGCAATCTCGCGCAGGACCGTGTATTCATCGATGTAGTGGCCAGAGTCGGCGGCCTGTTCGTACATGAGTGTGTCCATGGGGGTGCGCAACAAAATAGCGCCGACGTTGTGGAACGTGGAGGCAGCGAATACTCCCACAACCGTCTCAACAAGCCCCTTCCACACCCAGCCCAGCGCATAAATACCGGTGCCGTATTTGAGCAGTTTCCCTGCAGAAAATTTATCCGTCTCACGCCCAACAAGAAGTTCCAGCACAAGCCCGATCACGACAACAATCGCCGCAAACGCCCCGATCTCGAGGTATTGTCCTTTAAAAATAGCGTAAAGAAAGATTGGCCAGACTACGATGCCGACAATATTCTCTGCGCCATAGGCCATCATTGAGAGACTCATTGGACGGAAATGCTTACTAAACAACTTTGTAAAACTCTCCCAGAACCCAAACTCATACTTCACTTTGAAGGTCGGGAGAAAAAACAACGGGACAATTGAAGCACCGGCGAGAATAACTCCGAGAAAAAAATTCATGAAAAAGCCGTAGGTAACGATGACCCAGCCGGCGAGTACCGGAGCCACGACCTGGATCATTTGTTGAAGGGCATACAGTCGAGCAAGATAGGCACCCCGAGTTTTCTTGGGTCCAAACTTGGCGTAGTCGATATGAAATGGTGACCAATAGAAACAGGAAACGATCGTGAGCCCAATGATTCCCAGCGTCATGAGTATATACGGACCAAACGGACTTCCTGTATCCAAAAGATAGAACGTCCAATAAAAGAGCATGATGCCAAATGTCCCAAACACCATGCTGGAAATAAGCCCGGTGCGTGAGAAAATCTGTGCGGCCCACACTTGAAAGGGAAATTTTACAGCGAAGTTAATCGCATACCACAACAAGACGGCCACAATGGACAGATCGAAAAACTCATACAAAAAAATCGGCAAGAACACGCTGACGATACTTGAAGCCGCAAATGATAGGAGACGATTGGAGGCCAAAGCGGGAAGGGCATTGATCTGTCCTAAAGAATGCCGGTGGCCACGAAATGGGTAGGTTTGATTGGGATGAGCGATTGGCATAGTGCCTTTAGTATACTCCACGCAGACTTTCCTTGACTTTTATTGGTCTTTCTCGTAGTCTACCTCCGTATTCACTAATCCATAGACATGACCTTGGTGTTCGGGGCTGAGCTCCCATCAACTCAGATCATGCCATGAAATCCACCTTTCTATGCTCAGTGCATCTAAGAAGCAGAACCTCATCAAGAAGTTCCGCACGCACGACTCCGATACCGGTTCTCCTCAAGTCCAAATTGCTATTTTGACAGCAGAAATTGAAGATCTCACCAAGCACTTGCGCGATCACAAAAAGGATAACTCTTCCCGCCGTGGTCTCATCAACAAAGTGAACGAACGCCGCAGGCTCATGAAGTACCTTGAACGAGAAGATGCCGCCGCCCTTGAAAAAATCAAGGACGAACTCAAATTGCGATAATTTTAGAACCCCGCGGATTTCGCGGGGTCTTTGCTTTTTAACCGGACCCGACTTTTTTACGGAACCACCAACCTATGTTTAAGCACAAAGACCAACGCGTCGGTGTATTCATCGACACGCAAAACATGTACTACTCCGCGCGAAATCTCTTTAAGCGCAAAGTGAACTTTAAAAATATTGTCGAGGATGGCGTGGCTGGGCGCAAGCTCATCCGTGCCATTGCATATGTTGTTTCAACAGAAGGCGGAGAGAACAATGCGTTCTTTGAGGCACTGGAAAACGCCGGGATCGAAACTCGCAAGAAGCCTCTCATGGAATATCCGTCTGGCCAAAAAAAAGCCGACTGGGATGTCGGTCTCGCGATCGATGTTGTCCAAGCGCTTGATACCTTGGACGTCGTCGTGATTGTTTCGGGCGATGGCGATTTCCAACCACTGGTGAACTACGTACAAAGTCGCGGTCGCATGGTGGAACTTATGGCCTTTGATAAAACAACAAGCGGGAAGCTCATCGAGATGGTCCATAATTACACCGACCTCTCAGCAAACCAAAGACGCTATCTCATTGGACCCAAACTTACGGCGCATGTTGAAAAAAAGCTCCCTCAAGGAGACTCTCCCATTGAGGAAATTGAAGAAGGGGAAAACGAAGACCAAGATCCAACAGATAGTTTTTTTATGAAGCTTGATGAGTCTGTTTCCGATCAAGAAGAATCTCGGACGCGACGACTCGAATTCTAACAATTACTTATTCACTCCTGCGGAGACTCATGAGATCTCGAAGCACATCTTCGACATCTTTCGCCTCTGCAGGATCACTTACTTTATGAACCCAGCAAAACAATTCCAAACGCAATGGGGAGGACGAACGCTCGCCATTGAGGTGGGCAAATATGCCCAACAAGCTGGAGGATCCTGTCTGGTGCAATACGGCGACACCGTTGTCCTTGCCGCCGCTACCATGAGTGCCGAAACGCGTGGGGGCATGGATTTCTTTCCTCTGATGGTTGATTACGAAGAAAAGCTCTACGCGGCTGGCCGCATTAAAGGGAGCCGATTCATCAAAAAAGAAGGTCGTCCAACAGACGAAGCTGTATTAATTTCCCGATTCATTGATCGTGCCCTGCGCCCATTATTCGATCAGAAAATCCGCAACGAAGTGCAAGTGATCGTAACCGCCCTTTCCTTTGACGGAGAGAATGATCCAGATGTGCTGGGTCTTATCGCAGCCTCCTGCGCGCTTCATATCAGCGACATTCCATGGAATGGCCCGATCGGATGCGTGCGTGTCGGTCATGAGAACGGACAGATGCTGTTGAACCCAACCTACAAAGAACGTGAGACATCGATCCTCGATCTAAGTTTTGCTGGGACGAGCGAGAAAATCATTATGGTCGAAGCGGGAGGAAAAGAAGCCCCGGAAGAAACCGTCTTGAGCGCGTTCTGGTTTGGACAAGAGAACATCTCGGCTCCTATCAAACTCATCGAAGAAGTCCGCACGGCGGTTGGGAAAGAAAAACGTGATCTTCTCACACCAAAAAATGAGGAAGAAAAAACGGCTCGCGCTCGACGCGAAGAAATTGAAAATCTCGCTCGACCATTCATCCTTGAAACCGTGAAGACGCTTTTCTTTGGAACTCCACAAGCAACAAAGTCTGAACGCAATAATCAAAAATCAGAACTGAAATCTCGGACAAAAGAATTCCTCAAAGAAAAAGGGGTCGAAAGCGATGATATGCATTACGGAACAGATATCGTTTTGGATGTGCTCGAAGCCGAAGTGTCGCGCGCGATCATCGAAGAAGAAAGACGTGTGGATGGCCGAGGGATTGGGCATGTTCGACCGCTGTTGAGTGAAGTGGCGGTTCTTCCGCGTGTGCATGGATCCGGTCATTTCATGCGCGGGGAAACCCAAGTCATGACGATTGTCACATTGGGCGCGCCAGGAGATGAGCAGACGCTCGACGGCATGGAAACCGTTGGCACACGACGCTACTTTCATCACTACAACTTTCCTCCGTTCTCGGTGGGAGAAGTGAAACCAATGCGTGGTCCATCACGTCGCGACATCGGCCATGGGGGGCTCGCGGAAAAAGCGCTTATGCCCATGATGCCCGATAAGGAAACATTCCCTTATACCATCCGCGCCGTTTCTGAAGTCTTCGGATCAAACGGGTCAAGCTCCATGGGTTCAACCTGTGGTTCAACCCTTGCTCTTATGGATGCGGGTGTGCCGATCAAATCAGCTGTTGCTGGAATTGCCATGGGTATTGCCACCGACGATCAAGGTCGCTGGAAAGTCATCACCGATCTTCAGGATCTTGAAGACGGTGCCGGCGGCATGGATTTCAAGATTGCTGGTTCGCGCGTTGGCATCACCGCCATTCAAATGGATACAAAAACGACTGGCCTTACTCCCGAAATGATAAAACAGACATTTGCCCAGGCTCGTGAAGCCCGTTTGCAAATCCTTGATGTTATGACCGCAGTCATCACAGAACCTCGAGCTGACCTTTCGCCCTACGCTCCACGCATTATCACCCTGCGTATCAATCCAGAACTTATCGGAAATGTTATTGGTCCTGGCGGAAAGACGATTAACGGAATCATTGCCGATACAGGCGTACAAGCGATCGATATCGACGACGACGGTTTGGTGATGATTACTTCCACCGATGCGGAAGGAGCACAAAAAGCACTCTCCTTGGTCGAACAACTTACCCGTGAGCCGAAGGTTGGCGAAATTTACAAGGGAAAGGTGACACGACTTATGGATTTCGGTGCGATTGTAGAGTACCTACCAAAACGCGACGGAATGGTGCATGTAAGCATGCTCGCTCCATGGCGCGTGGAAAACGTCAGTGATATCGTGAAGTTAGGGCAGGAGGTACAAGTCAAAATCATGGAACTTTCCGAAGGACGCACATCTCTCTCCATGAAAGATGCCCCAGGAAACGTCTACCCAGAACGACCGGCTCCGACGCAAAAGTCGGAGTCCCGACCCAGAGGCGTCGGGACTGGCGCACCAGACTCAGGATCTCGTGATTCAAGACCAACCAACGGTGGACGGCCACCATTCCGTGGAGGCGGAGGACGCCCTGGCTCTGCTCCTCGAGGTCCTCGCCCACCGCGAGCGAGCTAACATGCAACATCTCAACATTCCACTCTCTCGCCACACCAAAACAACCCGCCGGAATCGGCAGGTTGTTTGGCTTATGGCACTCGTCATTATTATCGGTGCGTTCTGTGCATTTCGTCTTGGGACGATGTGGCTGAGTCGTAGCACAATTTTGAGTCTTGCCCCTTCTGACACCGTCCTTGTTCTGGAATTGCATCTCAACAAATCAACAGCTCATTTCTTAGGAAAATGGCTTTCTGGCGTCCCTTTGATATCAAATAGAAGCCTGGAACTCTCCGATGTTTCTCCTTACACGAAGGGGGAGCTGGCTCTCTTTGTAACAAAATCGGGAGAACGCAGTGTCGCCCTACGAGCCACAAAAACCGACCTTCCTCTTGATCTGCTCAACAATTATGGAATTTCTACACAGGAGAAAGGCGCGTTTATTCTTCTCTCCTCAACGCTCATACCGATAAGCGGAACAAAACCGTTCGTCCATCGACCCCTTTTGCCATCACTCGGGAAAGCGTGGTTGGGACGAGTTGTCCTTCCGGATAGCTCTTTGGGAGGGAACCTCTTCCTTTCTCAATCGGAAATGACATTAGAAATCGACTCCCGCAAACGAACTCCAACAAGCTCACAATCTCTTGAAACTGCTTCCTTGGTTCTAGGTGGACTTTCTTGGGGTGAAAATGGCTCACCCTTAGTGGGACTTGAGCGGCTTTCAAAAAACAGCGTCTTTTTAGCTAAAAATAGCCAAATGGAAGCTGTTGTTCGCTCAAAAGAGGGGAACCATGAGACACTCCTCATCATCAAAAACACACCAATAGACAAGGAAGTCGTCTTGGAGGAGCTCGAGCGTATCGGAGCCTTTGCTCGACCAACGCTTATGACACAAACCCTCATTGATGGTACAAAATTTGAGGAATTACTCGTTCAACCGGAACTTGTTTCCGTTGAAGAAATATCAACGGCTCTCGGGACGAGTTATCGCGTCCCGACCTGGGGAGGAACCTCTATTTCTGCTGTATTGCGGGATGGAGATGCATTTTTCACAACTAGCCAGGCTCTATTAGACGACTTTGTACAAAATCAAGAAGAGGCGCCAAACTCCCATTGCCCAAGCGGGAATGCCAAATTAAATCCTCAATTTCTCTTGGAGCAGACAAACATCGACCATGTTAGTTCATGGTTTGGGTCAATTGAAAGCATATTCGATGACTTTTCCCTTATTTCAATTGAGTTCAAAAAGTATTCAACCAACCTCCACTTATGCCTTATTTAACTGTGGATAAGTAGTTTATAAGTGAGCATAATTGTGGATAAGTTTTGAACAAGCATCGACTACATGAACACATTTTTTCCTCGACTGTCATCTGTATTCACTAAATTTAGCGATAATATGTAAATTGACCAATGGTCAATTTTTTGGTATCATACTTTTGTAAGTAGTTCTTTCACACCACTCTTGGGAGGTTTTCCGAAAACCGCTTTTGACTTGTGTCAGCGGGCACCCCACGCTCGCGCGACTTTCGGGAAACGTCTTACCGTCTTTACTGTTCAGAACATGAGAAAACAAAAACAAAAGCGAAGCTTCTAGGTTCGCCCCACTTATGATCTATCCTTGGTAGATCCGCGGGTAAAACCAATGAATGGTAAGAACGGCAGAGTACGCTACATATTCGGTGATGTTCGTGCCTTTAGGGCGTTGAGTCCCCTAACCAATACCTTGGTTGTGGAGCCCAACGCCTAAATGGGCCAACACTTCGAATAACGATCGGGGCCTTCGGGCCCCGTCTTCTTTTTTTACAAGAAAAATGGTATAGTTTAAGCGTCATTTTTAAGAAAAGACCTATGGGATCAGATTTTGTTCAAAAAATGAGGGACTTGCTCGAGGGGGAAAAGACGCGACTTGAAAAGGAATTGACCGGATTCGCACATCGAAATTTAAAGTCATCTGAAACAGACTTTACCTCGGATTTTCCTAATCTTGGTGAGAAAGAAGATGAAAACGCCTCTGAAGTGGCACAATTTTCAGATAATCTCTCATTAGAGGATGAGCTTGAAAAGGCTCTGCGCGATGTCGAATCCGCTCTGAAAATGATTGAAAATGGAACTTATGGAACCTGCAAGTACTGTGGCCAACAGATAGACGAGCGTCGACTTGTTGCTCGCCCAACATCAACCTCTTGTATTCAGTGCAAGAAAACCCTCACCCAGGAAGTGTGAGCACCATTTCCCAACACATGTATTGGTATTTAATTCCTGTCGGTCTTTTGGTGCTTCTGGACGAATGGCTTAAATACATCGGATTACAGCGACTCCCTCAGGAAGGGAGTCTTGTTGATCCAGGCATCATCGCTTTTGCTATTCACAAAAACCTGGGGGTGGCATTTGATATTCCATTTCGATTGGAATTTATTATCCTCGTTTCGATCCTTATTGGTTTAGGACTCATCCACATCGCCTATAAAAACCTTCGAACGCACCCAGATATCACCCTTTCAACCGGGATCATTATCTTGGGGGCTCTTGGAAACCTCTACGACCGGGTCGTATACGGATTTACGGTCGATTATATTATCCTATTCTCTCGCTCTGCCATTAACCTTTCGGATGTCGTGATCGTGGTAGGTGTTGTTATGCTTCTTCTCTCCAGCCGACGAACGAGAAAACAAAAACGAATCCACGCAGACGAACCAATTGTTTGACATTGTCGAAAAAATAGATTACTCTAGACGTATAAGTAACCCCCTCTCTTAATTGAGTTGGGGGGTTATGTTTCACATCACAACAGCGGCGACGCTTGGCATTCATGCAACGCCCGTCACGGTCGAGGCAGATGTTTCTTTCGGTCTCAATGCGTTTTGTTTGGTTGGCTTGCCTGATACAGCCGTCAAAGAGGCGCGTGACCGTATTCGTGCGGCGATCAAAAATAGTGGCTATTCGTTTCCTCGAGGAAGAGTGACGGTGAACTTGGCGCCGGCCGATGTTCGCAAACAAGGACCTCTCTACGATCTTCCGATCGCATTGTCTATTCTGCTGGCAACAGGTGAAATATCGTGTGCATCAATTGAATCGTGTGTGTTTTTGGGGGAACTCGCCTTGGATGGATCTGTACGGGCTGTTCAAGGGACACTCACGGCCGCGATCATGGCAAAGAACCGGCAAATAAGCTCGATATTTGTGCCGATGGAAAATACTCAGGAGGCAACTGCCATCGGAGGACTTTCTGTGTACGGAGTGAACTCCCTCCAGTCGCTCGTCGAC